>CAKPGT010000007.1 GCA_934155185.1 uncultured Bacilli bacterium
TGTGAGGGGCAATGAGACTAACCTCTCACTAAGAAAAGAAAGAGAGGTGAAAGTCGAGACTTGTCTACTCGACATAACATGAAAAAACCATTAATATTATGTATTTTAGATGGCTGCGGGATAAGGAAAGAAAAAAGTGGTAATGCATTTAAAAATGCTAGTAAACCGACATTTGATTTTCTATGGGATAAATATCCACATAGCTTGTTAGAGGCTAGTGGGAAAAAAGTCGGCCTACCAGAGGGTCAAATGGGTAATAGTGAAGTAGGACATATGAATATAGGAGCGGGTAGAATAGTGTACCAGCCACTTGAAATTATTAATAGAGCAATAGAAGATAAATCATTTTATGATAACGAAAAAATATTAGATGTATTAAATCACGTTAAGAAAAATGATTCAAAACTCCATGTTATGGGATTACTATCAAATGGTGGTGTGCATTCACATATAAGGCATTTGATGAGTCTTATTAATATGATAAAAGATAGGGATATAAAAAAGGTATGCTATCATATATTTTTAGATGGAAGAGATGTACCGCTCAAAAGTGCATGTCAATTTATAGAAGAATTAGAAAATAAAATAAAAGACACTGGTATAGGTAAAATAGTTACCATATCAGGAAGATATTATGTAATGGATAGAGATAACAATTATGATAGATTAAAAAAAGCATATGATGCAATTGTATATGGTATTGGAAAAAAGTATTCTTCACCAAAAGAAGCAGTAAAACAAAGCTATGAAAATAATATAACAGATGAGTTTGTAGAACCTTGTATTATAAGTGATTCGGTATTAGAAGATGGTGATGGAGTAATTACCTTTAATTTTAGACCGGATAGATTAAGAGAATTTTTTACTGCTATAACTAATCCTAATGAAAGCCCTATGGAAACTAAGACTTTTAATAATTTATCTGTTCTTACTATGATGCCAGTTGTTAATACTGTTATATGTCCACATGCTTTCAATCATGTTGATTTATCTGAGACAATGGGAAAATATTTAGCAGAACATAAACTAAATCAACTTAGAATAGCCGAAACAGAAAAATATGCACATGTTACTTATTTTTATGATGGCGGCGTTGAAGAGAATTTTAATGGTATGAAAAAGGTACTTATTCCATCTCCTAAAGTAGCAACATATGATTTAAAGCCAGAGATGAGTGCAAAAGAAATAACTGATAGATTATTAGATGAGTTAGATAAGGACTTTTATGATGTTGTAATTTTAAATTATGCTAATGGTGATATGGTAGGACACACAGGTAATTATGATGCTGCAATAAAAGCAGTAGAGTTTTTAGATAAGTGTCTTAAAAGACTATATGATAAAGTATTAGAAAAAGATGGTACATTAATAATAACTGCCGATCATGGTAACTGCGATATAATGTGGGATGATAATCATAAACCAGTAACATCACATACAACTATGCCTGTTCCTTTCATAGTAACTAAAGATGATATATTACTAAAAAATGGTAAGCTTGCTGATATAGCACCTACCATGTTAGAATTATTATCACTAAAAAAGCCTGAAGAAATGACGGGGGAGACACTTATTATTAATAAGAATAGCAAATAGCAAGTTGTTTAAAAATATTAAACCATTGTAGAAATGTCGATTTTTGTCGAAAAGAATGTCAATTTTTGTCGAAAAAAGGCTTGATTTTATTATTATAATAGTGTATGATTATTTCGGAAGTAAGGAATACTTCCCTTATTGCTTGAGAACATAGAATTTACCCACTATGTTCTTTTTTGCGCTGTAGTCTTTTAAAAATGATGTTGAAACACTTTAGATGAAGGTGATTAAAATTTATATCAGCCTTGCTTTCCTAATGTGATATAATGTATATGAAAGGAATTTGATTATGAAAAAATTTTTCTGTTTTATATTTACTATAATTATTAGTATTCTTTTTTGCTTTCTATGTATAAGTTATGGAATAAAAGAAGCTTGTGTTAATACTATCTCCAATTCATTAGTAAAAGGGGAGATAACCAGTAAAATCATTTTATCAGTTAAAAAGAATTATAAAGAAGCTTCATATGATATATTAGAAGAGATAGAAAATGAGATAGGAAATAATCCTGCTATAAATAAGCTTACGGATAAGTATTTTGATGAAATAATTAATTCGGTTACAACTGGTAAAAAAGCTGTTGCTCCAAATACAAAAAAAGAATTACTTACCCTTATAGATGAAAATGAATATGTCTTAAAAAAACATGGTATAGAAGTTACTGAATATGAAAAGGAAAAAGTAATAGATGAAATAGTTAATAGCAATGCATTAAATGATATATATGAAAAAGTTACTGTTATAGTAAATAAGAATTTAAATGAAAATCAAAAGAAGGTAGCAAATCTTTATAAAACAGTTATTTCAAAGGAATTTAGGTATGCCTGCTATTCTTTAGTTATATTTTTAGTAATATTAATCATGATAATGAAAAAAAGTTTTTATAAATTTAGTATTAATTTAGGTATTGCAGGATTGATATCAGGTATAATTATTACGTTTATTTTGCCTATAATAGTTAATATGATAGGTAATAAGTTTACAAGTGAATTAATAGGGGAAAGTGCTAACATTAATATAAATAAGATTACAAATATGGGATATATATTCTTTATTATAAGTGCACTATTTATAATTATATATTTTATAGGTAATAAACTAACTAATTATAATGATGAAAAATATGTAGATGAAAATACAGTAGTATAAGAGTTAAAATGTGATATGAACCTCGTTTTTAAGTAAGATAAAAGCGAGGTTTTTAAATATTCTATTTTCTTCATAACTTATAACAACTAATTTGAAATTTAACTAAAATAAAAATGCAACTTCTATAAAGATTGTTGCACTTTTATTTTACTTAAGTTTATTTTATACCATCTATTAAATATATAAATTTAGTTGTTCCTTTAGTATTATCATCTTTAATAGTATAAGAAGAATAATTATCACTCAACTTTTTAAGGGTTTTAAGCGTATTTGCTTTTGATCTTAATTCGTTATTAACTAGATTAGTTATTTTCATAATACCATCATTATTGAACTTATTTACGCCTTCATATAAAGCGTTAGCTCCGTTTAATAACTCATTAGAACCATTATACAATTCATTAATACCATTATATAACTTTCCAATACCATTATTTAGAGTAGTTAAGTTTTCAGATAATACGTTTAATGATTCTTTTGTCTTTTTAATAGAAGCTTGTTTAACACTGTTAGATACTGTTGTAGCGACTTCTTTACTTACTTTTTTAGCGGTTTCTTTAGCTACACTAGATGCAGTATTAACAGCAGTTTCTTTAGCAGTTTCTTCCATTATAATCATCATTTGTTTTGCAGATACTAATTTACTAGCACTATCACATACTGCTTTGTAATCATCAGATACATTACCACTTAAACATATATTTATAATATCATCTGATAAGTGATAAGCATTTAATCCAGCTTCATATCCAGCTTTAATGTTCTTATAAGTATCACTGTTTTTAACGGTTTCTAATGCAGCACCCATAATATATGCTTTTTCAGTATCGCTTAATTCAGCCTTAGAACTTGCTTCTTGCTCAATATAATTTAGTGTTTGATCATCTAAAGCATCTTTTGTATCACTTTCTAAACTATTAATAGATGAATCAATAGCTAATTTTAATTTATTAGAACCTTCATAAACGGTTTTCATACCATCATCAATTTCTTTAGTACCTTTATTAGATTTTTCTATACCATTTTTTAAATCATTAGTACCTGATACTATCTCGCTTGCAGCCTTAGATAAATCATTTACTTTACTATATACTTTATCAATGTTGTTTAATTTATCTAAATCACTAGATTCTAATACTTTAGGTGTAATAGCTACATATATACTATTTGAACTGAATTTTTCAGTAGTATACTTAATAGTTACCTTATCAAGTGATTTTAATTCATCTATCTTAAGACTGTCATATAAACCGGGTGCACTAATAGCTGCTATAACATTATTAGTACCAGTAGATATTACCTTACCATTACTTACACTAACATTACTATTATATTTAGTTTTAATCGTAGTTGTAATACCTGCTACAAATGGTGTGTAAACTGTTTTACCATTAACATAATGTTTATCATTATTAGTTAAGCTTATTTCTATTTCAACGTCACCTTTTTTATTTACCATTTTTTTAGGTTCCATTATAGTACCATTTAACTTATATGTAATACCTAAAGTTACAGGAAGTTCTTTTTCTGAATTACCTTGATAATAGATATCCTTTTTAGTCTTAGTCTCCCATGTAATACTGTTATTATCTTTAACGAATTTTTCATTACCATTTAAGTTTTTAATATTACTTAAATTTGTTAAGTCACTTATGCTAGTTAAACTATCATTATTAATTAAGTGTTCTGTTACAGTTATGTTCTTAACACTACCATTATTCTTAAGTTTAGCATAAACAGTTTCATCTTTAGTTAATGCAAATACATTATTTGGAATAAGAATTAATGCCATAACTAACACAGATAAAGCTTTACTTATTCTTTTTTTGTTTTTCATGTTACCATCTCCTTGTTTTTTAAATCCCTTTGTAGTCTTAATTATTAATTTATCAAATATTAATAAGACAGAAGGAAGTATCATTATAACTGTTATCATACTTATTATTGCACCTCTTGAAATTAGTGTACATAAAGAACCAATCATTTCAAGTTTTGAATACACTCCAACACCAAATGTAGCGGCAAAGAAACACATACCAGAAACAAATATTGAGTTAATAGAACTATCTAATGAAGATTTGATAGCGTCTATTTTATTTTTTGTTTTTCTTTCTTCTAAGTATTTCGTGGTCATTAAAATTGCATAATCTATAGTTGCACCAAGCTGTATTGTACCTATTACAATTGATGCTATAAATGGTATTTGAGTATTAGTATAATAAGGAACAGCCATATTAACAAATATTGCAAATTCTATTACTGAAATAAGCAAAATAGGTAAGCTGTAAGACTTTAAAACAAAAATCATTATTACAAATATTATTAATATAGAAGCATAATTTACGTTTCTAAAATCCGTATCGCTTATTTCAACTAGGTCTTTCATTAAAGGACCTTCTCCAGCTACAATCGCATTTTTATCATATTTTTTAACAATTGTATTTATTTTAGTTATTTGATTATTTAACTTATCTGTTGCAATGTCATAAACAGAATTAACAATAATCATTTTGTACTTATCACTTTCTAGCATACTTTTTACGTTATCATCTAGTATATCAAATGGAAGCCCTATATCATTTACACTTGAATATGATAGTGCAAGGTCAATTCCCTTAACATTTTTAATTTCACTTATCATATTATTTATATCATCATTACTTAGATTTTTATCAACTAAAATCATTTCAGGTGATACTATCTTATAATCATCTTTAAGAGTTTTATTAGCTACTGAACTTTTAAGTGTACTAGGTAGTGTTCTATCTAAGTTATAATAAACTTTAGCATTAGACTGACCAATAGTAGCAGGTATAATTAATATTAAAAATATTACAAATATTAATTTATTATGTTTAATAACAAATGATTTTAAGCTATTAAATGAAGGAAGTATTACCTTATGTGCTGTTTTTTGAATAAACTTATCAAATATAAGAAGTAGGGCAGGGAATACTGTTACAACACATATTAATCCAAATAATACACCCTTAGCCATTACTATGCCAATATCTTTACCTAAAGTAAGAGTCATAAAGCATAGCGCTAAAAATCCAGCTATAGTAGTAAGTGATGAACCAGTAACAGACCTTATGGTTTGTTTTACAGCTTCTTTCATTGCATCATCTTTATTTTTATTTTTCTTATCTTTCTTACACGCTTCATATTTATGATATAAGAATATGGAGAAGTCTGTTGTAACACCTAGCTGTAAAACAGCGCTTATAGCCTTTGTTATATATGATATGTTGCCTAAAAATACATTGGTTCCCATATTAAATAGTATTGCAATACCAATATTTAATAATAATAGGATAGGTACTAAATATGAATCAAGTGATATCATTAAAACAATAAGACAAAGTATAACAGCTATTATTACATAGGCTACTATTTCTTCATTAGATAAGTTCATAGTATCTAGTACCATAGCACTCATACCAGCTACTTTAACGTCTTCTTTGGTAATCTTTCTTATTTCACTAACAGCATCTAGCGTTGTCTCTTCAGATGTACCATCTTTAAATGTTATTAAAAGTAGGCTAGAGTCTTTCTTAGCAAGTCTTGATGTAACTTCGTCTGGAAGCATTTCAACTGGTATTGTATTGCCAACAAAATCATATAAACTTGCAACTTCATTTACTCCTTTAACTTTTTTAATTTTCTCTTCTAATTTTAATACATCTTTAGCTTCCATATTATCAATTATAGATATAGAAAAAGCTCCCATATTAAAATCATCAGTAAGTATATTTTGACCTTTTATAGTCTCAATGTCTTTTGGTAAGTAAACTAATATATCATAATTTATTTTAGTATTTTTAATACCTATTAAAGCGGGTACTAAAAGTAGTAAAGTAAATATTAATATTAAAGTTTTATGTTTACAAATAAAATTAGTTAGTTTATCCATAATTATCCTCCTTTATATAATATGACCAAAAGTCATTATTATGATAGCAAAAAAATGACCAATAGTCAACAATAAATGCCAAATTATAGAAAATAAGTGATTTTTATTTGACTGCATCATCTTTAAGTGATAATATGAAATTAACTTATAGGTGGTGATTTAAGTGAAAAATGATGATATTAAAAAGGGAAAGGCAGAAGAAAAAAAAGAAGAAAAAAAGAAAAAACTTCTTGATGCTTCCTTTAAGTTATTTACTAAAAAAGGCATTAAAAATACATCTGTGCAGGAAATAACAGATGATGCAGGAACAGCTAAAGGTACATTTTATTTATATTTTAAGGACAAATATGAAATACAAAATGAACTAATAATAAGAAAGAGTAAACAATTATTTAACAACGCAATAAAAAAAATGGAAAAGCAGAACATAGATAATTTTCAGGATGGATTAATTTTTATTATTGATTATGTAATAAATGAACTTAATAGAAATAGGTTATTGCTTAGGTTTATTAGTAAGAACTTATCTTGGGCTTTATATAATGAAAAGGTAAGTAAGATAGTAGATGATAATGCACTTGGTATACATGAGCTTTTTATTAATAAAGTAAAGGAAGAAAATATAAAACTAAAAAATCCTAATGTAACGCTATATATGATAATAGAGTTAGTTAGTTCAACTTGTTTTAATTCGATTATAAATAAGGAACCTGTTTCAATAGAAGAATATAAGCCATATTTATACGATGCTATTAAAAAACTACTTAATGAATGAATACTTTATAGTGTATTTACACATAATAAAATGTATATTAAAAATTAGCACTTCCTATTGACAAGTGCTAATTAAAGTGGTATAACATAATCAGAAAGGAAGATGAGATATATGAGTTTAATCCCAAGAAGTTATTTCGGAGATATTTTGCAAGACTTTATGCCAGTTTCAAAAGAGGACAATATGAAGTGTGATATTTATGAAAAGGGTGGTGATTATCATATTGAAATGGATGTTCCTGGATTTAGCAAAGACGAAATAAAAGTCGAAGCTAAAAAGGACTATTTAACAATTACTGCTGAAAAGTCTAATGAAGAAAGTGAAGAAGATAAAAACTATATTCACCGTGAAAGAAGTTATGGAAAGTATGAGAGATCTTTTTACTTACATGATTTAGATTCTGAAAATATAAATGCAGAGTTTAATAATGGAGTATTGAAAATCACTGTCCCTAAAAAAGCAGAGTCTGAAGATAAAAAATATATCGAAATAAAGTAATTAATTAAAAAGGTAAATCAAAAATGCGATTTACCTTTTTCTTTTTTATAGATTTTTCTTTTAGTTTCTTCTAGCTCATAACCTTCCATTGCAAAGTTAATTGTTCTATTCTTTTTTGATGCATCTTTAACAACAAAAGTAATACTGTCACCTAGGTTGTATTCTTTTTTGGTGTTTTTACCAACTAGTTTATTTTTATTGTTATCATATATGTAAGTATCATCTGTTAAGTCAGAATAGTTAAGACTGCCAGTTACGCCTTCCTTAATTTTTATCTTCATGTTTCTAGTACCGATATAAACTATGGTTCCTGTTAATGTTTGACCAATTTTATGTTCCATATATTCAGCCATACGCATTTGATTAGCTTCTTTTTCAGCCTTATCAGCTGCCATACTTCTTTCGGTACAGTTTCTAGCTACCTCTGCTAAGTATTTATTAAGTTCGTTAGTATCATAATTTAAATTATGATACTTAATATATATATTAAGCAACTTATGAACCTGTAAATCCGCATATCTTCTAATAGGTGAGGTGAAGTGGGTATAAAACTTAAGTGCTAAGCCAAAATGACCTAAATTATAATTTGAATATTTAGCTCTCTTCATAGTATTCATAAGTAGAAGCTCTGAGTATATTTCATCATCTAAGTTTTCAGCTTTTATTATTTCATTAGTTAAATTTTGTATATATTTATTAGAAGTTATGTCTTTACAATTTTTAAAATTGAATCCCATGTTATTAAGCATAAGTACAAACTCTCTTACACTATCTTCTTTAGGCGCTTCATGAACTCTATATATAGCTGGAAGTCCGTTATAATACAAGAACTCCGCAACACATGAGTTGGCAAGAAGCATGAAGTTTTCAACTAGTTTTTCTGCATCTCTTTGAGTTCTTTCCTCAAATGTTATATGTTCTTCTCTTCCTCTTGCTTTTATCTCCTTGCTACAGAAATTTAAATATCCTCTGTTTTCTTTTATTATATCTAACTTTTTAGATAGTTCATTCATTAGCTTAAGGTCATCATAAAACTCTTCATATCCTTCTACCATATTACCATTAATTAAAATTTCATTAACATCATCATAATTCATTTTTTTCTTAGAATTAATAATACTATCATATATTTTATAGTCTGTTACTTTTCCAGTTTTATCTATTATCATTTCACAAGTCTTAGTTAGTCTATCTACATTTGGATGTAAAGAACATATACCATTTGATATTTTAGGATGGAACATAGGAATTACTGTGTCATTCATGTATACACTGGTACCTCTTTTATATGCTTCATTACAAATTACAGTGTTATCCTTAATATAATAAGCAACATCTGCGATTGAAACATATACTTTGTACTGTCCATTATCAAGAGGTTCTATACAAATTGAATCATCAATGTCTTTTGTATTTTTTCCGTCAATTGTAAATATGTTTTTATCCCTTAAGTCGGTTCTTTTTTCTAAAAGAGCTTGTTTTACATCTATTTTTGATGGTATTTTTTCAAGTTCTTTTAAATATTTTTCACTATATTCAACTTCAAAACCTTGGTCATATGCAATTGTTTTTTCATCTAAGTCTGGCTCATCTTTATGACCAACGTATTTTATTATTTTTCCATCACATGGACCATTTTTTTCTAACCTGACTAATAATATTTCACCAACACCGTATTTTTCAAGTGCCTTGCTATTAACCTTTACTTCAAGCTCGCTTTTTGAATTATACTGTATTAATGAGTTTTGCCCATTATTAAATATTACTTCACAGGTTACTTGTTTTTGCCTTCTCTCGATTATTTTATCAAGGTACCCATATAAATTATTTTTTCTATCAGTAAATATATTCTTAACTGTTATTATATCTTTTTCTAGTATCCCTTTAGTTTTATTTTTAGGAATTATTACTTTTTTTCCTGTCTTTGAAGTTACTTCAGCGTCACCACTTTTAAGAAAGTGGACCCTTCCTTGCATTATTGATGTTTTATTCTCTAAAAGAGAGTATTTATTATTTTTGTCTTCATAAATAGTGCCGTCTTTTATTAAATCAAAAATACACCTTTCTAATAGTAATCCTTGATTACTATCCAATTTTAGTTCCCTTTTTATTTCTTTTAAATCAATGTCAGACTTCTTTTTAAGAAAATCTATTAACGCTTGCTTTAAAATTTCCATAATACTACTTTACCTTTCTACTTTATTATACTATGAAAATCTTAAAAATGTCATTATATTTTCGAAAAAATTATTGGAAAATTGTGGAAAATGGGGTGACTTGCAATTGATCTAAATTTATGGTAGAATAAGGCACCGTAGTAGTATTAATGGTATGTGTTTGAAAAAGGGGGATAATCATGAAACAAAATGCTAAAAAATTGGAAAAGAGTAAAAAGGAATTAAAAGAAATAGGTATAAAAAGAGAAGAAATGATAAAAAAAGGACTACCTGCTTTTGAAATAGAAAATATTAAGAAGAATTTATATCTACATAATGCTTTATACCATGGTATCAAGCTAGTTAGAAATTTAGGATTATGTGGTAAGGACTTTCCAGATAGAGATTTCATTGAAAAGCTATATGAAAAGCATCCTGAATATAAGGGTAGACCAATTATTTTTGCACCTAACCACGTTAGAAAAGAGGATGCAGAAACTATATTAGAAGCTATTAAACCACATATGGCTTTATTATCTGGTGACTATGAAAATTTACATAGAAATATTGGCGGACCTTTAATTGAAAAAAATGGTGTAATATATTTTAATATGGAAAATCCGTATCAAAATGAGGATTTACTTAGAGATAATGGATATATAGAAGCGTTAGAAGAATATATAAGTATAACTAATAGTGATATTTTAAAAGAAGAATTAAAAAGAGAAAAAGAAAACTATAATAAAAAGTTAAACAATATAGTAAATGACAGAACAAATATTAAGATTACTATAAGGGATGTTTTAAATGCTCTTATAAATTTGTTATGGTACTATGAGGGTTCTTGGTGTTTATCAGAAAATAAACCAATATATGATGGCTATTTTGAAATGGTTCAAACTGCAGTTGATACAAATGCCATAGTCATTCCAATTTCATATGATTTAGTTAAACAAGGCATATTTAAAAAGGCCGTAGTTAGAGCAGGGAATGTTATTGATTTTAGAGAAATGTACGGTAACAGGAAGTTAACTACTAAAGAGAAAAAAGAAGGATTAGAAGTAATTAAATCAGAGATATTAGGTAATCTTTTTGACATTTGGGAGCAGTACTCTAAAGTTGAAAGAGATAGCTTAGTTAAAAAATATGGAAGAAAGCCTAGCATAGAGGAAGATTTAACCCATGACTTTAAGAGAAAATCCCCTTTGGCAGCATATTATGAAAAATATAAGAAAAATGTTTTAAATGGATGGTACTTCACTGAAGAAGACATAGATAAAAAGCACTTTATTGATAAAGATGTTACTTCAAAAGAAGAGGCTTTTAGTCATCTTGATAGTTTAATATTAAATAAAAATAACGCCTTTTTAGCGTCAAAAAGAAATCATAATTAGGTTTCTTTTTATTGTGCATAAAAATATATTGTGATATACTTTAGTTAAGAAAGTAGGTGGGTTTGTGGATAATTTATATTTTCCAGTTTGTGCAGTACTTATTAATTTATTAGTAGTATGCGTGTTTTTTTCAAAGAAAAGATTTAAAAGCGATGAAACAAAAGCATATTCTTATCTTATAGTGATAGCTTTATTAGAATCTCTTTTAGCATGTACTTTAGTTATCATTATGAATAAATATGGTATTCCAAACTACATATATAATATGCACAGAATAGATTATATTTTAATATTATTTTGGGTATGGGCATTATTTAATTATGTGTTAATTGTTTCTGTTTATAATAATAAAAAGATAAGGAAAACAATTCAAAAAGTTTCTATAATTGCTAACATAGCAATATCTGTGTACTTATTTTTTATGAAAGTTAATGTAATTAATTCAAATGGAGTAATTGATACATCTGGTGATGCTGTAAACACATTAATAGCGGTTCTTGCTATTTATGTGCTTGCAATACTTATATTAGTATTCAAAACTTTAATAAAGAATTTTAAAAAAGATAGTATAAAGAAATTCATCCCTTTATTTTTCCTAGCAGTGCTAGGGGTTGCTTCTCTTTTTATAAGAAGAATAGCACCGGAAATATTATTAATTTCTTTAGTTGCATCATATGCTGACTTAATAATGTTTTTTACAATAGAAAACCCGGATGTGAAGATGATAAATGAACTTAATAGGAATAAAAAATTATTAGAGAGTATGAGTGAGGAAAAATCAAACTTTCTATTTAGTATGTCACAGGATACAAAAAGACCTATAGACAATATTTTAGAAGTTAAAAAGATGCTTGAAAATGAAAAGGATATTGATGAGTTACAAAGAGGCTTAAAAATAATAGAAAATAATGCTAGGGGACTTAAGAATATTATAAATAATGTTCTTGATATATCAAATATTTCATCTAGTAAATTAGTGGTTAATAGTGAAACTTATAATATATATCCACTGCTTAATACTTGTATAGTAAATGCTAAAGCTAAGTTAAATAGTAAGGTAGAATTAAGATGCAATATAAGCAAAAACATACCTACGGAATTATATGGTGATTCAGTTAAACTAAAACAAATACTAAGTAGCATTCTTCTTAATGCAACAAAGTATACTAAGGAAGGCTATATAGAAGTAAATGCAAATGAGATTATCAAATATGATGTATGTAGACTTATAATAGAGGTTGAAGATTCTGGCGTTGGTATTAGCGTTGAAAAATTAAATGAATTACTAAAAAGCAACAGTGATTTAGAAGATACAGACCTTTTGAAACTTGATAATTTGGATATTGATCTTAAACTAGCCTTTAAACTAATTAAAAAAATGGGTGGCCATATAAATATTAGAAGTGAAGAGAAAAAAGGCAGTACATTTACAATCGTTTTAGACCAAAAAATGAAGATAGATAAAGATGAGTATTATAATGAGTATATATTTAATAAGAAAAAGGTTATAGTTGTAAGTGATAAGCTTCAAACTTTAAAAGATATAAATTCTTTATCTAGCAAGTATGATATAGAACTTTTAACAACTATGCACAGTAGTGATTTAATACAAAGAGTCAAAGATAAAGAAAGTTTTGATTTAATTATCTTAGAAGATGAAATGAAACCATTAAGTGGTTATGGTGTTTTTGAGGAATTAAAGAAAGTTAAAGATGATTTTAATGTTCCTTGCATAATAATGCTTGCGGAAGATAAAGAATCAATAAAGAAGCACTATGTAGAAGATGGTTTTAGTAGTTATATTAGAAAACAGAATTTAGAAGAAGATTTTGATAAAGTAATTAAAAAATATGTATAGTAGGAATTTATTCCTACTTTTTAATTGTATTTATAATTTTTTCTATGCTATAATTAAGTCAGAATAGGAAAGAGGCTAGTTATGACAGAAATTGAAAAGTTAGATGGTTATTTTAGGGCAGCTAATTATATATCAGCTTGTCAGTTATATTTATTAGATAATCCTTTACTAAAAAGACCACTGGTAAAAAGTGATATCAAAAAGAAAATAGTAGGACACTGGGGTACTGTTTCAGGGCAAAATTTTATTTATACTCACTTAAATAGAATCATTAACAAGTATGATTTAAATATGATATACATCTCTGGACCAGGTCATGGTGGTAATTTTATGATTGCAAATACATACTTAGAAGGTAGCTATACAGAAAAGTATCCTAATATTACCATGGATGAATCAGGCTTAAAAAAACTATTTAGACAGTTTTCTTACCCAGGCGGGGTACCTAGTCATGTTGCACCAGAAACACCAGGCTCTATACATGAGGGAGGCGAACTTGGTTATTCACTTGCACATGCTTTTGGTGCTGCATTTGATAATCCATCTTTGATAGTAGCATGTGTTGTAGGTGATGGTGAGGCTGAAACAGGTCCTCTTGCAACTTCATGGCATGGAGCTAAATTTTTAAACCCTAAAACGGATGGGGTAGTGCTTCCTATACTTCATTTAAATGGATATAAGATAAGCAACCCAACTATTTTTTCTAGAATGTCTAATAAGGAAATTGCAAGCTTCTTTTATGGCTGTGGGTACACACCTTACTTAGTAGAGGGTGATGATGAGCTTTTAATGCACGAAAAAATGGCTGCAACTTTAGATAAAGTAATATATAACATAAGAAAAATTAAAAGTGAAGATAACAATGATGATGTAAGATGGCCTATGATAATTCTTAGAACACCAAAAGGATGGACTGGCCCTAAAGAGGTAGATGGAAAGAAAATAGAAGGCTCATTTAGAGCACACCAGGTTCCTATTAGTATGGAAAAAGAAGAACATATGAAATTGCTTGAAGACTGGCTTAGAAGTTACCGCCCAGAAGAATTGTTTGATGAAAATGGAACATTAATAAAAGAGTTAAGAGGGTTATGCCCAAAAGGCGATAGAAGAATGGGTGCTAATCCTAATACTAATGGTGGATTAAAAAGAGTGCCACTTATAATGCCAAATTTTGCTGATTATAAAGTTGATGTTAATAATCCTGGTTCAGTAAAAAAGCAAGATATGCTCGTTTTAAGTACGTTTATAAGAGACATATTTAAACTAAATGAGGATAATAAAAACTTTAGAATATTTGGACCAGATGAAACTATGTCTAATAGGCTTTATTCTGTTTTTGACGTAACAAAAAGAGATTGGCAGTTAAAAATAGAAGATAATGATGAGGACTTATCTAAAACTGGTAGAGTTATGGATTCTATGTTATCTGAGCATATATGCGAGGGTATGTTAGAGGGATATTTATTAACTGGAAGACATGGATTTTTTGCTAGTTACGAGGCATTTATAAGAATAGTTGACTCAATGGCAGCACAGCATGCAAAGTGGCTTAAAGTATGTAATGAAATTCCGTGGAGAAAGCCAATTTCATCTCTTAACTTCCTATTAACATCAAATGTATGGCAACAAGACCATAATGGATTTACCCACCAAGATCCGGGTTTCCTAGATCATATAGCAAATAAAAAAGTAGATGTAGTAAGAATGTACTTACCACCAGATGCAAACTGTCTTCTATCATGTATGGACCACTGCTTAAAAAGTAAAAACTACGTAAATGTTATAATTGCATCAAAACATCCATCATATCAGTGGTTAAATATGGATGAAGCTATATCTCATTGTACAAAGGGAATAGGAACTTGGGATTTTGTAAGTAATGATACAAACCCAGATATAATAATTGCTTGCTCAGGTGATACACCTACACTAGAAGCTATTGCGGCAACTAAAATATTAAAAGAATATGTCCCTAATTTAAAAATAAGATTTATAAATGTTGTAGATTTAATGAAATTAGATTCAACAACTAAGCATCCACATGCATTAACAGATGGGGCTTATGATTCTTTATTTACCGCAGATAAACCAATTATATTTGCTTTTCATGGTTACCCAACATTAATTCATGAGCTTACGTATTTTAGACATAATCATAATATACATGTTCATGGATATGTAGAAGAGGGAACCATTACAACTCCATTTGACATGAGAGTTAAAAATAAATTAGATAGATTTAATTTAGTAATTGATGCAGTAAATAACCTTAATTTAGGAGATTTAGGAATTAGAATAATTAATGATATGAATGATATGCTACTTAAGCATTCTAATTATATAATTGAACACGGAGAAGACATTCCCGAAGTTAAAGAATGGCATTTTTAAAGGAAATGTTAAGGTTAGTTGACAAATTTCCTGTTTGAATTGCTAGACTATGATATTAAAAGATGTTATTATTTTGACATTAAATTCATTTTTTGGACTTGATGTGAGAAAAAAAGGAGAAGAGTTATATGAAATTTGAGGAAAAGCTTACTACTTTAAGAAAGCAAAAGCTTTTATCACAAGAACAGTTAGCTGAAAAGCTAGATGTAACAAGACAAACCGTATCTAAATGGGAACTTGGACAATCTAGACCAGATATGGATAAGTTAACTAACATGAGTAAGCTATTTAACGTTAGTATAGATACGCTTACTAATGATGATGTTTCTTTAGGTGATGAAGAAAAACCGAAAGAAAGTGTAGTGCCAATTAAAAAGAAAAACAATAGTAATATTAGAAGAAAGATTATATCATGTTTTCTAATAATTATTTTTGCAGTTTCTAGTGGAATACTAGTTTTAAGATTAGGTAATAGTCTTATTAAAGAAATACAAAGGCAAATAGAGCAAAGGGAAAAAGAAAAGCAAGAAATAAAAGACTGGCAAGAAGAAGCTCGAAGAAAAATAGAGGAAGAGAAAAAAAAGCAAAAAGAAGAACAAGAAGAGGAAAACAAAAATTTTGAAAGAAATAGTTTCAATAATAGTTTTGAAATGTACCAGGGAACTGAATCAGGAATGTTTGCGAAAAATCAAATAGATAATGTAATTAAAAATAACAATAAAAACTCAGAACATCTAGTAGAGGTTATATTTGATGGAACATCATATGGTACATCTCCTGGCAGTATTAAAGGAATAAAAGATAAGATTAAAAATTTTAATGGATACAAATTTCAAGAATATGAAATATCACTTGACTATAGTGATGATGGTTATGTAAATAAGATAACCATAGAAACAAAGTAAGGGGGGGGAATATAGTATGGTAATAAATATATGTTTAATAGTAATAGTTATTATAACAGGAATGCTTCTTTCAAGCTATAACAAGTTTGTAAGAGCTAATAATGGGGTAAGTGAGGCAGAATCTGCAATAGATGTTTTATTAAATCAGAGATTTGACTTATTACCAAATATAATAGAAACCGTAAAAGGTTATACAAAGCATGAAGCTGGGACATTAGAGGAACTTGTAAAATTAAGAAGTTTATATAATAACGATGGTTTCAGCATAGATGAAACAGAAAAAATTAATAAAAGATTTGGTAGCATAATGGCACTGGCTGAAAGCTATCCAGAACTAAAGGCAAATTCACAATTTATGAGTTTACAATCTACTTTATCTGATATTGAAGACAAATTAAATGTTGCTAGATTGTACTATAACAATAGTGTTACTAGATATAATAATATGGTTGAATCAATACCGTCAAATATAGTAGCAAAAATATTTGGATTTAGTAAAAAGGAATTATTCAAGCTAGATGATAGCAAAAAGAAAAATATAAAAGTTAGTTTTTAATTATATTATACTTAAATTTAATTTATATATATTATACAGAATAGAAGTGAGGAAAGTTTTTAATATGGAAAATAAAAAATATTTAAATGAAGAGAGTTATCAAAAAAATAATAATAAAGTTAAAAAAATTGGAAAAACTTTACTAATTATAGGAATTATAGCACTAGTAATCAGTTTTATAATACTTGTATTAGGATTTATTGGTTTTGGTAGCTCATTTACTGGCGGAATTGGAGAACCAAGTCAAATGGCTAAGGGCGCTTTTAGTGGAATGGGACTTTTAGTATTAGGCGGCGTTATTAATTCAGTAGGTTTTTTATTTACTATATCTGGTGGCATAGTTTTACTTGTTGCTCACAGAAGAGAAATTACTGCATATGGAGTACAACAAGTGATGCCAGTTGCTAAGGAGGGAATTGAAAAGATTACTCCTACTATAGCTAATGCTGCTGGATCTATTGCTGAAAGCATAAGTAAAGGAATAGAAAACGGAAAGAAAAATGGATAAATAAACAAATGTTTTAAATTGATGACATAGCTCGTCAATTTTTCTTTACTTAAAAACATTTGTATGATATTATATACCTGTTTGATTAACGGGGAGGATTATTATGTACGAGGAAATAAGCGATAAAATAATAAATAATCTAGGTTATGATTCTTATAAAAAAGGTTGTAATTATAATAAAGACAATATAGAATATATAGGCTATAGAGATTTATATGGTGGTTCTAGGATTCATTATTTTGAAGTGAAGTCTGAAAATTCAAATAGTATTTATACTGCGTCTGCTATTATTGACGATAATGAGATAATAAGGACGAGTTGTAGTTGCCCTAGATATTACCAGGTAGGGACATGTAAACATATTGCAGCTTCTTTAATTAACTACCAGAACATTTGGTTTATTAAGCCTAAAGATAAATACGAAAAAACTAGTGATATATTAAATTTCTACACAAAAAATAATAACAATAATAGAGAAGAATTAAAGCTAGATATAGAGCTTGAAATAAGCGATAATGGTGTTTTGGTAAGACCTAAAATAGGCATTGATAAATTATACTTATTGTCAAATGAATCTAAGTTAAGTAACTTTAAAAATGCTTATGATAATAATGGAACTTTTTATTTAGGAGTTAAGTTTACTTATGATGGAAGCAAACATTACTTTAACAAAGAAGATGAAAAGATAATTAATTTTATACTAGGTTACAAGGAAAATAATAGTTATAGTTACTATAATTATTATCAAACAAGAAATATTCTTAATTTAAATGATAGAGAAGCTTCCTATTTATTTGAAATGTTAAAAAATAGAAGTTTTTCAGTCAAAGGATATGGAAAGGTAAATGGTATAATATATGATGTTCCATTTAAGTTTGACCTAAAAAAAGATGATAAAGACTATGAGCTTAAAATAGACAATATTAAAAACTATTTGTTTTTAGAGGAAAATTGCAAGTACATTTTACATAATGGATTTCTTTATATAGTTCCACAACTTTATTCTAATCTATTAAAAAACATATTTGATAATGAGCTAGACGCTTTATATATTAAAAAAGATAATATTAGTTCATTCAAGAATGGTATTTTGAAAAGAATAAAGAATAATACTAATATAGATGAAAGCATAACTGATATTGTAATTTCAAAAGAACTTAAAATATCTTTATATTTCGATATGCTAAAAGATAAAATAAATTGTAAAATAAAGTTAGACTATGATGGCACTGTTTTAGATTATTTTGATAATGATGATACTGTATTAAGAGATGATGAAAAAGAAAATATATTAGTAAAAGAACTTAAGGATTATGGATTTAAATTTGATAAAAAAAAGATATATATTGATGATTTAGATAATTTAGTAGAATTTATAGATGAACATTTAACAAAACTATCTGAAAAATATAAGGTTTATACTAGTAAGAAAATAAATGATGTAAGTATAATTAAAAAAAGTAAGATAGAATCTAATTTCTCTATTGGTAAAGACAATATTATGTCATATAAGTTTAGTTTAGATAATGTAAGTAATAATGAGCTTGATAAAATTGTCTCAAGTATTAAGAATAGAAAAAGATATTACAAACTTAAAAACGGAAATATTATTGATTTGAATAAGAATGAGGAATTAAAAGAGTTAAGTAGTGTAATGACAGACTTAGATATTTCATCTAGTGATATGCTATCAGGTAATGCTACAATACCTAAATATAGAGCATTTTATATAAATAGTTTAAAAGAAAATAAGTATAAAAATATTACTACTGATTATTCATTTGATAAATTTATAGATGGGTTTATAAAATTTAAAAACACTAAAATAACATTTGATAAGCATGATGAGAAAGTTTTACGTGATTATCAAAAAGATGGTGTAAAATGGCTTTATACATTATATAAGTGTGATTTAGGTGGTATTTTAGCTGACGAAATGGGGCTAGGCAAAAGTCTTCAAACAATAGCATTTATAAAGCAAATTATAAAAGAAAAGAAAGATGCTAAAATAATGATTGTATGCCCTACATCATTAGTTTATAACTGGAAAAAAGAATTTGATAAGTTTGCTAAAGATCTAAAATATGTAACTGTAAGTGAAACTAAAGAACAAAGGCTTAAAGTTATTAATGATTTTGATAAATATAATGTATTTATAACATCTTATGGATTAATTAGAAATGATAATGATGAGTATGAAAATAAGAACTTTGAATTGTGTGTTATAGATGAGGCACAGACAATTAAAAACTACCAAGCTGGCATGACAATGGAAGTTAAGAAGATAAATGCAAGAACTAAAATAGCTTTAACAGGCACCCCAATAGAAAACTCTATACTAGAATTATGGAGTATATTTGACTTTATAATGCCAGGATATTTAAATAGTATAAATAAATTTAAAGAAGCTTATGGTATAAAAGATTTTGATGATGCATCATTAGATAAAATTAAAAAGTTAAATTGCTTAATAAAACCTTTTATACTAAGAAGAAAGAAAAAGGACGTATCAAAAGAACTTCCAGACAAAGTTGAAAATAAAATATATTTAGATATGCCCGATATTCAAAAGGCACTATATGTAAAAGAGCTAAAACAGTGTCAAAAGGAGATGGATGAACTAATTAGGGAAGAAGGCTTTCAAAAAGCTAGATTCAAGATTTTACAATTGTTAACTAAATTAAGGCAAATTTGTGTAGATCCAACAGTTCTTTATGAAAACTATAAATATGATTCTGTAAAAATAGAAAAATTAATAGAGATAATTAAAAACTATGTATCTGAAAATCATAAGATCTTAATATTTAGTAGCTTTAAGAGAGTAATTGATAATGTTGAAAAAAAACTTAAGAAAGAAAAAATAAGTAATTATACTATAACAGGTGAAGTTTCAAGTAAGAAAAGAATGGAACTTGTGGAAAAGTTTAATACGGATGATACTAGTTGTTTTTTAATTACTTTAAAATCAGGTGGTACGGGTCTTAATCTAACAGCGGCTGATATAGTAATACATATTGATATATGGTGGAATCCTCAGGTTGAGAATCAGGCAACTGATAGAGCTCATAGAATAGGACAAAAAAATAAAGTAACAGTAATTAAAATGATAACTAAGGGTACTATTGAGGAAAGAATAATAGAGCTTCAGGAAAAGAAAAGAAAATTAAGTGATAGCATAATTGAAGGAAAAGATGATGCAACACTTGTTTCAAAACTAGAAAAAGAAGATATGATAAAGCTATTATCAAGCGATAAAGAATAAGGTGGTTATTAATATAATAAGCTAACTAGGAAAAAATTTCCTAGTTTTTTAAATACTTACCCATAATTATACAAAATATGATGATTTAAGGTGCTATTATAGAGGCATTTTCATAAAGGAAAAGGAGACAGAAAAATTATGAAAATAAACCTAAAAGAAGGAGAAGTGGTACCTGTAACATCAGATAGGATGTTTAAATCTATATTAATGGATACTTAGCAGATATATTAAGTAATATATTAGATATAGATAAGAATTATATATTAGATAATTTAGCATTTAAGAATACAAAAGCAAGGAATACTAGGTGTATCAGAAAAAAGAAAGGTAACGGATTTAATAGTAGATATAAATAAACTAACTATTAATCTAGAGATGAATGCAAGTTATAGTAAGGCATCTGTTAGAAAAAACAATGCATACCTAAGTAGAATTATGGTAGGTGCTATAGAAAGTGGTAAAGACTATGATAATTTAGATATAGTCGTGGTTCAAATAAACTTTGATAAAGTATGGAAGTTTGAAGATGAATTAATAACTATATTTGAAATGAGAAATAAAAGTACCTATAGAAAAAGAAGCAGTTATATAGATAGCAATGACCCAGTAATATACCATGTAAATCTTTCAAAAGCATATAAAATGTATTATAAGATAGAAAGTTAAATACATTTATAAAGAAGTTAGCGCTTATGATTGCAAATAATAAGGAAGATTTAAATAAGATATCAAAAGGAGATAAGGTAATGGAAGGTGCTAAAAATAAGATAACAACATTATCAATGGATGATTATATAAAGGGATATTATATAAAAGAAGAGCAAGATGAATGGATGAGAAATGTTGATATAGCTGATGCTAGGGAAACTGGCCTTAAGGAAGGACTTGAAAAGGGAATAAATCAAAATAAAATAGAAACTGCTAAGAAAATGAAAGAGGAAAATATACCGTTAGATACAATAATAAAAATAACTGATTTAACTAAAGAAGAAATAGAGAAACTATAGTTTATTACTACAGTTTTTCTTTTATTAATTATGCATAATTGTGCACAATTAATAACACCGTTAATTTACATAATAAAACATACATGGTAAAATAGTTAAAAGAAAAGAGGTAATTATGAGAAAAACAGTGCTAATTACAGGAGGCTCTAGAGGAATTGGAAGAGCTACAGCAATAGAGTTTGCTAAAAATAATTATAATATTGTGATAAATTATTTATCAAACGATTTAGAAGCTAGTAAATTAAAAAGACATTTAATTGATAATTATGATATAGAAGTTATGCTTTGTAAGTGTGATGTATCAAATGAAAATGAAGTAAAAAACATGATTAATAGCATAATAGGTACCTATAAAAAAATAGATGTTTTGGTAAATAATGCTGGAATTGCAATTGATACTACATTTGATGAAAAAAATATAAAGGACTTTAAAAAAATATTAGATGTTAACCTAATTGGACCATTTATTGTTTCAAGAGAAGTTTCAAAATATATGCTAGAAGAAAAAAATGGCACTATTATAAATGTATCTTCTACCAATGGATTAGAAACTTATTATGAGTATAGCCTAGATTATGATGCATCTAAGGCTGGTTTAATATCACTTACTCATAATTTATCCAACTATCTTGCACCATATATTAGAGTTAATGCAGTTGCACCTGGATGGGTAAACACAGAAATGAATAAGGAATTAGATAGTTGCTATATAAAAGAAGAATGTGATAAGATTTACTTAAAAAGATTTGCAGAACCTAAAGAAATAGCTAAAGCAATATATTTTTTATCAAGTGATGAAGCAAGTTACATAAATAATGAAGTATTAAGAGTTGACGGTGGTTGTAGTCACAGTTAGTATGGAGGTAGTATATGTCAATTAATAGAGTTAGAGAATACTTAAAAAAATATGATTTAGATAAAGAAATAAAAGAATTTAATGTTTCATCTGCAACTGTATATGAAGCTTCTTTAGCAATCGGTTGCAAAGAAAAGGACATAGCAAAAACATTATCATTTTTAGTAGAAGATAATCCTATATTAATTGTTGTAAGAGGAGATGCAAAAATAGATAACAGTAAATACAAAAAGGAATTTCATAAGAAAGCTAAAATGATTCCATCTGATATGCTAGAAGAAATAATAGGTCATAAAGCTGGCGGTGTATGCCCATTTGGAGTTAAAGAAAACGTTAAAATATACTTAGATGAATCTCTTAAAACACTTAAGTATTTTTATCCTGCATGTGGTAGTTCAAATAGTGCAATTAAAATGGATGTAGATACCATAGAAAAAATAGTTAATTATGTAAAATGGATTGATGTATGTAAGATTATGGAGGAAGAAAATGTATAATGAATTTGGTATAACTAGTGAGGCCTTAAAACTTGTTAATAAAGCGGAAGAAAGTGTAAAAAGCGAGTATGATAAGATAGATAAGGCATGCGAATTAAATAGTCTTAAAGTATTAAATGCCTTTAAAAATAATAATATATCAGAAGTACATTTTACAAGTACTACGGGCTATGGCTATGATGATATTGGAAGAAGTGCTATAGAAAACGTTTTTAAAGAAGTATTAGGGGCCCAGGATGCTATTGTAAGAAATCAATTTGTATCCGGTTCTCATGCCCTTTGCGTAGCATTATTTGCATACTTAAGACCTAATGATTTAATGCTTAGCATATCAGGAACACCATATGATACCCTTCATGAAGTAATTGGGATAAAAGAAAATGAAAGCTCTTTAAAAGCATTTGGTGTTAGATATCATGAAATAGATTTAAAAGATAATGATTTTGATTATGAAAAAATAGAAGAGTATATAAAAAATAACAAGGTTAAGTTAATTGAAATACAAAGGAGTAAGGGTTATTCGGTCAGAAAAAGTATAACTATTGATAAGATTGAAAAAGTAGTTAACTTAATAAAAAAAACAGATGATAAAATAATAATTATGATTGATAATTGTTACTGTGAATTTGTAGAAGATAAAACACCTCTTGAAGTGGGTGCCGATGTTATGGTTGGCTCTTTGATTAAAAATTTAGGTGGAGGTTTAGCGCCTAATGGAGCTTATATAGCTGGAAGAAAAAAACTAGTTGATTTAGCTGGAGAAAGATTAACTCTTCCAGGCGAGGGAAGAGAAGTAGGCCCTACTCTTGGAATTAATAAAATGATTCTTCAAGGACTTTTTATGGCACCAAGTGTTGTTGCATCATCACTTAAAATAGCTGTACTAACAAGTAAAGTTATGGAAGAGTTAGGATACACTGTAGAGCCTAGATATGATGAAAAAAGAGCTGATATTGTTCAAAATATTATATTTGGAAATGAAGAAGACTTAGTAAATTATTGCGTGGGTATTCAAAGCTCATCACCAGTAGATTCACTATCAAAACCAGTTCCGTGGGATATGCCTGGATATGATGATAAGGTAGTAATGGCTGCTGGAACATTTACACAAGGTTCATCAATAGAATTATCATGTGATGGTCCAATAAGAAAGCCTTATATAGCATATCAACAAGGTGGATTAACTTATCAGCATGGCAAGATAGCTATTGAAAAGACAGTTAGTATTTTACTTAAAAAGGCAAATATTACTATTTGATAGTTTATAAATTATTTGAAAAATGTTATACTAAATACATAAGTAGGGTGATAAAATTGAAAAATAAAGGTTTAATAATTATAATAATATCATCTATATTAGTTATAGGTATTCTCATATATTCTTTTTTCTTTAGAAATGCTATATACTTTAATAATTTTATAAGTGAAGAAAGGCTAGAAGTATATGGAAAATATGTGGATAAGAAAATAGATGTCTGCTATGGTAATAAAATGATTTGTAAGAAAATTAAATATGATAAAAAAGGAAATGTCGATAGTAAAAAAGTCGGTGTCTACGTAATTACTTATAGTGCAAAGTATGGTAAAAAGGTAGCAACAAAAATGAAAAAAATTAAGGTTGTTGACACAAAACCACCAGAGCTTGTAATTGATGGTAGCTTTAATAATGTTTGCCCAAATGGTAAGGCTTTAGGCGTAACATATAAGGCAACTGATAATTATGATGGCGATATAACAAGTAATATTAAGTATTCAATTAAAAATGATAAAATTATATATAAAGTAAGTGATTCATCTGGTAATACTACAACAAAAGAGTTTGATGTTGTAATAAATGATAATGAAAAGCCATCTATAGTTTTAAATGATGATTCAACAGTTTACCTAGGAGTAGGTAATCAATATGATGAACCTGGATATGCTGCAGTTGATAATTGTGATGGAGATATCACTAAAAATGTTAAAGTAGAAGGAAACGTAGATGTTAATAAGGAAGGAAGCTATACCTTAACTTACTTTGTTAGTGATTCATTTAAAAACGAGACAAGTGTAAAAAGAACAATTAAAGTATTTAATAGAAATAATTATACGCCAGGAGTTGTTACAGAAAAAACCATATACTTAACATTTGATGACGGTCCAGGTGTTTACACAGCAAAGCTTTTAGATATATTAAAGAAATATAATGCAAAAGTAACGTTTTTTGTAACTGGATATGACAGTAAACACGCCGACTTAATTAAAAGAGAGTATGATGAGGGACATACTGTTGGACTTCATAGTTTTTCACATAACTATGCAAAGATATATGTAAGTGAAGAAGCTTATATGGAAGATTTATTAGCTATTAATGATAGGGTAAAAAGTTATACAGGAGTGGATGCAAAAATAATTAGATTTCCAGGTGGAAGTTCTAATACTGTTAGTAGACGTTATAGAAATGGAATAATGAGCATTTTAACTAAAAAAGTAGAAGAGATAGGCTTTAGGTATTTTGATTGGGATATTTCATCTGGTGATGCTGGGAATACAAAAGACACTAATCAAATATATATGAATGTAATATCTGCTATAAGGCCTGATAAATCTAATGTGGTTTTAATGCATGATATTAAATCTTATTCTGTAGATGCAGTTGAAAGAATAATTGAATATGGACTTTCAAATGGTTATACTTTCGCACCACTTACAATGGAAAGCCCGGTTGTTCATCAAAAAGTTAATAATTAAAGTGTAAAGTAAAAAAAATTTTAACTTAAAAAATCGTATATTTTAAAGGAATATGGGTATTTATATAAAAGGGAGACACAAAATTATATGTCAACCTTTTATTTTATTATTGACTAATGCTAATAAAAAATGTATTATAGTTTATAGAAAATAGAAGAGAGGAGAAGAAGTAAAAGAATGAAAAAGCAAAACATTGCGATAATAGCTGTAATAGCTTTAGTATTAGCTGTATCTGTTGGTTATGCGTTATTTAGTCAATCATTAACAATTTCTGGTACTGCAAAGGCAAGTGGAAATTTTGATGTTCAATTTACTACAATCGGAGATATCACGAGTGATGGTTATATTGATACTAATGCTGTTGCAGGAGAAGCAGATACAGCTGCAAAAGCTAGAATTGCTAAAATTGAAGATAATGGTCATAAGTTAACAATTTCTGTTGACAGATTAACTTATCCAGGAGCTTACGTTACAATTCCAGTTACAGTGCAAAACAAAGGTTCAATCCCAGTTAAGCTAAAAAATATTACTCAAACTGGATTAACTGCTGAAAACCGTGCTATTAAGGTAACTTATGATGGCCCAGCTGCAAGTGACACTTTAATTAATAAAGATGATACTCAAAGCATGACTATAAAAGTTGAGTGGGATAATTCTATAAATGGTACTGATAATTCACTTGATGAAACTGTAGAATTTAGTATTAAATTAGATTACGAACAAGTAACTGCACAATAGTAATTTATAAAAATAAAAAAAGTGACTGCTATATAGTAGCTACTTTTTTTATTTTATGGTATTATGTATATATACTATATGGAGATGCATATCATGAAAAAACAAAGTATTTTTGTATTATGTTTGATTTCACTTTTATTAATAATGTCTGTTGGGTATGCAATTTTTGAGGATACTCTTGTAATTAGTGGAACGGCTTCTGGTATAGGCAATTTCGATGTTGAATTTAGTGGGGCTACCATAACAAAAGAAATTGGCAGTATAGGAGCGAGTACTAGTATATCCATTGATAAAAATTCACTAGATATCAATGTTCCAAAATTGCAATATCCAGGAGCTTATGTAGAGGTCACTGTAGAAGTTAAAAATAACGGTGGTATTCCAGCTATGTTAGAGGGAGTAGATGCTGAGGGATTAACCTCTGACCCTACTGTTAAAGTTTCGTATGAAAATTTGGAAGAGTTAAAAAATGTTAATATGAATCAAAATGATACACAAACATTTAAAATTATAATAACTTGGGATAAGAATTCAGATCAAAGTTCTAAGGATGTTAAATTCTCAATTAAACTTCTATATAAGCAGTCTATAATTTAATTTATTTCTGTTTATGTATGTTGATTGCTTATATGAATTATGTTAAAATTGTGAATGATAAAATACATAGGTAAGGGGTGTGTAACACGTGAGTAAAAAAACAAATGTTATTATTTTATTTATAATGGTAATGCTTACAATGCTATTTGAAATAACGGGTTTTTCTACTGTATTTGGCGCCTCTTATGTATATGTTGTTAAACCAATGCTGTGGATTGTTATTGGAATAATTGCATATTTTTTCTTTAAAAATAACTATATATTAAATCCAAAATATAAAAGACAAGTTGATTTTTGTGTTGTAGTAGCTAGCTTGATTTATTTTTTAATATATTTTATATTAGGCTATGCTAAGGGTTTTGCTAATAGCCCATATGATAGAACCTTAAATGGAGTAATAACTAATATATGGTCTGTGGTTCCAATAATTATTGTAAGAGAATATATCAGATATTATATGATAACTAATTGTGGGCAAAAAAAAATATTTTTATGGACATTTCTAATTTCATTATTATTTACTTCCATCGATTTAAATTTTCTTAAATTTAGTTCGTATTTTGCAAACTCTTTTTCTTTATTTGAGTTTTTAATACAGACGTTTTTCCCAAGTATTATCAAAAATTTATTTTTAACTTATGTTGCATATTTTTCAGGTTATGGAGCTCCAATTATTTATTCATTATTACCAGAATTTGTTACGTTTTTACTACCAATACTTCCAGATATTGATTGGGCATTATCTTCTATATTAAGTGCAATTGTTCCTTTCTTTGCTTATGTTTATATTAATTATTCAATTAGCAAAATAGATAGGTCATTAAGAACGAAAACAGAAAAAACTGTTGGAATAAAAGGCTGGCTTGTTATGGTACTACTAGTTTTGATTATAATTGGTTTAGGACTTGGTGTATTTCCTATTCAACCTATTGTTATTGGAAGTAATAGTATGCTTCCTGTTATAAGAAAAGGTGATATAGTAATTGTTAAAAAAACAAATATAGATAAAGTAAAAAAGGGGGATATAATTAGATATGTATTAGAGGGTAATTATATAATACATAGGGTTCAAAAAATAAATATAACTGGTGATGGAAGTAGAATATTTATTACAAAAGGTGATAATAATGATAATATAGACCTATATCCAGTTGAAGAATCACAATTTGCTGGGGTAATAAAATTTACTATACCTTATGTGGGATATCCAACTATAATTTTAAGAGAATTGTTAAATCCAAGTATGGGTAGCGATGTTAAGGTTGAAAAAGGAAAAACATCATCAATATATGAAAGAGTAGATGATACGTTTATTTGATGTTTAATGTAATTTTAAATTGAAAATTATACTATAAAATGATATGCTTATAAGGTAGGGTGTTTCAATATGAATAAGAAAAAAATGTTAATTATTTCGATATTTACATCTATAGTTATTTTAATTGCCTATTATATATTTTTCATATCAACTGATTCTAATAAAAACGTCGTTGATATGAGAGACTTTGAAGTTCAATTTTATAAAATAGGAATTATTGAAGAACATAATAGTAATGGTGCAAGTGCAAGTATTAGCTATGACAAAAAGTTTGTGTATATAAGTGTGCCAAACCTTACGAGCCCAGGAGCATATGCTCTAATTCCAATAACAGTTGAAAATGTTGGAACTCGTACGTCTAGATTAGATTCAATCACGGAGTATGGCTTTGACTATAATAGTTCTATTAATATTAAGTATGAAAACTTAAGTGTTGCAAATAGTTCTTTAAAGCCAGGTGATAAAATGACATTTCATGTTATTATTAAATGGAATGAGAATGCTATTATTAATGATGAAACTGTTAATATAAAAATAAAGTTAAATTATGTTCAAGATGAAGGTGGTATTATATGAAAAATGAAAATATGGAAAAATTTAAAAATGCTTTAAAAAGCTTCAAGGAGAAATTAGATACAAAAATTAGAAAATTATTTTGTAGTGAAAAGAAGAGTTTTAAATTAGATAAAAATACAATTAATAAGATTGTTGTTTCTATTTTGCTAGTAATTGCCTTTGTTGCACAAATTGCCTTTTTAAGTTATCTATTAAAGGGTATAATGCCAAAGCAAGACAAAAATAGTTCAAATGCCTTAATGAGTTACTCTTCGAAAGGAACATTAGATTATAAGGTATACTTAAAGCCAAATGATTTTATTTCATCTCCATATCTCGAGTCTGGAGAGACATATATACTAAATCTTATTAAATATATAAAAATAAATTCATCGTATAATTTTAACTCATCATCAAAGACTAAAGTCAATGGGAGTAATAAATTTGTAGCAAGATTAAAAGTTTATTATAAAGAATCAACAAATAAGGAATCAAATCCTGAGATAATGAAAAAAGAAAAAGTATTAAATCAGAAAGTTATTAGTTTTGATGATGTAGGATATAGTTCTACAAACGAATATGATTTATATTTAGATGATTATTTAAAGATATTAAAAGACTTTCAGGAACAAATTAAAATATCAGTAGAAGGTTATTTGGAAGTATCATCTGAAACATCATTAAATGGTGAGATAGGTGGTATAAAATATAATTCTTCATATGCAAATGTTATGAAAATACCTTTAAGTGGTTCTGTTGTTAGAATTGAAAATGAAAATCCAGAGGATAAAACAAATTACGTTTATGAAAATGAACTTGTTAAATCAAATAAATCAGTTATGGCTTTTATTATAATTGCTAATATTATTTGCTTTATATGTATTTGCTTTTTATTAAAAAAATTGTTTAAATTTACTAATAGAACTGAATATGATAGAACTATATCAAAGATTTTAAAGACATATGATGAAATAATAGTAAATACTAACAATATTTTAGATGTTGATAAATATAGTATCATCGAGATACCTGAGTTTAAGGAAATTCTTAATTTATCTAGAGAACTTCTTTTGCCAATCATGAACTATGAGGTTTCAAAAGGTAAAGAAACATGGTTCTATGTTATTAAAGATGATGTATTATATAGATTTACTGTTAAGGAAAAGAAACAAGAAAATACAAAAAACAGTAAAAAATAAATATAATTATATTGTATTTATTAATAAAATATACTATAATAACTGTTGTATTGCCCTGTAGCCAAGCGGTAAGGCATCTGACTCTGAATCAGACATGCACTGGTTCGAATCCAGTCAGGGCAACCAATAGTAAGTGGCTCGTTGGTGAAGGGGTTTAACACATCGCCCTCTCAAGGCGACATTCACGAGTTCAAATCTCGTACGAGTCACCAGTATGAAGTTAAACTAACCAAAAGGTTAGTTTTTAGTATATATAAGATGCATATGCAAAATTAGTAATATAAATTATTAACTTTAGACTATATTTTTGATATAATTGATATGCGAAAGGACTGATTTTATGACTAACAAGGATTTAGCAGAATTAATATTTCCAAATATAACAAAAACTATTGAAGATTATGAAAAAATGTATCCTAAAAGGGATTTGCCAGATGATGCTATTGTAACAAGGGCTGCACCAAGTCCAACAGGATATACCCATATGGGAACTTTGTTCCAAGCTTTTATATCTAAAAAAGCTGCAAAGGATACTAACGGTGTATTCTTTATAAGAATAGAAGATACTGATAGAGAAAGATTAGTAGAAGATGCAGTAGACGTCATTACAACTGATTTAAGATATTTTGAAGTTACACCTGATGAGGGAGTTATATCGAGCAATGAAGAAATAGGAAATTATGGCCCATATACACAAAGCGACAGAAAAGAAATTTATCAAGCTTTTATGAAACATTTATTAGAACAAGGACTAGCTTATCCATGTTTTTGTACTAAAGAAGAAAAAGAAGAGATGACATCTTCACAGGAAAAAAGAAAGGATAGAATTGGCTATTACGGAAGATACGCTAAATGTAGAAAAATACCAGTTAATGATGCTTATGAGAAGATAAAAAACGGAGAACCATTTACACTTAGACTTAAGTCTCCAGGTGACTTTAATAAAAAAATAATAGTTAATGATTTAATTAAAGGCAAAATATCTTTTCCTGAGAATGATATGGATATTGTAATAATGAAACAGGATGGACTTCCAACTTATCACTTCGCACACTTAGTTGATGATCATTTAATGCATACAACTCATGTTATTAGAGGGGATGAGTGGCTATCTTCACTTCCAACTCATATTCAGTTATTTCAGGTTTTTGGCTTTGAGGCTCCAAAGTATGCTCATATATCTCCAATATTAAAAGAAGACAATGGTGTTAAAAGAAAGTTATCGAAGAGAAAAGACCCAGAAGCGCAAATGAGTTATTATAGAGAAAAAGGTATACCTGTTAAAGCTGTTGAGCTATATTTGATGACGCTAGCCAACACTAATTTTGAACAATGGTGGGATGCTAACAAAGATAAAACAATTGATGATTTTAAATATGATTTTAAGAAAACAAGTAAATCTGGTGGTTTGTTTGATGTTGAAAAGCTTCATAACATCTCAAAAAATTATTTAGCGAGAATTAAAGCAACAGAATTTTATGATATGTTAATAAATTATGCTAAAGAGTATGATAATGATTTTTATGAAATAATAACTAAACATAAAGACTTAACGATAGGCCTTTTAAATATTGAAAGGGAACAAAAGAAACCTAGAAAAGATTATGCATCATTTAGTGAGGTTAAAGAACTTGTCTGGTATATGTATGATGAATTATTTAATAATCATGAAAAGAATTATGAATTTACTAGTGTTACTGACAAAGATGAAATAATAAAGATCATGAATTCATACATACAAAAATATTATGATGAAAATGATGACCAATGTACTTGGTTTGATAAAATAAAAGATTTATCAGAAGAATTTGGATATGCTAGAGAAGTAAAAGAATATAAAGAAAATCCAAGTAAGTATAAAGGCCATGTTGGTGATATATCAATGGTTATTAGAGTAGCACTTACAACAAAAGCTATGACTCCTAATTTATATGATATTATGAAATTATTTGGAAAAGAAAGAATTGTATCTAGAATAAAAGAATTAGAAAAAAATATCTAATTCTTTTTTGGTAAAACGAGGGATATACAAAAGATTATATAATAATTATATTAGGAAGTAATAAAAACTAGCTTTGTTTTCCTCATTACAAAAGAGGTGATGTGTATGAGATTTAGATTTGAAATAAAGTTTAACATCAAAACATTAATTATTCTAATATTATTAATATTTACATTTATAGTTATTAATTATTAGAAAAACAAGGTTAGTTTAGAAGCTAGCCTTGTTTTTCGAAAACAAACCCGGAAAACAACTAGTTAAAGTTGCTTCCTCTATTTATATTATAAACAATTTTTGAATTATATCAAGAACAATTAATAAAATATTTAGAAAACGAGGGATATACAAAAAATTATATAATAATTACATTAGGAAGTAATAAAAACTAGCTTTGTTTTCCTCATTACAAAAGAAGTGATGTGTATGAGATTTAGATTTGAAATAAAGTTTAACATCAAGACACTAATTATTCTAATATTACTAATATTTACATTTATAGTTATTAATTATTAGAAAAACAAGGTTAGTTTAGAAGCTAGCCTTGTTTTTCGAAAACAAACCCGGAAAACAACTAGTTAAAGTTGCTTCCTCTATTTATATTATAAACAATTTTTGAATTATATCAAGAACAATTAATAAAATATTTAGAAAACGAGGGATATACAAAAAATTATATAATAATTACATTAGGAAGTAATAAAAACTAGCTTTGTTTTCCTCATTACAAAAGAAGTGATGTGTATGAGATTTAGATTTGAAATAAAGTTTAACATCAAGACACTAATTATTCTAATATTGTTAATATTTACACTTATAGTTATTAATTATTAGAAAAACAAGGTTAGTTTAGAAGCTAGCCTTGTTTTTCAAAACACAAACGGAAAACAACTAGTTAAAGTTGCTTCCTCTACTTATATTATATACTAAAATATTAGATATATCAATAACTTTTATGGGGAAGAGTATGAATCAAGAAAAAACAAAATTAGATAAGTACCAATTAAAAGCAGTTAAATGCAAAAGAAAAAACATTTTAGTGATAGCAGGTGCTGGCTCGGGAAAAACACATACTATAGTATCTAGAGTGTTATATCTTACTAAAACGTTGAATGTTAAGGAACAGGATATTCTTTGTATATCTTTTACTAATGCATCATGCCTTGATTTGAAGGAAAAGCTAGATAACAATAAAATTGATGTTTTAACATTTCATAAATTGGCGCTTAAAATACTTGGAAATAAAAAGGAATTATTAACAGAGGACATGTTAACAGATATAATTATTGATACATTTAATAATGATAAACTATATGGGTTATATGGTATTAGTAAAAATGATATGTTCTTGTTAATTAAAACATTTATAAATCTATTTAAATCTAAAAATCATAGTTTAGATGAATTCTATAATTTTTTAAAGAAAGCATCACTTAAGGAAAAAGAACTCTTAAAAGAAATTATGAAATGTTATATATGTTATGAGTCATATTTAAATAAAGAAAATTTAATGGATTTTAATGACATGATAAATCTTGCGATAAAATCTTTAGATAAATCTAATATAAGGTATAAATACATTATAATTGATGAATACCAAGATACTTCATATACCAAATTAATGTTAATTAAAAAATTAAAAGAACTATCAAACGCAAGTATATTTGCTGTAGGTGATGATTTTCAGTCGATTTACAGGTTTACAGGATCGGATATTAATATTATAACAAAATTTAAAAAATACTTTCCTTTTGCAAAAGTAATTAAGCTAAAGAATACATATAGAAATTCTAAAGAACTTATAAAAATAACTAGCAAATTTATTATGAAAAATCCTAATCAGATTTATAAAAAAATGCATTCTATTATTAGCATAACGAATCCAGTTCAAATAATATTTTATAATGATTTAAATAAAGCTATTTTGAATGTAATAAGTGAAGATAATATAGATGATTTGCTTATTTTATCTCGTAATAATAAAGATTTAGAGCCAATTAAGCTAGAAAATATTAAATATAGAAAGATGACTGTTCATAAAAGCAAGGGATTACAGGCTAAAAATGTTTTTTTAATAAATGTTAATGGTAATGCAAATGGATTTCCTAATAAGTATAAAGATCATGAAATACTTAGATTTGTAAATAACTATAAAGAGTATTATCCTTATGAAGAAGAAAGAAGGTTATTTTATGTTGCTTTAACTAGATGTACCTATAAAGTATACTTATTTGTGCCATATAATAATGAATCTATTTTTATAAAAGAAATAAAAAAGTATAAAAACGTAACGATAAGAGAAAAATAATTATGGTGATAGATATGTTTACTAGTTATAAAATTATAGATAATGTTTTATATTTAAATGTCAATGACAAATGCGAAATAGGAAGTTTTTTTAGTGATGATAAGTATAAGTTGATTGATAAGATAAAAAAATATATAAAGGATAAAAAAATGAATTTTAATGGTACAAAAGCTGTATTAATAATAAGTGGGCTTATGCTTGGAAGTGTATATTTAAATAATATTAAAGCAGGTGAGCCTGTAAAGGAAAACTATAAATATGTATATGGTATAGTTGACAAAAGTGTGCCTAATATTGTTTCTAATACTCAAAGTGAAGAACCAGTTAATGAAGATAAAAGTGATATATCTAATTTTAATGAAGAAAAAACAACTACTAAGACTAATGATAATTCTACTCAAAAGGTAAATACTGCTAAAAGTGCTAAGAAAAGTAATATATCTAGTGCAGAAAATACTAATACTTCAAATACTAATACTTCAAATACTAATACTAATAATACAAACACTACGCAAAAAGAACTTAAGCAGGCAGAAGATAAAATGATCACTTTAAAACGGTCAAACGGTCAAACCATAAATATGTCTTTAGATGAGTATTTAATTGGAGTTGTTGCAGCTGAAATGCCTGCATCATTCAATATAGAAGCTTTAAAGGCTCAAGCTGTAGTAGCAAGGACATATACATTAAAATTAATTGAACAGAAAAGAGAACTTACAGATACTGTATCAACGCAGGTATATAAATCAAATGAGGAATTAAAAAATACTTGGCAAAGCAGCTATAATAAGTATTATAGTAAAGTAAGAAGTGCTGTTATGGATACTAAAGATTTATGTATAAAATATAATGGTAAATTAATAGATGCTGTTTATCATGCATCAAGTAATGGATATACACAAGATGCTAAGATGGTTTGGAATAATGATATACCTTACTTAAAGTCAGTTCCATCCCCTTGGGATACTACGTCTTCTGCCTTTTTAAGAAGCACTTTAATACCATTTTCGCAAATTTCTAGTACTTTAGGTACTGATTTTAATCCCGAATCTATAATTGAGGTTTTATTAAAAGATGATTCTGGTAGAATATCAAAAATAAAAATAAACGATAAAGAGTATACTGGTGTTCAAATAAGAAACTTACTTGGACTTAGGTCAGCAGATTTTGACTATGAAATAAAAGATGATGGCGTTAATTTTACAACTAGAGGTTATGGACATGGTGTTGGCATGAGCCAGTATGGTGCAAATGGAATGGCAAATTCTGGATATAATTATAGACAAATAATCAATTATTACTATACAAATGTTAATATTGAAAAAATATAATTTTATTATATAAAATGTCGAATTTAATAAATAATAATTTCTTCTTACTATAAATAACATTTAGTAGGGAGGAATTATGAATAATTATAACGGACTTAATAACAATGAGGTAATAAATAATAGAAAAAAGTTTGGCGCTAATAAAATAACTAATGATAAGACTAATAGTTTTATTTCGTTATTAATAGAGTCTTTAGGCGATCCTATAATAAAAATTCTTTTAATCGCTTTAGCCATAAAAGTAGTTTTTTTGTTTAAAGATTTTGATTGGTTTGAAACACTTGGAATTATAATTGCAATATTTGTAGCATCTTTTATATCAACCATATCTGAATATGGTAGTGAAAAAGCTTTTAATAAGTTGCAAGAAGAATCATCTAAACTAAAGTGCATGGTAAAAAGAAATGGAAAAATAACTGAGATATTTGTTGATGATGTAGTTAAGGATGATATTGTAGTACTTCAGTCTGGTGATAAGGTTCCTGCTGATGGAGTTATTGTAGATGGTTATGTTAGTGTTGATGAATCTTCTATTAATGGGGAATCAAAGGAGGCACATAAAGAGGCTGCAAAAAATAAAAACATAAATCCTAAAAATAAGCTTTATAGAGGGACTGTAATATATTCAGGTGAAGCAACTCTTAAAGTTACTCAAGTAGGAGAAAATACTTTTTATGGTAAAATAGCTAGCGAACTTAAGGAAAAAACTGGCGATAGTCCTCTTAAAATAAGACTTAGAACTCTAGCTAAAATAATTAGTACATTTGGGTATATTGGGGCATTTTTAGCATCTTTTTCTTATCTTTTTAAAGTAATTGTAGTTGATAATGGATTTTATATGCCATATATCATAAATACTGTAACTAATTTAAACCAAATGATTAACTATCTTATATATGCTCTTACACTAAGCGTAACAATAATAATTGTATCAGTACCAGAAGGTTTACCTATGATGATTACACTTGTGTTATCATCAAATATGAAAAGAATGCTTAAAAACAATGTTTTAGTACGTAAAATGGTTGGAATTGAAACAGCTGGAAATATAAACATATTATTTAGTGATAAAACTGGTACAATTACAACGGGTAAATTAAGTCCTATAAAAGTTATAGATGGTCTTTTAAATGAGTATAAAAACGAAAAAGATTTAAAAAATAATAACTATAAAGAAATTCTTAAAGTATCAATGATAGTAAATAACATGAGTCATCATGATGGAAATAAGATAATAGGTGGAAATACAACTGATAGATGTATATTATCATTTTTTAATGATTACAGTATTAAAAATATAAAGAAAATAAAAACTGTACCATTTGATAGTAAAAATAAATACATGATTACTGTAATAGATGATAAAGTGGCTAGAAATTTGATAAAAGGAGCTCCTGAAAAAATTATTGAATATTGTAAATATTGCTATGATGAAGAAGGCAAAAAAGTACCTTTTATTAATAAGAATAGAGTTACTAAATTAGTTAATGATGAAACAAAAAATGGAACAAGAGTAATTGCACTTGCAACAAGTAACAGTTTTACAGAGACTTTATTTAAAGATCTTACATTCGTAGGTATTATATATATTAAAGATCAAATAAGAAAAGAGGCATGTGAAGGATTAGAATTAGTTACTAAAGCAGGCGTTCAAACCGTTATGATTACTGGTGATAATAAGGATACAGCAGTAGCTATAGCAAAAGAAGCAGGTTTAGTAAATAATAACAATGATATTATTTTAACATCAGATGAATTAAATGATATAACTGATATTGAGTTAAAGAAAATGATGCCCAATCTTAAAGTTGTAGCAAGAAGCTTACCTCAGGATAAGAGTAGATTAGTTAGAGTAGCTAAGGAAATGGATTTAGTAGTTGCTATGACAGGGGATGGTGTAAATGATGCACCAGCTTTAAAAAAGGCTGATGTTGGGTTTGCTTTTGGCTCTGGTAGTGAAGTATCAAAAGAAGCTAGTGATATAGTAATATTAGATAATAATTTTTTATCAATAAGTAAGGCTATATTATTTGGTAGAACTATTTTTAAAAGCATTAGGAAATTTATAATATTTCAGCTAACAGTTAATTTATGTGCTTTATCTGTTTCAATAATAGGTCCATTCATAGGTGTTGATACACCAGTTACTGTAATTCAAATGCTTTGGATAAATATGGTAATGGATACACTTGCAGGCCTTGCATTTGCGTTTGAACCACCTCTTTTGGAATACATGGATGAAAAGCCAAAAAAGAAAAATGAAAACATAATAAATGCATATATGGCTAGTGAAATAGTGTTTACAGGATTTTATACTACTATACTTTGTATATTATTTCTTAAACTACCTATTATTAGAACGATGTTTATAAGTTATTCATCATTTATGACTGCCTTTTTTGGACTATTTATTTTTGCTGGAATCTTTAACTGCTTTAATGCACATACGAGCAGAATTAATATATTGGCTAATTTAATAAAAAATAAGATGTTTATATTAATTATTTCATTTATTGTAATTGTTCAAATAACCTTAATGTACTATGGAGGAAACACTTTTAGAACAGTGCCTCTTACTATATACGAATTTATAATAATGCTTATACTCTCATTTACTGTTGTACCTATTGATGTTATAAGAAAGATAATATCAAAAAAATATGGTAAAATAGGTGGGGTATAAATTTGACAAAATAAGCAATAAAGTGCTATCATATCCGCAGAAAGAGGTGATAGCATGGAAGCATTAGATAAAGTTTTATATGATGTGAAGTTAAAAGAAAATGTAAAAGACCATATGTTACATACTTTGGAAGAGTATAGAAAATATCTTGAATCATTAAAAGAAATAGAAAAAACTTCACCACAATTAGTTAAAAACTTTTTTAGATTACTTAAAATTAATGAACTAAAGGCTAGTCAACAAATGGAATCTGAAGATTCATTTTTGGTGAACATTGGTCTTGGACCGATACTTGATGGTACTGAAAAATCCTCGATAGATATTGTTACTAAGTACATACTAAAAGATAAAAGCTTAAATAATGAAAGATTAGAAAAGATTCATAGGATTATTTTAAGAGGTACTAGTGATGATAAAGAAAGAAATTATAAAATAAGAACTGGTGAAGAGGATACTTATATATCTGAAATAAGTAACGGCATAGAAAGAACTCTTTATGTAGCACCAAAATCTGAAGAAGTAAATTCATACCTTGATTATTTATATACTTTTCTTGATAACAATACTAATAATGAATTAGATGTATTTTTAACCCCTTACTTAGCACACTTTTATATTTCTGCATTACAACCGTTTAATAATGGTAATACAAGATTAGCTCGTTTAATTCAATATGGTGACATATTTAAAGCTTCAAGAAAATTACTTGATTATAATTTGAATCAGCCTGCATTATTCTTATCCGAAAATTATCAGCTTAATTGTTTTAATTATAGAAGGATGATTGCTGATATAGTACTTGAGCCTAGTGATGAAAACTTTAATAGGTGGATTAATTATAATTTAAATATGACAGATGAGCAATTATACCGCTTAGGTAATGACATAAAAAAGATTAAAAGGTTAAGACAATTATGAAGTTATTATTGCATACTTGCTGCGCACCATGTAGTGTATACTGTGTAGAGCAGCTAAAAAAAGAAAATATCGATATAACAAGTTATTGGTATAATCCAAATATTCATCCATATAAGGAATATGAAGCAAGGCTAGAGATTTTAAAAAAGTATGATGAAGAAATTGGTGTTCCACTTATAGTTCACGACTATTATGGTTTAAGAGAATTTTGCAAAAATGTGGTTGATAAACTTGATAATAGATGCGGGTATTGCTATTTATGTAGACTAGAGAAAACTGCAAAATACGCTAAGGAAAATGGTTATGATGCATTTTCTACAACTTTACTTATAAGTCCATATCAAAATCATGAACTACTAAAAAAAACGGGTGAAATGTTATCCAAAAAATATGGTATAGAGTTTTTATATAGAGATTTTAGGCCAGGTTTTAGGGAAGGACAAAATAAGGCTAGAAGTTTAGGACTTTATATGCAAAAGTATTGTGGGTGCGTATTTAGTGAAGAAGAAAGGTATTTATCTAAGAAAAAAAGTAAATAAAAAATATTTATAGCTCATATTAAAATAAAGTAAATAAAAAATATTTATAGCTCATATTAAAATAAAGTATAATAAAAAGGTCTTTTGCTGTTTATTATTGGAATCCCATTTGATATAATTAAATTGTAAGAAGGTGATAGTATGGTAAGAATTATTTCTAATTTAGATATGTTTTTATTTACATGCACTGCTTGCATTTTAATAAGTTAAGAAACTAGTACTTTTTGTGCTGGTTTTTTAAATTTAGGAAGGAGAATTATGAGTAGTAAGTATCAAGATGAATTAGGGCTTATTGTAATGAATAATTGCGAAGAGTTTGGAAAGAAAATCAATGAAAATCTAATGAAAAGAAGGAGTAAAAATGAAAGCTTTATTATTCCAATAAATGAAGTTAGGTTTAATAACGGGGAAGGCAAGGGAAAGATAGTAGATTCAGTAAGAGATAAGGATTTGTATATTATTTCAGACGTTGGAAATCATAGTGAAACATATGAAATGTATGGATATAAAAACCATAAAAGTCCAGACGATCATTATCAGGATATAAAAAGAATAATATCAGCAACTAGAGGACAAACTGATAGGTTAACTGTTGTTATGCCACTTTTATATCAATCAAGACAACATAGAAGAAAAGGTAGGGAGTCTTTGGATTGTGCTCTTGCTATGAGAGAACTTCAAAATCTTGGAGTAAACACTATAGTAACTTTTGATGTGCATGATCCTAATATACAAAATGCAGCACCAACAGGTATGGGCTTTGAAAACTTTTATCCGACTAATACGATATTAGAAGAGTTTATTAAAAGTGAAAATTTTGATCCTAATAATGTTAAGTTTATAAGCCCTGATTCTGGAGCGGTAGATAGAGCAAGATACTATGCAAATATGTTTGGCTCTGATGTTGGTATGTTTCATAAAAGAAGAGACTGTAGCAGAATTGTTGATGGAAAAAATCCAGTAATAGCACATGACTATTTAGGCGGTAGTTTAGATGGAAAAACAGCCATAGTTGTAGATGATATGATAGCATCTGGTGGTTCTATGCTAGAGGTTGCTGGAACTTTAAAAGAAAGAGGAGCAGAAAAGGTATTTTTAATAGCAACATTTTCACTTTTCACTAATGGAATAAAAGCTTTTAATGAAGCATATGAAAAAGGTTTATTTGATAAGATGTATTCAACTAACTTGACATATGTTGATCCAGAAGCTTATAAAACACCTTGGTATAAACAAATAAATTGTGCTGATTTTGCATCAGATGTTATTAATACGTTAAACACTAGTGGTTCTATATCAGAACTTAAAAATGGAAAACAAAAAATACTATCTATGTTAGTTAAGAAGAAAAATGGAGAATTATAATATTTCAATTCTTCTTTTTTTGTAGTATAATAATTGATATGAAAGGAGTTATTTGTATGACAAATGTATTATTAGCAATATTGCTTATTATGTTATTAATTACTATGATAACTTCAGTTGTGACAGCTGCTGTTATAATTTCTGAATCAAAAAGTAAAGAGTTAATACATAAGATATTAAAAATAATTAGTATTTCTCTAATTATAGTATTAATAATAGGAGCTGCGATAGGTGCATCTTATATTAAAAAAGATAATTCTTCTAATAATATAATTGATGAGAATGTTACCCTAACAGAAGCTGGATTTAATGAAATTACTATTGATGAATATTTGGAATTAATTAAGGAATCTAGGGAGAATGTTATTTTAATAGCAAGACCAACATGTGGTTATTGTGAAAAATTCACACCAATTTTGAAGAGGGCATCTGAAGATATGAATGTAAAGATTAATTACATTGATACTGATAAACTTACTGAAAAAACTTGGGAAAGTTTTAAAGCTTCATTTGATATCTTTAGTGGAGAGTGGGGAACGCCATTAGTTTTAGTTACTAAAGATAGCAAGATAGTAGCAAAAAATGAAGGATATACAGATCTTACAACAATAAAAAAATTCTTTAAAGATAATAAACTTGGTGAATAAAGATGAACCAAAATGTTTATGAAAGCTGCAGATCTTTTCTTAAAAAATATCCAAAAACGATTGCTTGGAGAGTAAAGAAACACGCTAGTGTAGTTCAGGAACATATAAATGATGACGAAGTAGTGTTATTTTCTTTTACTGGGCAGAAAGACACTAACTGGAAATCTCCATTTTATACAGCAGTTGTTGTGTTTACTAATAAGAGAATGCTTGTTGGTAGAAAACGTTTTTTTGGAAGATACTCTTATACTTCCATTACTCCGGATTTGTTAAATGATTTTGAGATCATGACAAATATTGTATTCGGATGTGTCGAGATAGATACTGTAAAGGAGAATTTTACTATTAATTGTTTAGATAAGAAATCCTTGCCAAGTATAGAAGATGCTTTATCTAAATATTTGGTAGATGAAAAAATTAAGTATTTAAAAAATAATAAAAACAAATAAAGCTTCACTAATTACGTGGAGTTTTATTTGTTTTCTTAAGTACTTTTATTTCAAAGTCATTAGTAATTTGAGGTTGATCAGAATCTGTGTATATACTACTAAAACTATTATAACTATTTGCACTTTTTACTATTTTTTGTGTACTAGCTGCTTTTTTGTTTGCCTTAGTAAGTTTATTTTTTGCTTGCAACAATTCGTTATTTTTTTCATTAATAGTATTAACTATTCTTTCATTTTCTTTTTTATTTTCTATAGACGAACCATAGATACATACTGCTCCAATTTCCATCACAGATGTTAATGTTAGATTTACCATCATAAGATAACTTGCAGGCATTTTTCCATAGAAGCCTAGCAAAAGAAGAATATTAGAGCATATAACAACTATATTTGCTATTTTTTTTAATAGTTTATTTTTATTATTTGATAAAAGTGCCATATTTAGATCATTTAATTCATCCTCTAATTTTTCAATTTCCAAACTTATATTATCATTCATTTTACTTCCTTCTTTCTAAAGTGATAGTATATTAGCATATATTAAAATTTTTGTAAATGGTTTGTGTATGGTATGATTATTCTTCTACACTAAAATTAACAGTTGCAAAATACTCTTCGTTTATTTCTAATGCGTCATTAGTTAAGTCTAATAATGGACCTTTTTCTTTTGACCATGTAAATTCATCAAAACTTACAATTCCATTATTATTACTTCCGGTATAAACCACTTTAGGTGTAGTAGTAAGTGTTATAATATCATCATCAAAGTTTTTAAACACGAGTGCATTTTCTAGTATGAAACCATTATCAGACTTTAAAACCCCATTTGTATAAGCATATAATTTCCAATCTGAACTATTTAATCTGCTATCAACTATCTTTGTTTTTAAATCACTTACTTTTGGAAATATATGTGTGCCACTTATTGGAACTAATGAAAAATCAAATGATTTTTTTACATCTAACAATGTTAGTTCGCCTGTAAATGGGGTAGTTATTGTTCTTGTTCCATATATAAAACTACCAGAGACATTAGTTGTTAATTCTACCTTAGTATTATCTGTAATAGAAGATGGAAGGTTATATTCAAATAATCCTTCATCATCTGCATTTACTATTTCAGAGTTACCATTATATTTTACTAATACATCTGCAAAGCTATCGGTATGCCCACTTATTGTATTTTTAGCCTCATTAATAGGGTGAACGTTCATAAAAGCATTTCCAATAGAAAATTGTTTTCTATTTTGAAAAGTAAAATTGCCAATATCCGGTAAGTTTTTTAATTCTGCTGCAGTAATATTATGACTTGTAATAGCAGTCATACTTGATGTTATAATTCCTTCCATTTTAATTAAATCATTTTCTTTATACCATGAATAATCTGGTAGGTTATTTATATCACCTGCTAAAGAAAGAACGGCGGAATCTTGCCACATATTAATTCTAGAACATTTTATATTAAAATTTAGACTGTTATCAGTATATATAATGTTTGAATTTTTCGTATATATTACAAAAAGTTTTGGTTTATCTAAATTTAAGCTGCAATTATCTCCTTTAAAATAAATATTATAGTTATCACTAGGTGTATTACTATATGAATTTATAATTTGCATCTCTGATGCTTCTTTCATTGTTAAAGAACCGTATATAGTCCACATAGGAATTCTTTGATGGCTTTTTTCTATAAATATGAATGATGCTTTTTCATCTATTAAGGCATTATTAGCTCCTTGAGATGGAAGAGGATCAAACCCATTACCTGTAGTTAGATGTACGTTTGTATCATGAAGAATTGTAAAGTTTAATCTTCTTGTTCCACTCATGAATTCTCTTTGATCAGTAGATAAGATTATATCACTTTTACATAAGAATATAACAGATGGATTTAAAGAATCACTTCTAAAAGAAAATAATGGGTAACTAGTAGCGGTACTTGATATATTAGTTTTTCCACCTATTATAACACGTTCTGCTTCACATACTTCTTGGGCTTTAATACCATTGGTATCTTCTATAGTAATAATTGAATTACTTATCTTAACAGTACCATATGGGTTAAATGACATCTGGGTTCCATTAAACGTAATATTATCATAGGTATGTACTATTTTTTCATGACTAGTATCTGTTGGAACGCAAACTATACCATATATATTTTGATTTACTATTCTTATGTTTTTAATGTTAACCTCATACGTAAAAGAAGTAGTAACAATGGTATCAGCTTCCTCAGAACTATTCATTCCAGTTAAAGTATGCATAGTATTTAAATATGTTCCGTCAATCGTTACTTTCTTTTTATTTGGATTTATCGTAATACCACTTTCTAATGTAATATCACTATCTAAATATATATATTCATAATTATTATAATTTTCTAGAACATCTTTAAGTTCACTACTCGTAGATACTGCAATTTTTTTATCACTAATTATATTCATAAAATCACTTATCCTTTAATATAATATATGAGCGCTTTTTTATTTGAATAATGACGTTTTGATGCTTAATTAAAGACTTTGATTAAATTTTTTAAAATACATAAAAAATGTTATAATTTTATTAATCACTATTCTATTATAAAGGAGGAAAAATTATGTTTTTTACAAAAACAAAGGTAAAAAAAGTATTAACTAAAGCTCACAAAAAAAGAAATAAATCATTAGCAGATGATCTTTATAATGTTGTGTTCTTGGATTTCGATGGTGTACTTAATTTGGATTTAAATAATTATAATAAACCATTTAAAAATGAATTTGCTATAAAAAATTTGAATTTATTTTGCTTGAACAATGATTTTAAAATAGTAGTGTGTAGTTCTTGGAGAAAATATTGCGATTATAGGAAAATATTATATGAATCAGGATTAAATAAAGATATTCAAATACTTGGTGCTACTAAAAACTTGGAAATAAATCGTGAAAGTGAAATACTTGATTATTTATCAAGTAATCCATATATTGATAAATTTATAATAATAGATGATGGAAAATATAATGAATTATCAAAATATCAAGTTCGTACTGAAGCGGATAAAGGGTTTAATAATGATAAGTACAATGAAGCAATAGATTTAATTTTAAGAATAAAGAATATGTATTTGTAATTGATGAGTTATAAATTATGGCAGAGATAATAATTGTAATCGTTCTAATAATATTTAGTCTATTTAAAATATTTATAAAAAAACTTGTGGCCAATGAGAAAAAAAGACAATTTGGTATCTAATATCTAGATTTGCCTTTTTTATTTGAACTGATGTATTAAAAATCAACTATTATTGGTTGGTTTAAATCTTAATGTCACATTGGTGCGGCGTTTTTATATTGTGAACCTTAACTGTAACTATATATGTATTCAAAATTAAACAATTAAATCTCTTTGATGAAGCAATTATTCCATCTCACTATATATTTTCAGTGGTACATAGAAAAAAGTGTTATAATTATGATATAATTTGAAGCGATGAGGTGGTAATAATGCAATATAAAGTGTTTGCAAGTAGTGAAGGCAATGTATGGAAAAATATTGTAGATCAGTGTATAATTAATAAAAATAGGAAGGAAGAAGTATTGTGCTAAAACTGTTAGTAAGTGACTATGATCAGACATTCTATCTAAATGATGAGGATATAAAAAATAACAAAATATATGTGGATAAATTTATAAATTTAGGTAATTTATTTGTTATTGCAACTGGAAGAAGTTATCTAGATTTTCATAATAAACTGGATATATATAAATTTAATTATAATTATGCCATTTTAAATCACGGAGCGAGTATTATTGATAAAAATAATAAAGTTTTGTTTAATATTTGTATTTCTAATGAAATTATTTCACAAATTCAAAATGATTTAAGCTTAAGTGAGTGTGTAAATTATTTTTGTTGTAGTGGAATTGATAGTAGAGTGACATTTGAACACAAAAACTTAACTAAAATAAACGTAGGATATAGTTCTAAAGAGTATGCATTAGATAAAGCAAATTTTATTAACAATAAATATGGAAATTATGTTAAAGCTTATTATGTGAATACAAATTCCGTTGAAATTATTTCTAATAAAACAAATAAAGCTGAAGCTATATATTGGTTAATTAAATTTTGTAATAATGTTAATAAATCTAATACATATGTGATAGGTGATAGTTATAGTGATATAGAAATGGTACAAGAATTTAATGGCTATTGTATGAAGGATTCAGTATCAAAATTAAAAGCAATCGCTACCAAAGAATATGATAGCGTATCAAGTTTAATAAAGGAGATTTTAAATGGTTAAGAACAAAGAAGCAAATATATTAATAGTTTCAAATGTATTGAGAGAAATAATAACTATTTTTTCTGGACCATTTTTAACAACCTACTTTTTTAAGATATCAAAGAACTCACTAATTGATTTGTCTATTTATAATATTCTTGTTTTTTTATGTGTAGGATTTTCTGGTTTAATATTGGGATATATAATAAAAAATAAATTTCAAATTGGTATGTTTAGAATTGGGGTTATACTAAATGCAGTATATGTATTAGAAATTATTATATTAAAAGAGAAAATATTAAATTATTTGCCCTTTATTTCGTTTTTATATGGTACTTCAATGATAACATATTTTTATCCATACAATTTATTCTTGTCAGATAAAGTAAATAATGATATACGGGCTCAATATGAGTTTGAGAGAAAAACAATTGTTACAATAGTAGGCATATTAACTCCTATAATGTTGGGAGCGATAATAACTACCACCAATTTTGAATTAACTGCTATAATTATATTAATAGTATCAATTATACAGATAGTTATATCTTTCTTCTTAAAACCTACTAAATATAGTAATGTAAAATTTACTCCTTTTCGTTCACTAAAAATACTACTAAGGAATAAAGATGTAAAAAATATAATAAAATTAGATTTCTTCAAAGGCATGAGTATTTCAGATGGAGCTCTTAAAATTTTAATTACATTATTAATTATTAATGCATTTAAAACTGATTTAAATTTAGGAATTTTTTCATCGATTTCTAGTTTATTAACTATAATATTTCAGTATATATATACAAAATATTATAAGAATAGAAATGATAAGAATGTGATAGTTGTTTGTGCAGTTATTCCAGTTGTTAGTTTAATATTATTATTAATATTAAATAATAATATTAGTTTATGTCTATATTATTTTTGCTATAGTTCATTGGTAGGTGTTTTGAATTTCATTATTGATATCAGACTATTTAATTTGTCCAATATTCCGTTAATAAAGAATGATAATCAAATGGAATTTTGGTCGTTAAGAGAATTTGTATTAAATTCAGGCAGAATTATAAGCTATATATTGTTAGTGGTATTTGCAGTAAATTTAGAAAAATATTTAAATATTCTAATGCTGTTTCTAACATTTAGCATTATACTAATGGGAATATTTTTGTCAAAGATTGGCATAAATGATAAGTAAGGTTTAAAGGCAGTGCTAGTTGGTATTGCCTTTGTTATTTTAGAAAAAAATTCTAATTAATAAAAACTAATGTGATAAAAATGATAATATATAGAAATGCTGATATTTAAAAAAGATTTCAAATGTAGCCTTAACTATACACGTATGCGAAATTAATACTATTGATTAAATTTCTCAGATAAATTTATTATATCATTTTCTAAGGAATATGGAAAAATTTTGATATTTATTATATAATAAAAAAAATTATAGGAAAGTAGGCTATTAAATATGTGGATTTTTTTATGTTTATTGTCGGCTGTAACATCAGGGTTAGCATCCATCATTATGAAAAAATGTTCTGAAAATAATAATGCTAAATCAATTGCACTAATAGGACTAGCAACTAGTAATATTTTATATATAATAGTATCTATTTTATTTACAGATGTTTTAACAAATTTTAGTATTAAAAATTTTCTTCAAATTGCACCATTAACAATATGCCAAATGATAGGTTATATATGTGGTATATTATCAGTAAAATATGCCAGTGTTTCTACTGTTATACCAATTAGAAAATGTAATACAATAGTTACATTAGTTTTAGGAATATTAATTTTAAATGAATCTATACCGATTTTAAAATTAATATTATCATTAATTCTTGTAATTTTAACTATATTAATTGTTAAAGAAGATAAAATTACTGAAGATAGAGATAGTAAAAAAGGAATTATATTTGCATGGCTTTTTGTTCTTTTTAACGGAGTATCATCAATGTTAAATAAATACTATATAAATACTTTTGCGAATCCGCTAGTTGTAACTTTTTACTATAGTTTATTTGGTCTTTTTATAGTAGCATTGTATTGTTTTTTTACTAAAAGTTGGAAGTGTTACAATTTAAAAAATGTAAATAAATTATATATGTTATTTACTTATATTTTATTTGACTTTGTATCAAATTTAAGTTATAGATTTTGTTTAGTAGATGGTCAAGTCTCATTGGCACAACCAATACATTCTAGTTCAATAATTATTACTATTATAGGTTCATATTTTATATTAAAAGAAAAAATATCTAAAAAGAAATGGTTAATGATTGTAGGCGTAATTATATGTGTAATGCTGTTGTCAATTTAATATAAAACAAGACAATGCTGGTTGAAATTGGCTTTGTCATTTTCAATATGTATATATTTTTTAGGGCGTTATTTTGTAGTCTTAAATATTCAATTTTAGTTTCAATTACTCGTTCATCTCCAAGATATCGAAGGTAATGAAATTGCTTTTTTAATTTAATTAAGTATTTAATATTTTTTTTCTAGCTATTTAGAAATAATATTCCCCGTGTTTTATTTTCTTTTTTTATTGCTCAAATTACCATATCCTATAATTAAATTTCTAATATATTCAGGCTAAGATAAGTTTAACTTTAAAAATAGTATATAAGAAATTTCAACAATAGTCCTGTTACGTGAGGTGTAAGAGTTCAATCATCTTTGTCCTCTATAAAAAAGCACTAAGCATAGATGTTAAATTTTTTATGTAGTAGTTGCTAAACGGATTAAGCACAAATTTTAACAAATTAATTCGTATTTAATGTATTAATCATATCGTGTTTAAAATAACTAGAATAAACAAAACTAAAAACTTTTTGTTAGAAATCTGGTATAATTATATGTGTTAGATACTATGATAGTTGCTGTGCTAAATAGAGTACTTAATGGAAACAAGATCCTAACAGAAGTAAAAGATTGTTATGATTTTCATTTTTATAGAAAGTGGGTAAGTGAATATGAATTTAATTTTTAGTATTATGGGGTTAGCTGGAGGATTACTCTGTTGCACAGGTGACCTATTATTTGATTTAAAAGGCAAGGGAAATGAAAAACTAGGAACATCAAAAAATAATTGGGGTAAAATGTCTGAATGGAGATTTGGTCTATCTATAATATGTGCAATGTTTGGAATAATTCTAGTGGGATTTGGATTCTACGCTATAGCTGATATGATTAGAGAAAATAATTTATTATTATCTAACTTGATTTTAATAACAGGCTTTATTGGCTGTATAGGCGGACTATTCGTTCATTCTATGTTGTGTATTCAAGCAGTTATTTATAAAAGAATTACTAATAATGGTAAAGATAACTACGATATTGCAGATAACACACTAGAAGGGTTTTACAAAGCAATATATCCACCATTCTTTTTGTCATATATTGTACTTATGAGTACTGACATATGTATAATGATTGCAGTATTAAATGGTTCTTTAGGTGTTCCTAAATGGATGGCTTTATTAAATTCAATAGTATTCTTAATTATTGGTGTATTATTTAGAAAAATTAATCCTAATAAATTTCAAGATTTACCAGGCATTATAATGCCAAGTTTAGGTTTAGCAATGACTGGCGTAATTGGAATAGTAGCATATTTAATATAAAAATAAAAAGATTTAGGTATTGCGTGGCACATATAAAAGAATTTCGTAAAAAGGAATAATTACCAGTTGCGTATAAACCATATTTTATGAGATGGTTTTGTTGGAATTTAATCTTTTTTTTATTAAAATTGTCAATTATAGTGTATAATATATATTCAACAAGGAGGTTGCTATGCAAAATGTAGAAGAAATAAAAAAGACATTAACTTTTTATACGTTAGCAAATAAATTAAAAACTACAATAGTAGATGAAATTAATAATTATAGTGTTGCTGATAACATTTTTGGAAGTATGATTTTAGCAATAGCTATGGATTCAGAATTTAAAGAAACTGATAACCTTGGGAAATTATTAAGAATGATGCTATTAGATAACTTTTCAAAATTAAACCCAAATTATCCTATTCAAGATATTTTAAAAAAGGGTAAACAATATAAGGAAGAGATTGATGAAGCACGTTCTTTACAATCAAAAGAATCAAAGCTTATTTTTAAATACAAAATGTTAGATTCTTCTTTAACACAATTAATTTCAGAACAAGGAAATACATTACAATATTCAGAATTATTAAAGGAAGGTATTAAAATTTTTAAACCTAAAAATTCTGATGAGTATTCTAAATATGAAGAAATTTTTAGATTTTACTATCTTAATTTTAAATTAAAAAACAAAATTAGAAGTGGTTGGGATAATAGACATTGGAATATCAAATCTGAAAGAATAGAAAGAATATCAGAACATATTATAGGCACTATTGTTTTAACAATAGTAATGGACTCAGAATTTGGTTATAATGAAGAAACTAATTTTGGTAGGAATATTGAAATAGATGAAATTATAAAACTTCTTGCTATTCATGAGGTTGGAGAAACATTAATTGGGGATATAACACCTTTTGATGGAATTACACCAGAGCAAAAGAAAGAAATGGAACATAAAGCAATGATTGATGCTATTGGTAACTTAAGTGATAGAAGGAAATTATTAGATTCACTTTTTGATTTTGATGAACAATTCTCAAATGAATCAAGACTTGAGCATTTTCTCGATAAGATAGAAGCAGATTTACAATCTAAAATTTATCAGGATAGTGGCTTACATCATTCTTTAGATGATCAGAGTAATAACTGTGTATTTGGAAGTTCTAAAGTTCAACAGATGTTAAAAGATGGTGCTCAAACTGCATTTGATATATGGTATGAATGGGATATAAACATATATAAAGATAGTTGTGATTTTCCAGAGTTTGCTAATATGTTAAAAGTGGTAAGGGATAATAATTTATTTACATTAAACAATTGTGTTATTAAGCAAGAAGTAGAACCTTTTGAACAAGGATGTGAATTTTCTAATAATGAATACGGAAAAATAAAAAAGATGATTAAGCATTAGTGTGATATGAACCCCGTTTCTTGGACAAAATAGAAACGAGGTTTTTGTATGACTAAAATAAGTTATGAAGAAAGAATTAATTTATATTATGATAGAAAGAATGGCATGTCTTTTCCTTCTATAAAATCAAAATATGGTATTAATAAATCTGGAGTTGAATATCTAGTTAGATTAATTGATAAGCATGGATTTGATATTCTAAGAACTAATGAAAATAAAAGTTATAGTTCTAAGGAAAAACAAAGAATTTTAAATCGAATTCTGATTGATAATGAGTCAATTTTATCAGTTTCAATAGATGAAGGATTGGCAGCAAAAGGAATGTTAAATAATTGGCTTAAAAAATATCGTGAAAACGATTATAATATAGTTGAACGAAAGCGAGGTCGTCCGACTATTAAAAGAGAATTTAAACCAAAGAAAAATGAAACTATAGAAGAAGAAAATGAAAGATTAAAAAAAGAAAATTTATATTTAAAAGCGGAGCTAGAATACTCAAAAAAATTGAGAGCCGTTGTTCAAGCAAGGAAGAATCAA
>CAKPGT010000008.1 GCA_934155185.1 uncultured Bacilli bacterium
TAACTACTGGCTCCTTGCTATGGATTACCAGGTTGGTTTCCCACCAACTATATTATATACGCCGAACTGACGCACCAACTCCTGTTAGTATTATTATACATTATTATATACATTTTACAACAAGAATAATCTAACAAACTTTTTATATATGTAAAAAGTAGTCAAATGTTTCTTTCATTGTTAGTAATAGTGGATTTGGGTCAAGTAAATTTATTCCAGTTCCTCTATCACCTTTAATTATTTATATTTTTCAATCAGTAATTATTACATTATTTAAAATATCTATAATAAATGTATTAATTCTTTTTTAGTATCTAATCTACCTCATATTCGTAAAGAACAGTGTTTTGGGGATTAAACGATAAGAAATCTGTATTTTTATCATATCCAATTAAATTAAAGTGAAGCATTTTAATAAAGCCCCCGTGTGAAATTATCAAAATCGTTTTATTTGGATACTCTACTTTTACTTTATCTATAAACTTTTTTGCTCTCAATAAGCAATCTTGTATGCTTTCAATATTATGAGAACTATCATTTAGTTTATAATCCCACTGAGAAACAATTGAATCAAAGTTTATTGGTTTACCTTCGTAATCACCATAACCTCTTTCAACTATCATATTATCATAAATAATTTTAACTCTATCTCCAACCAAAATTTTTGCGGTCTGCCTTGCTCTTCTTAATGGGGAGCAAAAACAAATATCAATTTTATCTAAGTCCAATTCCTTTGCAAGTTCTAAAGCTTGTTTTATGCCATTTTCATTCAATTCAATATCAGTGGACCCTTGTAATATTTTTTTAACATTCCAATCTGTTTGGCCATGTCTAACAACATATAATTTATTCATTGTTCACCTCATACTCTATAAAAATTATACATTTTTTCTAACGAAAAATCATTAGTTTTTTGTATAATTTCTATTTACAAAAAATGCTAGTGTTTATTATATAAGATACCAAAAATAATTAAATAACTCAGTTTCTATTTATGGAATAGACAATTTTAAAATTAAATAGAGTCTTTTTGGATGTAAGGATAAATATATGATATTGCAAAAGCATTTGGATTTGTTGATAAAGAATCTGACAACGCGTTATTTGTACAATGGTCTAGAAAAATTGATCTTAAAATTAAAAACAGTAATTTTAACATAAAAGGCAACTTTTTAGTTGACAATACTACAGATACTCAGTTTGGTATTTGTTGCCAATGCCACCCATTGTTAACTTTAAACATCCCGAGTAAAGGCAATATAACTTTAAAGTTTTTAAGAGATGGATATGCTTTTTACTTTGAGTTTAATACAAAAAGCTACAACGAAACTATAGAATTTAGTCCTGTTTCTGAGTATATTCGTCATGTTATTACAGAAGGAAAATATAATGAAGAGAAACATCAATACCCATACAGAAGATATGTAGGCATATTTAATGCTGCAGAAGACGGAGAAGACAAAGACAAATTAAATATGTTTTTAAACGAAGAACAAGAAGGAGAAATTTTAAACTATCGAAGAGAACTAGTTAAAAAAGTTGATAAAAATAACTATAAAAAAATGAATATTCAAAGGGGCTTATTAATGCAGCAATTAGATAGTGATATGTTAAAAAAAGTACGGTTACTAAGAAAAATATTTACAATAGATGATATATCATTATTAGATAATTTAATAAGTGTTTGTTATGATAATTATACGGATGATGAATTAACTGCTCTATTAGGAACTAAAAGACCAACTACTGTTTATCAAAACGATGCTAAAAATTTAACTGATTCTTATTTTGAAATAGATAAAGAAAGTAAGTTCGTATCATTAGAGCAACAAAAACGATTATTAAAAAAATAAAAGCACAATTTTTCTTGGTATTACCACCATCAAAATTATGCTTAAAAGTGTTTTAAAAAGGCTCTCTTTTTACACACCGTTATTAGATCTAACAAAAGCGTATGAGTTATTATATATAACTCTTTTTTTTGCATTATAAAACCCGAGCAATAAAGACTCGAGTTCCCTATCAATCTGGTGCGATAAAAGAGCCTATTTTGAACACTTATATCTAAAAGAACAACTAATAAATATCAGTTCCTATGTATAATATACTATAAATTTAAAAAATAATAAAGTAAATAAACTAAAATTTCAATAATTAATGATATATTATCTATAAAGGATGTGATTATTATGTTTTTTGAATATAAAAATTTTGATGGTATTAATAACAATATTATAGAAATAGTATCATCAGACTCTGCACTTGGATTATTAAAACGAAGTGGCAATGAAAATATTAAAGTTTGTTTGCCATTAGCATTATGTATTGGTAAAATTGATAGTATTACACCATTTAATAGAAAAGTTCTTTCTCAATACTATAAAAACGAGAATTATTATGATTTTACTGATGATTTTAATAAGTTAAAAGAGTTTGTTAATAACTGTTCAAAAATTAGAGTTTGGTCAAGTCATTTAGATAGTGATGATTATTGTTTGTTATTATTAATATGCTATTTGTTTAAAGATAAGGAAATTAGTGTGATTTTCTCTGAAGAATTAAATTTGGGTGCTACAACAATAAGTGCCATTAGTGAAAAAGAAATTTATGAATTAGAAAAAAGAGAACATATTTTAACAAAATGGCAAAAAGAAGATTATTGCAATGAATGGGGAAAAATTATTAATGATAATAAAGAACTAAGATATATGATCAATGGAACAGTTGTGTCTTGTAATGTAGATAAATTCGATGAAGATATTATTGATAGACTTGAAAGAGCAGGAAAAATATATATTTTTAAACTAGTGGCAGATTTAATGGGAAATCCAATTATTCCATATGTAATGTATCCAGAGTGGATATATATTTATTTGATAGAAATATTAGAAAAAATTGGAATAATAATAAGTTCTATAATTGATGACAAAAAATATGTAGAATTAAATAAACAAAATTAATTTTAATGTTAAATTTGAAAAATATATAGTATAATATAAAACACAGGGAGGTTTATATGGAAAAAATAAATACTGAAATATTAGTCAGTTCTTTATTTAGCATTGGTTTTGATAAAGTTGATGCTACTCTTTTCACTTACACATTAGGACAATTATCAATTGATAATAAACAATTACAATTATTTGAATTTGAAGATTCTGAAACACATCAAATATTTAATAAATATGTTGATTATGATGGCATTGTTTTTAAATTAAAGGATGGAATAACTCTTGATACAATGGTTAGTTATAATTATGAAAAGTTTTATCCATTGAGAAAAATGTTAAATACAAACAAAAAATTAATTGAATATTTATCTCAATTAGATTTTAGTGGAATTGTATTAAAAAAAGCAGAATCATATGGTATGCAAAATATAGAACAAATCGATGAATCTAGATTTAGTAATAAAGAACTAGGAATACTTCAACATTTAAATTCTGGGCAAACTAATAATAAAACTCTGAACTTAAAAAGATGATTTATCTCTCTGATATGAACCCCCTTAAATAGACATATTTCTTGATTGACTTATATTCTATCACTTTTTAATAAAATATCAAATATTTGGCTTAAAATCGTTACTTAAAATGGAATTGATAAGTTATTTAAATACTTTTAATATATTCTTCTAAATCTTTAATTAATATCTTATTACTTAAATTCTCTATATAGATATTTGTTTCATAGTTAAATGCTAAAAATGTAATACCTTTAATTATTATTCTGTGTGGCTCTACATAAGATAGGTTTGTTCTTTCTATTGTTCTAATTGAACCTTTTTGTATTTCACATTTAGTATTGCAGAAACTACATACAAAACCTAGTTTCTTTTTTTATGCCTCTTCAATATCAATTTCTTGTTTAATAATATTTACCATTAAATCATCCCTTTCTTTTACACAACAAAAAATCAATTCCATTTCTAGAATTGATATTTATTAGTAAATTGAACCTAAGTTCAACCAGATTCTTTAATGGTGCGAGTGTCGTAGTAATCTACAACTTTCCCTCAAAGACGATTGATATAAGAATCAATCTCTAAATCAATTATAACACACATTCTTCAAATTTTAACAAAAACTTTCCTCTGTTCGCTTGTTTTATGAATTTACTTATTATATAATTTTAACAGGAACATTTGATGTGAGTGTCGTCCTCCAATCTTGAGAAAGAAAGGAGGTAGATAAAGATGAAAACTAAGACTTTTATAATAAAAGTTCTAAAGCTCATTGCTATCATTTTGTTACTTTCTACCTTACTGGTGTTAGCAATAAAAAAATAGACACTCTTCAGCATTGATAGAGTGTCAATTCTATTAAACTAGAGGCGACATTCACTTGCAAGATCGAATGTTCCTCTTTTTTATTATATGCAAGTTCTCTTGCTTACATACTAATAATAACATAAATTATTGATAATGTCAAAAAGCATTTTCAATTACTTATTTTTGTTGTTTTAAAACTTTTGAAAAATTTTTATCAAATTGTTCTTCTGCATCTTCACATATAGAAGAGATAAAGCCTTTTTCCTTACAAATTTTTATTAAATCAGTATAAGAACAATAATAACCCCTTGCGAATAACATATTACCATCAGCCATTGCATAACCATTTTCATCAAATTCAGTTCCGTTGTTAAAAGTGGTATTAGCCCAGTGTTTTTTTATATTTCCATCATATCTATAGAAATCTTTAAATTTACCATCGGTACCTAAATATGCTATTCTTCCATAACTATTTCTACCATCATAAACACGAGATAAAGGAATATCTCCTTTGCTAAATTCACTAATTCCTTGCCAACCTCTAAATGTAGAATATTTATCAAGGTCTTCTTCAACAAAATTTCCTTCAAGATTAAGATATTTAAAATTTGTATCAATCCAAGAAACACTTCCATCTTTACCAACTATTGCAAAACCATGTTCATTAAAATTAGTTGCAACATCATATCTAAAAGGTAATAAAACATTATCTGATTCTCTTATATAAGCAAACTCACCATTTTCTGTTTGAACTACCTTAAAGCCATTAACGAATTCGTTACTATCATCAATTATTTTTTCAGATATTTTAGATCTCTTATATTCAGGTAATTTAACTGAAATAGTTGTTTGATTTACATAATTTTCATTTATAACATAATGAATGTTTCTTACACGATTTAAATCAATTAATATAGTTGAACTACGAATTATATTATGAACTTCTTTAGGCATTTTACTCATAATAATCCCTCCTGACGCAATTTATTATACCATACTTTTTTAATTTTTTATTAGTTTTCATTAAATTTCCATCTCAAAATCGTCTTTATCTCTTTCATAATCGTGATTTTTACTAAATTCATAAGTGTCTTGTAAATCTTCAAATGTATCTTCTTCAATAATTTTCTTTGAATATAAATCTTCTGCAACATCCATATATTTTTCTCTTTCTTTTTCTTTTCCAAATAGTTTATCTTTAATAAATGAAATAATTTTTAAGAATTTATCTTTCCAAAATGATAATGATTGTCTTAAAGAAAGATTTTCTTCTTTTAAGTCATTTATTTGCTTATCTTTGACTTTATTATTTTTAGTTAATGTATCAACCCTTAATTGCAATGCCTCATTATTTTCAGTAAGAGTTTGTATTTCTTTTTGATTTTCTTGTATTTGTGTATCTACATTATTAAGAGTAATAGATAAAGTTTGAATATTTTTATACTCATTATTTGTTTTATCTACTTGATTGATATATTTTTCAATTTTATCTTTATCTTCTTGTTTTAAAATATAATTATCTTTCTTAATTAGTGTTGGCTTTAAATCACTTATTATTTCTTTAACTTCTTTTGACTTATTATCTAGTTCAAGAGATTTTTTATTTGCTTTTTCTAAATTTTCTTGATTCTTTTCTAGTTGTTCTTTCATTTCCATATAATTATCCATTTCAGTTATATGATAATCTCTGTTTCTACCTTTTTGTTTTTTCTTTAGAGAATTAGTTAGATTATATTCTTTATTAAATGATTCGATACATAAAATTCTCATTTTATCTTGTAATTTACGAAGTGATTCTTTTGTGAAAACATCACTTTTACCAACTTGTTTACTCATACCATTTTTACCACCAACTTTAATTGGTACGCCTACAATATGAAGATGTGGACTTGTTTCATCATAATGAATAATTGCACTTGCTATTTTAAATTTTGGTAGTATTGTTTCTAAATCAATAACTTGCTCTTTAAAAACATTTGTCATTTTTTTCTTAAACTTTAAATCTTTGGTATCCCAATATTTTTTATTTCCAAGTTCAATAATAATCTCACAAGCCAAATCATTTTTAGAGTTATTACTAACATGAGTAAAGTAATCTTTTATTTTTCTATTTTCTCTTGTTTGTTTAGAATTATATTCTTCTTTTGCTTCTTCAAATTCTTCAATATAAAGTTTTTTAACATCATCAACTAGAGAAGAAGTACCCCTAATAATTAAAATATCTTCTTGTTTATTATCATATTTTCTATAATTATGATTATCAACTTTTGTTAGTCCACCTGCATTTTGTATTGCATTATTACTTTTAGAAGTTGATCCACTTACATTTGATTTTGCACTTGCTTTACTACTATTTTTCTTATTTTTATCACTACCTAAATGAAATGAATATGCTAATTCTATAATAATCACGCTCCTTTATTTTTTATACTTTGGTTAGTAGTTAAAACTTGTTTTTTAAGAGTATATTTTGTTATGACAAAATATTTAACCCCCTAGGTATTTTGACGCAAGCATCAAAATAACCTCGTGGGCTAGGAGTACCTAGAACCCTTTACAATATTTCGTTTAAAAGTATGCAGTGCATACTTTTAATACTACATATTGATTTGATGAAAATATTTTATATTCATAAAACATTTTCTTTTGTATAAAATGTTATCGCCACTTACAAAAATACTTCGTATTTTCATAACGTGCCACACATTTTATAATTTTATGAAGAAATAACCTCATCATCAGTTATTTCTTCTTCATCATCTTCTTCCTCATACATTTCCTCTAGTCCTATAACATTTGCAGGTTTAACTAAAGTAGGTTTTACTTCTCTTGTAAGAATACCATCAGTTTTATCAGGAATATATTTAAAGACTGCTTCTTCATCTTCTAAAATTGTTCCATCGTCTTTTTTAATATATAAAATTCCTAAATCATATTCTTTTAATTTTCTATCTGGATCTGTATTACGATAATCTTCCATTGGGAACACTCTTACAATATCGATATTTCCGTAATCAAAATTAAAGTGGAATATTTTATCTTCTACATTATAAGTTGCCTCATAGAAACCTACATCATAGAACTCTCTTAATCTTAAAATGTGTTGCCATACTTCTTCTACATCACGATATTCACTATATCTTAATGTTCCTATCATATTACCAAATAAAGCATAGTCAGTTCTATCAATATAACCTTTATCATAAAGTTCATTACAAGGATTTGCGATACTTTCTCTAAACTTAACATACTCAACTTCACACTTATTACTACTTGATTCAGTTAAAGTTATTTCATCAACATAACTCATTATTAAGTTTGATTTTTCTTCTCTTGTAAAATCTTTCCAACGTTTATTATATTCTTTATACTTTTGTGGGTATTTGATAGAATTGATAAAATCTATATCTCGTTTTATTAAAATATCTTCAGGTGTAAATTTTAAGTCATCACATATTTCAGTTTCAGTTAATTTAGTTTCTAATTCTTCAAGTGTATCTTCAACTTTCTTTCGTTCTAAATCATATTCTTCAAGAGTAAATACTTCATTGATATATGCCTCTCTAATTCTTTTAAATTTATCTTTTTGTTTTTTGATTTCTTCTTCAATATCTTCTTTAGGATTTTCTATCTTTTCTTTAATCATAGGTAGAAAGAATTGATTAACAACACTATCATAATCTACAATATCATCAATAAATTCACTTATAAAAGTTTCAATAGTATTTTCTTTAATAGTTAATTTACAATCATTACAATAATAGTAAAAGTATGAATTACCATTTTTCTTTGTTGTTGCTTTACCACCTAAGATTCTAGAGCATTTAGGACATTTAAGTTTTTGCAAGAATAAATAGTTAAGAGTTCTTTGATAACTACGAGAATTCTTTTTCTTTTGTACTTGGCATTCTTCCCACATTTCTTTTGAAATAATTGGCTCAACTACATCACTATAATAAGTAGGGTGTTTTGTTCTTTTACCATGAACGAAATCGCCTTTATATATTTCATTTTGTAATATACCAACAATGGTAGAATCATACCAGTTTGTTTTACCTAAAACTTTTTCTTCATTTAAGATATTACTTATCTTTTTATAAGATAAACCATTGTGATACATTTCAAATATTCTTATAACAACATCTTTAGTAGCAATATCGGGTACTAGTTTTTTATCAACTCTTTTATAACCTATAGGGGCTTGATGTGGTATATGTCTACCTTAGACATAATGACACCAACTAAAAAAGTGTTAGATTTAATACACTTTAAAGGGATTATTAACAATACAGTTTTTAATCTTAATTCAAAGCACTTTAATAAAAGTGATATAGGTTTTGATATTTATGTATCTGTTTTAAAATAATAATTGATTACTTCGTTCAAATAGATATTTAAATAAAACCTTAAAACAATTAAAAAGTATTATCAAATTTATAGATTAGCAGTTTAGAGATATGTTTGGCGACATATCTTTTTAAATTGCTTAAAAATGAAAGGAGAAACGATATTATGAATTTAAATTATGCAATATTTAGAAGTCAACCAATAATGACTACTCACGATCTAGCACAAATAGGTTCTCATAATCAAAGAGAAAAACAGGCATATAACTCTAATCCTGATATTAGAGTTGAAGATAGTTTTAAAAATATAGAATTAGTACCTTTAAATAGCAAATATGTTAAAGGATTTAAAGAATTAACTAAAGAATATGAAAAACAACACAATGAAAAACAAAAAACTGAAAGAAAAGAAAGACAAAGAAGTTATACTCAAATGCTTAATCAATCAAGAAATTGTGTAGCAGATGAATTATTATTTACAGCATCTCCAAAGTTCTTTGAAAATATGAGTAATGAAGATTTAATGAAATGGGCTAATACTTGTATGGAGTTTGTTTACGAAGATTTAGGTTATAAGAAAGAACAGGTTTTGCATTCTACAATCCATTTAGATGAAAAAACACCACATATTCATTGTGTAGTTGTACCACTTGTTAAAAAGTTTGATAAAAGAACTAATAATGAAAGATATACTATTTCTAAAAAGCAATATATTAAGGATAAAATCCATTTATCACAACTACAAGATAAATATCATGCAAGACTTACTGAAAAAGGATTTGATTTAGAAAGAGGTATTAAAGGTAGTGATGCAGAACATCTAAAAACAAAGGAATTAAAGAAAGCAACTAAATATTATGAAAATAAAGTTGAAGTTATAAATAAAGGTTTAGATAAAGCAATTAGTGATTTAGATGAAAAAATGCAATCTAATAAAAATCCTATATTTGATAAGGAATATGTAAAGGTTAAAAGAGAAACTTTTGATTCAATGAATAATGTTATCAAAGAAACTAAAAAAGCGATAGAATTTCAACCTAAATTAGAACAATTATTTAATGAAGTTAATAACTTTACTAAAAGTCATCAAACATTAGAAAAAGAAAATAATAATCTTAAACGTGAAGTTAAATCTCTTACTACAAGAAATCAAAATTTATCAGCTGAAAACAATAAATTAAGAAACTATATTGATTATATATTAGAAGCAATAAAGAAATTCTTTAGAAAAATATTACAATTTGGTAATGAATATGCAAAAGATGAAACTGCTATTGAAGTTAAGGATTATTATGACAAAAATGATTTTGATATGAATGATGTTATTAAAATATCACGAGGAACAACTAAACAAGATGAATTATTTGATTATGTTGATGCACCAGATTATTTAAAAACAAGAGTTAAAGATTATGATGATTATGATAAAGACTATGATAAATCTGATGGATTTGATATGAGTAGATAAAAATAATAAAAATATTCTTGATTTTTTTAATTGTTAGAGTGATAAATAAAAAGACAAAAAAATGAGATTAAACACCATTTAATCGCTCATATTGGGGTTTTAAGGCAGAGTTTAATCTCTTATCTGTTCTTTAAATTAAAGTGCCTTAGATGGCAAATTAGAAAGGTGGAAGTTTTATGCTATTAGATAGTAATACAGAAAGGGTTATGGATTTAGTTGATATGGTTGATGATTTAAAAGGTATTGATAAGATTAGATTAGCAATACATCTACTTGAAGAACATTATTTTTCTACTATATATGATGAGGAGTTTATTAGATTATTAAGAGAAGTTCAGCAAAGTATATGGAATTATCATTATTAGAAAAAAAAAATTTTAGTAGAAATTCTATTTAATATCTTTCAGTATGACTTTAAAAATGAAGAAATCAACTCTAAAATTAATCATAATCTAAATGTATATGATTATTGCTATGCTATATTAAATAAGTAAAATAAAGCCCTAGTAGTCATTGACTATTAGGGTTATTTTTTTGCTCTAGGAACTGAAATATCTTCAACATTTTCTTCAACAGTTTGTTGATTTATCATTAACTGTCCCATAACAGTATTAAATTCCATTTCAGCAAGTTGATCATTAGATAAATAACAACTATCTAGTATTCCTTGATTTCCAAAAACAATGTACCAATTATCGCCTGTTACTATTTTGCAACCTTGAGGAACTTTTACATAACTGAAATCTTTACCTGTTTGATGAGAGTAGCAAGCTTTAATCTTATTTATATCATTTTCTATAGTTTCATTAGGCTCATTAACAGTTACTTGCTTTCTTGTTCTAGGGTATAATGCAGGAACATCGCCTTTTTTAATTTTTTCAGGTGCTAATTCGCCAACAGCTGATTTCATACATATTATAGAATAATTACCAAAATCAGTAGTAAAGTAATCTTGTCTAGCAGCTTCTCTTAAATTTTTAGTAGTTGCTCTAAATTGTTTCCAATCTTCACTATCAGTTTCCATTGGATTATTGCCAATTTTATCAGTTGTTCTACCATCAACATTTGAACTGGTTTCATCAAGTGTATAACTTCTTGTTACTACTACAAAATCAATTTTAGTTTCTTCGTTTGGATTATTTTGAGATGTTTCTACAATATCATTACATGCTTGTTCAAAGGTTTTAATAATTGCATCTCTTTCAGAACTATAAGCCGAAGATTTTTTATCATAAATAGTTCTTAATTGATTTATATATACACCATTACCATTTCTAAATCCTGATGCTCTACCAATAAAGTTTCCTTCAGAGTCACTTAATTTTATTACAAAACCATTTTTATCTATAGCACAATAGTGTAAGAAATCATTATCATTTCCACATACTCTAAAACAAGCATTGGTATCTAATCCTGTTGTTAATAATGTTTCATCGGTTGAATCATACATAGAATACCTGTAATTTCTATATGTTCCATTGATATAAGGTACAGTAGATTCTTTTCGTGAAACCATAGCACTTACTAAATCACAAGCAACATTAATTCTTTCTGCTTGAGAACTTGAAGTAAATCCATTGTTACTATATATTTTCTTAATTACATCCTTACCTAATAAACTTATTTGTTTTAAATCAGCATACTTGAACATATCTTTAAAATCTAAAATTTTATCTAAATTATCAATAGTAAATTCTTCAGGAGTGAGTAAACTCATCAAACTAGGAATATTTGCTAAAGCATTAGATAGTTCCGCATCTGATACATATTTTTGTATATCACTAAATTGTGAACTATGACTATCATGATAACCCAACTCACTTATCATAGAAAGTTGAAGTAAACCACTTGCATTTGCTAATTCTTGTACCGTTTTATAATTAGTATCACTCAATAGTGCTTCTTTTGTTTCGTCAAAAGTTTCTATATAAGTATTAAATAATCTTAAATTATATCTATTTAATATATTTGGATCAAATTGATAATACTCATCTGTAAATGGGCATTCTCCAATAACTGACTTTATGTCGTCTTGAGTTAAATTATCAAAATTATCAATACCTTTAGCAATTTGAATAATCTCACTTTTAATTTTACTAAACACATATTTTAAATCTTTATATCCCAGTATTTGTGCTAATTCAGTTTCACTAAAACCATTACCTTTATAAACATATTTTTCGCCATCAAATACTATAAATTCTCTATATTTACTTACTTCTTGACCATCAAAAGTAATATTATGACTATTTAACCTGTTTATTAGTTTTGATACTTTTTCATAATTTTCATATTCATCAAATCTTGCAGGTTTTGATGAAGATAAAATATCATCTACACTTGATACATTGCTATTTATTGATTGTGAAATGAATAAGTCTAGTATTTGTGGTATTTTATCTTTACTTACTGCTACATTATAGTTATATGCTAAATATTTGCCTTTAATAGTTCCTAATTTTTGCATTAAATCTGCATCTTGACTATTAAATAGTTTTTTTAACATATCCCTTTGTTTAATTTCCACAACTTTCTTCTTAACAATAGGGTTATCAATGCGAATGATAAAGAACTTTTTATACTGTTCATCAAATTGTGCCATTTGTTCACTAATAAAATCTTCTTTACTTTTTGAAATGAATAATGCCGCATTTTTAGATATATCGTCTCTTTTTGCTTGTAATAATTCCATTTTATTTTCAGCCTGTGAACTATGATATATTTGATGATATTCAATGAAAGCATTAAATAAAGCATATTTTCTTTCATCTAATACATCATCAATTTTCATTAGAAATTTTAATTCATTTAAAGCACTTATAAAATTATTGTTTTTTTCTAAAGAATCACATATTCTATTAAATATATTTGTATAATAATCATTATTTTCTCTACGATATTCTTCCCATTTCTTTTGAGCAACCATTTGAAATACTTTTCTAGCATCAGATACTTTTAGAGAAGTGGATAAAGTAGTTTTTATAAAATCTTTAAGTCTATCATAAAATACTTTTGTTTTTTCATCTTTGGATTCTTTAGGTATTCCTACTTGTTTCAAATAATAATCTAATACAAATTCATCATTTAGTAGGGATGCCGAAAACTTGAATATTTGCTCTGATGAGTAAAACCCATTCTCAATTAAAAAGTGTCTTATTTCATATAGTCTATCTTTTATATTTCTATCTTCTTCGTTTTCAATAGGAAATTTTTCAAGATTTTCAGTCAACCAATATTGTATATCTTCTGAAAAGTATCTTGCACTATGCAAATCATTTTTTGCCGAATTAAGACAGATTTTTGTGCTATTTTTCAAATTATCTGGAGAACTATAATTCAAAACATAGCTTTGTTCTACTAATGCATCAACAATCCTTTTTTCTGCTTCTTCATTTTTACCGATGTATCTCCAATCAAAATAACTAACGCTATCAGGATCATTTTTAGCACTTGTAATACATATATCAATATTTCTTTTAAAGTTAATAGGGCTTTTGAAATTGATTATATAATCTAATTGGTTTTCAACAATATATCTTTCGATAGCAATAAGTTCTTCTGCTTGAAGCCTATCCCAAATAATGTTTATACCAGAATTTACATCTAACCTTAAAGTTTGTTTAATTATTTCAACATTAGACCTTAAAAATCTTGGACTATCAGAGGTTAATACATATCCATTTTTTAAGGCAAGTTGATATACAAATGATGCTAATTCATTTGTCCAAACCTCATTTGGAACAAAATTTATAGAGTTTATATCTTTTTCAGCAGATTGTTTGATTAGTTCCGCATTTTGTAACATAAATAATGGTGTATCAGCATGAAAGACATATCCCTGTCTTTTGGCTTCTACAATAGCCGCTTGTTTTACTTCGTCATTTATATTATAAGCGTAAACAATACTATGTATATTTCGTGATATAGATGCAAGAATAACACTTGGATCTCTTCTTAAAAAATCAGAAGTATTTCTTTCTAATATTCTTGTATCATCTTGTAGAAATTTAGTTCTAGCAGTTTCTTGTTCAGCAGGAGTAGGACCTGAATATAATGTCCTATTAACTTGTCTTTGCACAGTAGGTACATCTAGATAATCATTTGGTTCATCATAATCTTTAATTTTATTAATTTTATAATCATAATTTATATATATATTATTAATTTCATTATTTAAAATTAGATAATCTTTTGTTAAATTTTTATCTATTTCTTTTAAGTACATATCTTTCTTTTGTTGTTCTCTTCTTAAATATTCTGCTAATGCTCTTGCTAATTCTTCATTGGTTAATCTATCTTCTCTCATAACATACCTCCAAAGTATTTTAATCAAATATAATTATATCATTTTTTTCTCTAATTTTGTTATTATTTTACAGTTTTTAATAAAAAATGAATGATAATCCAAAAGAAATTACATAACTAATGGATTTTCGTTTTTTAACTAACTCTATTTGGAGTTAGTAACACACTACCAAGATGGACAAGCCATCTAGGAGTGTGCAAAGGGATTTTACCCCTTTTGAAACCCCATTAAGCAACATTATTACAAACTATCGTAAGTAATAAGTTGCCTTTTTTATTTGTCTTACGCCTTCATAAAAAAGTAAAAAAACTATCCACACGTTTCATCAGCATAGCTGACGAAACGTGCGTCGTTTTTCCAATAAAAAATAGTCTAATTGCTAATCTAACGAAAAGCAAAAAGACTATTTTTTTCTATTTATATTATTTATTATCTTTTAACAATTTAGCAGTATCTCTTTTAGCATTCCATATTGATAAGTACATAAATAATTCAAATTCTAATGTCATAATGAACATAATTATTATTGAATAATTATTATTCATTAAATTATTTTTAGATGAATCTAACAATACAATTACTGATAATAATGTACCATAGAAAACTGCTAAAATTGTTGTACTATCATCAAATCCTCTTTTAATTGTTCTTGATTTATTTTTATCAACATCTAATCCAATTTTGCTCCAAGCATTTAAGTCAAGTAATGTTCCTACCATTAAAAATGCTAATGATGCCCAAAACATATTTTTAAAATAATCTGTTGCAACAATTTGAGATAATCCAAAACTAACAACAAACCATATTCCTATTAATATAACTACAATTCTTAATATTTTTTTATTTCGCATTTTTATTTCTCTCCTTCACTTTCAAACTTTGAATTAAATTAATTATTTCTTGTTGTGTATTGATTTGATAATTTGTATCTTCAATAGTATGTAATAATAAATCTTTTTCACTTTCTAATATGTTTTTATCTTTTAATTTTTCTTCACAAGAAGATACTAACTTCTCTAAATTTTGTTTATTACCTAAAACATTAACTTCAGCCTCATTTAATTCATTACCTTTTAAGTTAAAATAATAATCTTTAATAAAAGGATTTAGTGGACTAACTTCAATACCTAATCCCATTTTATACATTAAATCATTATAATTAACATCAATATGTTTACTAATCTTTCTTAATATTTTAGGACTAGGATCTCTTTCTCCTGCCTCTATTTTAGATAATCCAGAACTATTAATTCCAGCGAGTTTTGCAAGTTGTCTTTGAGATAGATTTTTTTGTTCCCTTGCTTCGGCTATTACTTCACCGATAGTTTTATCAATAGACATTTTCTTCACCTCACACATTAATCATACACTATTTGAATACAAAAGTCAACATTTTTGTTAAAGACGAGTAAAAGAGTATTGACAAGATGATATTTATCATGCTAAGATTGATTTATCAAGTGAGTACTCACGTACGCGTTTAATTAAGCATTGAATACAAAGAAAGGAGGAAATCGAATGTATGCGGAAGAATAAACAACCAGAATTAATTAATCCAAAAATATGGAAAGACAAGAATATAAAGTTTGAAACTAAATTTATATACAAAATACTTTGTGCAGAACGATCCGACAGAAGTGAGTTCACAAGTATAAGTATAGGAAGAGTTCAAAAAAGATTAAGTATAAGTAATGTTGGATTTAAAAAGAACCTACAAATATTAGAAGATAACAAATATATAAGGTTTAATGAATACGACAGAGGATTATACGTATATGAGTTTTGTTAGAATAGACATAATCGCTAACAAATAAAGGTTCAGTAAATGTTCGTAGATTTATGTTAGAACCTAGTCTATAAGACTAAAACTAAAATAATCCTAGGGAACGGGATTTAAAATAAAGTCCCAGGGATACTAGTGCCTTTTTGAAGTTTATATCGGTATTGCTTGTAAGTTGTTTTTACAAGTTTTTTTGTTTCTAAAAATTAAGGAAAGGAGATTGATATTATGGAATATGATATTACTAATTTAAAGTATGTTGAAGTTCCTATGGTAGTATTGTTAGACGAAAATATATCTTCTACTTCTAAACTACTAATGGGATTTATTACTACTTTAACTATGCAAGATGGTTTTTGTTATGCTAGTAATAGATATTTAAGTAAGTATTTGAAAGTATCAAAAAAAACTATTACAAGTTGCATAACATCATTAAGAAGAAAAAATTATATTAAAATTGAAAACGAACCTAATATGAGAAAAATCTATTTAGCAAATATCTTCTAGAATAAATAGCAAGATACTGCTAATATGTATAGCGAAGAACTTCTAACAGAATAAATAATATTAATAAATAATTATAATAAATAAAATAATTTAAAATTTATTTAAATAATTTAAATTAATAAAAGAATTAAAATGAAAGAAAATGATAAATGAATGTAGATTTAAATGAAATAATTATTTCAGGAATTATAAACAATATTACAGACAATAACCGAGATTATATTAAGTTTGGCTTAACCACTCTTAAATATGATAAAAACAAAGTATATTCTAGTTTAAATATTAATCGAAATCTTTATATAACTTATAAGGATTTTTTTGTTAAAGGAACTAAAGTATTTATAAAAGGTTATCTTAACTCTTATATTACCAATAATAAAATACAACTATTTATCACTGTCACAGATATATCTAATAACAAAGAAGATATTTTAAATTGTAAAAGAGAACCACATATTAGATATGATTCTGATGGTGTTATGGTTTGGAATGGTAAAAGATGTGAAAAAGAAATACCTACCGAAGAAGAACAACAGGAAATGGAACAACTTTTAAGTGAATTTAAATAATATGCAATGGAGGTTTGAGATTAGTTATGAAAAATTATTATTTAATACTATTACAAAAATTTTAAACGAAAGGAGACGATTTAATGTATGAAATCATTGAAGAAAAAACTACTAAACAATTGAATCAGTTAGAAATAGATAATATTATTGATGAATCAATTAATTTGTATATTATCACTGATTTATTAGATTTAAAATTAATAACTGAAAAACAATTTTATATTTTAAAAGAAAAAATTAAAAGTTTTTATTAAAGAGTACAGATTTATACAAAAATAAGGTATAATGCTATTGAACGGAGTATTTAGTTCAAAATGAAATTGAAGAATTAAGAAAGTGAGGTGCGAATGGCACAAGTTGAGATTATAACTGCTAATCTCAAATGTGAAGATAATACTACTGTTGCAAATAAGAAAAAAAGAGTTTGTGCTTATGGTCGAGTTTCTACTGATGATGAAGAACAATTAACAAGTTATAACTCACAAATTAAATATTACACTGAAAAGATAAAATCTAATCCTGATTGGGAATTTGTAGGAATATATGCTGATGAAGGTATTTCTGGAACACAAGTTAAGAATAGAACCGAGTTTCAACGTATGATAGATGATGCTATGAATGGTAAAATAGACATCATTTTAGCAAAGTCTATCTCACGTTTTGCTAGAAATACTGTTGATACTTTGAAATATGTTAGAGATTTAAGAGATAGAAAAGTTGATATATATTTCGAGAAAGAAAATATTCACACATTAGATTTAGATAGTGAAGTGTTTTTAACTGTTTATAGTGCATTTGCTCAAGCAGAGAGTGAATCCACTTCTCAAAATGTTAAATTAGGTTTAAAAGCTATGATGAAGCGTGGCGAATATGTTGGAAGTCCTGATTGCTATGGGTTTGATTGGAACAAAGAAACAAAACAATTAGATATAAACGAAGAACAAGCAGAAGTTGTAAGAATGATTTTTAATTGGTATGTATCTGGTATGGGTTGTAGAAGAATTGCTAATAAACTTGAAGAAATGAAAATACCTAGTTATACAGGTGCTAGATGGTCTACTTCTTCAGTTAGCAATATGATACACCAAGAAAAGTATGTTGGCGATTTATTACAACAAAAATCATACACAGTAAGTCCTATTACTCATAAGAGTGTTTTAAATAAAGGGGAAAAAGACAAATACTATATCAAAAATCATCACGAGGCAATAATATCACGAGATATTTGGGATAAAGCACAAGAAATTGCTAGTAAAAGAAGTAAATCAATGACTATGAAAGGTTATACTAGCCGAGAAACAAGTAAATATGCTTTTAGTAGCAAGATTAAATGTGCATTTTGTGGAACTAACTTTTGTAGAAGACATAGTTCTTATTCTAAAAAGAACCCTAAATATAATATCTACTGGACTTGTTTTAAAAAACGTGAGCATTCTGATGCTTGTCCCGATTCTGTAGGATTAAGTGAAACTAAATTAGAACAGGCTTTTGTTATGCTATATAACAATATAGTTAAAAATAGGCACAAAACAAAGGAAGTTTTATTACAAGCAATTAAAGAAGTTGTTAATGATAACGATTATCAAGATAAATTAAATAATTTAAATAACCAAAAATTAACCATAGAACAACGATTATCTAAAATTATTGATATGGAAATTGATAATACTGATATCGATAGAAAAGAATTATTTATGAAAAAAGAAAAGGAATTACTTGATGAATTAAATAATATCAAAAATATGATTAGATATTATGAAGAATTACTTGCTGAAAATAAAGGATTATCTAAACAACTTAAATCTATTGATGACTATTTCAATGAGCCAAGAGAACTTAAACAATTTAAAAGAGATGTATTTGAAAAAATGATTGAATGTATCATTGTGGGAGATTATGATGAGAACGGCAATAAACTACCTAGAGTTGCTAGATTTGTATTAAAAACAGGGAAAGAGTACAAGTTTACTATTCCACCTAAAAACAACAGTAAAAACGATAAAAATGAGTTGGTTCCATTTGATACAGGGAACGTGACCAACTTTAATAGCTCCTGCTAAACCTATTTTAGTTCTTTCACTTGTTCTTTCTATTTCTTGTTGTGAAACACTTGTTAATATTCTAGAAATCATTTTACCATTTGCATTAGTAGTATTTATATCATCATTAGCACAATCTAGAAATGCTTCGTTTTCTTCAAGAAAAGTTAATATCTTTTCCCAATCTGCAACTGAACGAGTAAGTCTATCTAATTTTAAAACAACTATGGTATTACATTTTTTATCTTTTATATCTTGTAATAATTCATCAAATGCAGGACGTTTATTGCCTGTTTTAGCACTTATTCCTGCGTCCTCATATACTTTATATACTTCATAACCTTTATACTCACACATAGCCCTTAAACGCTTTTCTTGCTCTGGTAAACTAAATCCTTCTCTTGCTTGGTCTTCAGTAGATACATCTATGGAACACATATACCGTATTATTTTAAAACATTAGATTTAATAAATTTTGATTATATAATAAATACCAGTATAATTATTGGTACTGGTATAAAACAAGAGAAAGTTAATATTGATAAATTAAATATTACAATATCTTTTGGAATATAAATTAGCATATTTTAAATTAAAACAATAATTGTTGAATATAAAATATCCACCTATATAAGTGGATACTTTTTTAATCTATTTTCTTAAATTCATTGCCAATCCTTTCAAATGATGTTCCTATATTTGAATTTAAATACGAAATTATAGTTCTATCATAGTTGCATATAGTATTTAAATCAAAAATACCAAAATTATCTGAATTATTAGTATATGTTTCATCTTCATCTCCAGCAAAAAATCTCCAACCACTGTCAGTTTCATTTGATGGATTTTCTCTATACATATACCCAATTTGTAATCCATCAACAGTTATCTTGTCAGAGGCAATACATCCACCTTTTAACTCTGTTAATTGAATTATTTCTTCTTTTTTTAATTTATAATCCTTCATTATTTCTTTCCTTTCATATTACATAGACATACCATGAGATTCTTCTTCATATTCTGTTTCTTGATTCACTGATTGTTGCTCTTGGTAATTTAACAATTGTTCTTTCATTTCATGAAGTTTCTTCTTGTCATCATGAAGTATAACTGATTTTTTAACAGCTTCGCTTATTATTGGTCTAAATTTTGAAGTTTTTTGTTGGCCGGTAACAATTTGCTGTTCTTCTTGAGTTCTTTGCTCATACTCGTCACTTTCAGTAGTAATTGTTTCTTTTTTACTTCCAACACTCATATTCATTACGATAAGAATTGACTGAATTTCTTTAATAAATTCTTTGCCTTGAAAATTATTTATTATTCCTTTAACTAAATCTATGTTTCCATTAAATAATTCATTTCTCAATATGCTAGTTATTTCTTTGCTATATAAATCAACAAGTTGCGGACAATTAATTAAAAGATTTACAACTCTGTCAGAGTATTGTTTAGCTATTAATTTATTATCAATAGTATTAAATTTATGTAAATATTCTTGCAAAGTTAAAATTGGATCACTAGCAATTATTAATTTAAAGATTTCTTCAATATGTTCTTCAGCTCTTTTAGGATTAGACCATTGTTCATAATTCGTTGTAGAAGTCTTTCTATCAACAACTTGTCCTTTATATTTTTCAATTAGTTTTTTCTTTTCTTCTTGGATTTCTTCATAAGTCTTTGGCGTGCCATTAGGATTATATATTAGACTTAACATGGAATTACTTGGAACTAGTTTACCCAATATAAATTTTTTGTATCTATAATCCTGTTCATAAACAATAGGCAAATGCTGTTTATCATGAAATTCTTCACTTGATAAATCTGTTCCTGTAATTATAGCATTAATATAATTATTTGTTTCACCAAGTTCACTATAATCTTGCTCTAATCTTTTTTTATCTATAAATAAATCACATTCAGATAGAGCAAACAAATTTGCATCATGTTCCATGATAAAGCAATCATGATTAGAATTGTAAAGTTGAGAATCAATTTGTGTTGCTTTTTCTTTTAATAAAATAACTGTTGACGGATCAATTGATAAAATACTATTGATATCTGTATGCATATTGTTTATATCATCATATTGCATTTTGTGCCTAAATTCATGAAAAATAGTAAACATAATATGTTCAAAATCAGTCGTGCCAATCATTTTTTTTGAAAGATTTATAGTATTATTAAAGAAATGACTTACTGGAGCATCTGATTCCAGTTGATAACCCAAATGCTTATCATATTTTTTAGCCATATAGGCAATTAAATATCTAGAAAAGAATTGATAACTTTGTCTAATTTGATTTGCAATTTCTTTTGACACTGATAAAGAACCACAATAATTATTATAGAATTTACCAACTTCAAATACGAATTTTAAATTTTCTTCTAAATATTGTAAATCACAGCCGTTATTTATTGTTAAATTTATTTCTTGCATTCTTCTAAGCATTTCATCCCAATTCATATTGATTTTACATCTCCTAATCTTTAAATCCTTTAATTTTAAATTTAATGCCAACAATTTTAGAATTCACAACTTTTTCCTTTCCAAATATATTATAAAAAGTCTTTATAAATTCTTCTTTAGAATAGTTAAGAGTATTATTTATATTGTCCTTACTATCCCATAATAAATCAACATTTTCATATATAATTTTATCTATAACTTCAACTAAAATATATTTACTATCATTATCAAGAACACTAAATTTTATTTCGTCGCCAATTTTAATGCTTTCAGTTTTTTCATTTAGTAAACGGAATTCAATAGTTTTCTTGCCAGAAACCATATCATCATAAATACTATCATAAATTCTATATTCAAAATGATTCAAAATCTTCAACTCCCAACTTATTTTTCTAAATCCAATATTTAATTTTCTTAAGTTTTCTTCTGTAGTTAATTCTAAAAATACTTGTTTTCCTTTAATATCATCTCATTTCAATTATATTTTTACATTTCTTATGTCTTATACAAAAACAATTGCTTTATCTAATTTTTAAGTTTATTTTATAATTTATTAACTCTTCAAAAAAATTATTTAACTATTACGCTAATCAAACATGCCAAATTTCTTTTATTCTTTTATTGAGATTTATTTTATACTAAGTTCATTATCAATAGTCAATTGACCTATATTAATAAATTCCCTCATTACTTGATTAACACCGATAGTACTTTTGTACCAATCATTTTTACTAATATTTCTATTATCAACGACACCATAAAAATCACACTTGTCAATGGGAAAATTATGGTTTTTTGCATTCATAAACCATCTTCTAGCTACAAAATCTTTTGCTATTCTTAAAATTCTAGTATACTCATCTATATTAACCAATTTATCAATATTTTTTAATATTTCAGGGTTGGAAATATATTTATCATCTATTATAATTTTATTATTTATATCTTCCTTTTTTAAAAAATTAATTAATATATTAGCACTGCTTCTACCATTAGATTGATGACTTTCACATATTATAAACAAAGTATCTTTGTCAATTATATTTCTATCAAACATTAATAATAAATCTTTTGCTAATTGTTCTTCTGCCCAATCGGCATTTATTATTAACAAATCATAGTGAGATAATTCATCAATACTCTTACCAACAAATATAAAATTAGTAATATCCATTATTGTATTCATTTTTATAGCACCTTCTTTAAATTAAATTTCAATTAAATTTTTTGCTTAATCATTTTAAAAGCTTTTAAACGATTTTTTTCAGTGAATATATCCTTTTTTTCTATAACTTTATAGTTTCACCTTAATTATTATTATAACATTAATTTAGTATTTTTTGTTATATTAAGCTAATAAAAATTAAATATGTTAGTAATTATGTCAAATTCCATGAAAGTAAGTATTTCAAAATTTCTATTATTTTCAATAGTTTATAAAGATTTAATACAACATTTTTGGCATATAACATTCAATATTTTATCCTTATTGACTTAAAATAAATGAATGATACAATATAGTAGAATATGAAATAATTAGGTGTAGACGCATCTATTAAAAGTACTAATTACACGAAAAGATTAGTATCTTTTTTATATTCAACCAATTCCCCAATATTATGATTTAACGTCCGTAAGTTAGGACATAAACAATAAAAAAAACATCAAATTTGTGTCAAAAATTGCAAAAAAACATATTAAAAAATTGTGTACGATTGTTATACACCCCTTATTTTATAAGGAACAAAAGTTAACGATTGTATAACAATATTTTAAAATGTAAACACTTGTATTTTTGCTAAACCCTTATGAAATAAGGGAAAACTAGCCACTGGCTAGTTCTTTGTAAACAGGTCTTATCCTGCTTTATATAGAGTATTAAATTATGGTCAAAGATTTTAAAAAAACACTTGTTTTAATGGCCAAAGTTATGGCCGTAAATTATATTATTTTTAATAATTTTATGGCCAATAGTTCTATTAGATTTATAGCTATATCACTAGCTATTTTTTTATGGGCTGTAAAAAATAAATAAGCGCGTTATAATTTTTTTGAGAAGTTTAATGAAAGTTGGTGCTTACTATGAAATGAATTGTTTAAGAATTTAAAGGGGGTAATAAAATTATGATGAAAGAAAGTGATAAACATTATGAATATTTAAGAACTTATATAGCTGAGCTTGCTATGTTAGAATTTATAAAAGATAATAACTTAATTAATGATATTGAATACAAAAAGATTAAAAATAAAATTGAAAATGAATATGCAAAATACAATAAATTAAACAATTCTAATTATGGTTTTGCATAATGAAATATTATTTGAAATATGCTATTATTCAACAATTAGGAAAGGAATAAATGAATAATAACAATGTAGAAATAATAAAACCAACTTTAAAAACTATATGTATAAAACAAAATAAAGAAATAAAATTAATACGTGCTTGTGCTTATTGTAGAGTTTCGACTGATAACGAAGATCAAAAAACAAGTTATGAATCTCAACGAATACATTATAAAAATATGATTGAAGAAAATCCAAATTATGAGTTCGTAGGAATATATGCTGATGAAGGTATAACTGGTACACAAACTAAAAAAAGAGAACAATTTAATCAAATGATGAACGATGCAATTAATAGAAAAATAGATTTAATAATTGCAAAATCTATTTCAAGATTTGCAAGAAATACTGTTGATACTTTAAACTGTGTAAGACTACTTAGAGAACATAAAGTTGATGTATTTTTCGAAAAAGAAAATATCCATACACTAGGTTTATCTAATGAATTGTTTTTGACTTTATATAGTGCATTCGCTCAAGCTGAGAGTGAATCTATATCAGAAAATGTTAAAGCTGGTGTCAGAATGAAAATGAAACGTGGTGGTATGGTTGGTAAATATGCACCATTTGGTTATTTATATGATAAAGAAAAAGATATAATATACCCAGATGAAAGCAAAAAAGATATTATTATCTATATCTTTGAAGAATACTCTAAAGGAATTGGTTTTAGAACTATTACACTTAATTTAAATGAACTTGGAATACCTAGTCCAACAGGTAGGAAATGGTGTCATGCTTCGGTAAGAAGAATAATAACAAACGAAAAATATGTTGGCGATTTAAGAAGTGGTAAATATTATTCTGATAATGTAATATCTCATAAAAGAAAGGTTAATTATGGCGAGAAAGAACAATATTTTACATCTAATCATCACGAGGGTATTGTATCTCGTGAGTTATGGAATAAGTGTCAAGAAGTATTAGAAAAAAGAAGTAAGATAGTTAAACCTGATGGCAATAGAGATAAGTTCAGTAGAAAGTATCCATTTAGTAGTAAAATCTATTGTGGTATATGTGGTGAAAGATTTATAAGACGTTCGTATAAAATTAGAAGTAATAATAAAGAAATAGCTTATTGGGTTTGCAGAAGTCATAGAAATCAAATTGAGTGTTCTAATTTACTTCATTATAAACAAGAAGAATTAGAAGATATATTTATTAAAGTTTATAATAAATTGTTTGAAAATAAAGATAAATATATTAATACTTTTATTAAGAAAGTTGATGAAGCAATTAATGAAAACAATAACTTTAATTCAGATAAAATAAAAGAAAATATTTTAAATCTTCAAAATAGATTATCTAATTTAATTGACTTAAAATTAGATAATAAAATATCACAAGAAATACTAAATAATAAAGAAATAGAAATAACTAATAAAATTAAAGAGTTAGAAAACAAACTTGCTGATAATAAAGATTTAGAATTATCCCGTAAAGAAAAATTAGAACAAATAAATAATATTACAAAGATTTTAAAACAATATAAAGGATTAACTAAATTTAATGAAGATATATTTAATAATTTAGTGGATAAAATTATTATTGGCGAAAAGTTAGATAATGGTAAAGAAGATTTATATAAAATTAAATTTATTCTAAAAACTGGCGAAATGATTAAAGATAATCTACCAAACAATAAATTAAAAATTGGTAGTGATATGGGACATTATGGTTTTAGTATAAATAAGCAATCACTTGAAATTAAAGAAGATAATGTGTCTGCCTATGTATTACGTAAGAACACGAATATAAAGACCTGCTATTTTTTTAACATTATCATACATATTTTATCATCTCCCTTTTTCTAATTTTTCAAAAAAAGAAGTGTCAAAAAAACTAATGTAATTGACACTTCTATTTTCTTTTTATTAAACAAAATTCTTTTTCTAATTTAGAGTCTATATCTCTTTTAATTTCAAATTCTCTGCCACTAGCGAGATTTATTGCATTAAATAATTTATCGAAAAAAACACGATTATTGCATAATTCTTCTTCATTATTTGTACTTGCACAATATCCAACAAAAACATCTTGACTATGGGAACTTATATCAAATAAATCACTACTTATACCTTCGCAGATAATACTACCAAATTCTTCTATAGATGGATAACTATAACCATGTCTTATATAAGGTACTTTTGGAGCATCTTCAATAAAATGTTTATCATTTGCTAAAGATTTTGGAACAAATATACCTTGTTCTAAATATCCATAAGCACCATTTAAACCTAAACTATCTAATTCTTCATATACAACTTTTTTAGATAATAAGTATTGATTAAAATCTCTTAAATATTTAGATAATGAATTAGGTGCTGATTGCCCTAACTCTAAAATACCTTCATAATTGCTAGGATTAAATTTTCCTTCTTCTAAAAGATATTTTAAAAATAAATAAGATTCCTTTCTAGTATTACTAATTCCCATATAAATCCCCCTTAATTGGCGATTATTATAACAAATATAAGAAAAAGTGTCAAATTTCTCATTTTGTTATTATAGATTTTTTATATAGTTTTCAAGTTCATTTAACTTAATTTTTCTACTTAAATTATTGATATAGATTTCATTAGAGTAGTTAAAAGCAAGAAATACATTATTATTGATTATTATTTTATGTGGTTCAATATAAGATAAATTAGTTTTATCCACTTTTCTAATACTACCATTTATAATAGTTGGAGTAGTATTACAAAAATCACATATAATTTCTAATCTCTTTCTTAACGATTCTTCTACATCAATTTCTTTCTTGATAATGTTTATCATAGACACCAACCTTTCTTATGATTTTTTTCTAAACGAAAAAAATCAATCATTTCGATTGATTTCATATATTCAAAGTTCGAATGGTTCGAACAGATTCGTCAATGGTGCGGGTAAAGGGACTTGAACCCCCACGGATTACTCCACTAGATCCTAAGTCTAGCGCGTCTGCCAATTTCGCCATACCCGCAAAACAAGTGGTGGACCCTGTAGGATTCGAACCTACGACCTGTCGGTTATGAGCCGAATGCTCTAACCAGCTGAGCTAAGGGTCCATGCATTTTTCTCACTTGCTTTTATATATTATCATATTATTCAAAGATTATCAATAATATATTTGAAAAAATTTAAAAAAATATGAAAGAATTAAAAAAACAGAGATTAATCTCCATTTTGTAACATATTTAATAAATCAATTTTAAACTTATCTTTTTCAGGATTTGCCTTAGATAGCATTACACCCTTGTATGCTTGTAACTCTTGTCTATGTCCTTCTGACAATAAAGTCTCTGGAGTAATAGTTTCTAAAATAATAGTATGACTATTTTCACATACAGAATAATGTAAAACAACCTCTCCATGAACTCTTACAAATAAATCATCAGTAGGCAATCTTAGCTCATACTTCTTAGTATTTTCATCGGCATTAGAACCAACTAATTTTCCTAAAAAATTACCTTCTTTCATTTTTGGATAAAATTCAAAAATTAGCTTTTTATAAGCAAGCATATTATACTTCTTTACTGAACGCTCTAATTTCTTGAATTCATTTTCATTAAGATATTCAAAAATGTAAGTTCCTTTCATAGTCTTAACCCCCTTCTAGCTGAGATACATAAATTACCCTCAGTTTGTACGACAATTATATCACAAGGGGATAAAAATGTCAAATAATTTTACACTTTTACAACAACATTTTATAAGGTTTTATCTTATTTTTATCTTTTTCATAAACAGTATATATAGCAACTGCCTTATTATTATATGTAAACACAATCTCATCTTCATTATAAATGTTGTCTAACAATTGTCCATTTATAACTTTTTTATACATAAAATTGTCTATTTCTATGCATTTTTTTGACTTAAGGACATCGGTAATAGATAACATATTGTATTCTCCCTGCTCTATTTGTTCAATTGTATATGCGTTTTTTATATCAAAGCTTCCTTGCCTTATTCTTCTTAATTCACTCATACTTCCAATTATATTAAGTTTATTATTAATATCCCTTATTAAGCTTCTAATATATGTTCCCTTTGATACAACAGTTTTAAATTCATATGAATCACCATTAAATTGTAGTAATTCAATTGATTTAATATTAACCTTCCTTTTAGGGAGCTTTACCTCTATATTTTCTCTAGCATATTCATATAACTTCTTACCATTAATTTTAACAGCACTATATACTGGCACTTCTTGATCATATTCACCTAAAAAGGAATTAAATACATTGACTAATTCTTCCTTTTTAATAGTACATTTCTCTTTTTTTATAATATTACCATCGGTATCTAAAGTATCAGTTAATATACCAAGCTTAACCCTTGCTATATATTCCTTTTCGGAGCTTGTTAATAGTTCTACTAGTTTAGTTGCTCTACCTATACATAATACCAAGACCCCTGTTGCAAGTGGGTCAAGAGTTCCTGTATGACCAACTTTATTTGTACATAATATTTTTCCAATTTTATTTACAACGTCCCTACTCGTAATACCTTTTGGTTTATCAATTATCAATATTCCATTCAAAATAATCACCACAATAATTTTACCATATTATACCGTCAAAAAAAAGAAAGCAATTACTAATTGTTATTGCTTCCTGTATTTTTCAAATATATTAGACTTCTTGAAATTGGTTCAGAATCATAGTATGTAACAGCATTATCTAATTCACTACTACTTGCCTCATATGATGGAGTTCCATCAACATTTCTAAATGAATAAATACTATTTGCTTCAAAGCAATATGCTGCTGCTTCGCACTCATCAATAATTCCAGCCGTCTTAGCATTATTAATAAACTCAATTGTTTCATTATATGAATCATCTAATTCACTAGTTATAGATAAAATATCTAAATATTGTTTTATCATATTTGTAACTGCATCTTTGTTTTGCATAATATGTTCTTTTTGAGAATACTTAGTTAATTCTTTAGAAACTTCGTTAGTTGCAATTTTAACTGCTTTAGAATATTTTTTATTAGTTTTATTATAATCTTCTAATTCATCATCATTTTTAGGTGGCTCATTAAAATAATCAAATAACACTGGTTTTAATTTTGCTATTTTGTTTCTTGACATAAATAATTTGCAACCATTTACAATACCTATTTTGCTTAACTTGTTTTTATTTTTTTCAATCTTTTTGTCATTATTTTTTTCTTCAGCTTTCTTTAATTTCTTTGAGATTAACTTACTATAAAGCTTTGAAGATATAACTTTATTCCAAACAACACCTGATAAAAATTCAGAAAATTTTTCGAAAAAATTATACTTTTTAGGTTTATCATTCATAACTTCATCCTGATATGCCCATTGATCATTTGCATTATGTTGAGCAATTAGTTTGTTTAATCTTGAATTATACTTAGCTTTCTTCTCATCGTTAAGGGTACTATATATGTTAGTAAGTTCTTTAACACTATCATAAACAATTTCTTCATCATTATAAACCTTATTTTCGCATTCTTCAAGACGGATAACAAAATTCAGCTCATTAGCTCTATCGAATAGTTTTCTTTTTTCCTCACTATCTGGAAGTGCAATAATTCTATTTCTAGCTTCATTTAGTTTATTTAAATCCTTGTTAGCCTCGGCCTCATCTAAAAGTTTTTTAATTTCATCAATTTCTTTAGATTTTAGCTTCTCCTCTTCCATCTTTTTCTCACAAACAGTTATTCTTTCAGCTAATTTGTTTCTAACGTCACCACTAGCTAGTAAAGCAACTGCTTCTTTAGCATTTTTAAGATTTTCTTCTGATAAATCTTTTTCAAGCTTTTCAACTAACTCTGTTGCTTTTTTTATTTTTTCTTCTTCAGAATTTTTATTTCTTTCTAAAGTATCTTTATGTTCAATTAAGTTTAAACCCAATATAATATTTTCAATTTTAAGATAAGCCTTTAATAATTCATCATAACTAGTATTATCTAGTGCTTTACTAATTAGTGAATCAATGCCTTCAAATTTTTCAACATTTTTTTGAGTTTCAATTATTAAACTGCATAAAACTGACATTTCATTAGTTAAAGTAAGTGTCTCTTCTATACTAGCATCTACTAACTTTGACTTAAGCTGATTTAGTTTCTTATTACCTTCAGCAAATTCATTATTATAACTTTCAATTATTTTCTTAACACTTTCAGATTTTTTAGATAAGTGTGTTTTGATAGAAAGTACTTTTTCTTTCTCAATCTTAGAACTTATTTTTTCTTTGTTTTCCTCAATTTCTTCTCTAGCTTCTTTTATTTGTTTAACTAATATTTTCTTTCTGTCTTCTGAAGCATGTTCCATCTCTTTTTCTTTACTTTCTATCATAGATAATTTACCCATGTTAAAATTATTCAAAAGAGCTTTTTTACCTTTTTCAATTTCAATAATCTTGTTTTTTAACTCATTATCAATTATCATCAAAATTCCCCCTTCATTTGAATGCCACCTATAATAGCACAAAAAAGAGCACATGTCAATACTAACTTGCGCCCTTATTAGTAATCAAAATATTACCTCATAAATCTAAATACTACATATCCTATAACAGCAATAACAACCATTATAAATGATAATATTACTACACTAATTCTTCCACTTTTCTTACTCGATGCAGAACTTTCTTCACTATACATTTCATCTAAATATAATTCATATGCATCAGTTAAATAGTAGCGTTCTTTACTTTTAAATAACTTATCATAATAGTTTTGAAAACTTACAGGTAATTTATTCCTATTTTTGTTATATATCTTTTCTATTTCACTAGAAGTTAAATTATCATCTATTGTTTCATCAATAAGTAATTGTAATGCCGTTATTGCAAACGCATATAAATCCGTTCTTTCGGAAACTATCTTATTATATGGATCCCTATACTTCGAATTAACTTCAGAGTTAACTACATTATTTTTTATTACAAATGAATCACAACCTATTAATTTGATATTTCCCTTCTTGTCAAAGAATATATTACTCGGATTTAAATCACAAATATATATATGCTTTTCGTGTAAGTTTTTCATCACCTTTTCTATTGTTTTTATTCTTTCTATTTTCTGTTCAAAACTATATTCCTTACTTTTTAACCAAAGTGGTTCTCCTTCAGGTAAATATTCCATTATATAGCCAACAAATACTCCGTCATAATAAACAAGGTGTTTAGGTTTAACTATTTCTTCATCATCAATTTGTTTTACAAATTTAAGCGTTTCTTCACGATCCTTAATATAAGTAAATGAAGTTGATGTAAACATCTTTAAAATCTGTCCATCCTGGGTAAGATATATGTTTCCTGACCTGCCTGATGCTATTTTTTTTATCAGCTTTAGTTTTCTATAATCAACTGAATCTGGTAAAATATCCCTAAACTTTTCATTAAGTTTCCTAGAAGACATTGCCGCTAATACGCTAACACTTAGTATGCTACCATCTTCATTCATTCCAACTTCATAAAAACCAAGTTCTTGATAAATTGACATATTAAATAAATCATTTTCATTTACAGTTGTAACAACATTTCTAGATCCTATCTCGCTTGCTATATAAATAACTGCTTCAATAAGCAATGTTTCTATATTTTTCTTCTTAGATTCATCAATAACAAGTAGTCTATTAATTATTACCTGGGAAATATTATTATTATTTCTAAACTCAAAGCAAGCATAACCTATTAATTTACCTTCAGATTGCATAACTACTGTCATTTTATTTAAAAAGTATTCTGGCATTGTATAGTTTTCTAGGGCATTTAAACAAGCCTTCTTTAATGAATCATTTTCAAAAGTATTTACAATATCTTCAAATATATCAAAATCAGTTTCTAATATTCCTAAATTAATTTTCTCTTTTTTCACTAAATTTATCATCCAGCATCACCCTTTACCATATATCATTACAATTATACATTTTTTTCATATTTATTTCTACAAAAAATAGTAAAAAATGATAAAATAATATTAAAAAAGACTGCTAGAAATTATTCATTCAATTTCTAAGCAACCTCTTATCTAATTTTTTAATCTATTTTTTCATGGTATACATTATCCAATACCTTATTAATCATGTTTTTAACTTTGTCATCAGAGTAACTTTTAGCTAATTCAACAGCTTCATTTATAGCGACTATATCAGGTGTATCAGTATATAAAAGTTCATATAAACCTAAACATAATATAGCCTGATCTGTAAGACCTAATCTTGACATATTCCAGTCTTTTAAATTTTTATTAGCTATTTCATATAATTTTTCTTTATTTTCTAATACTCCATTTACCATATCTTTTACAAATAAATTATCTATCTTTAAATTATCATTTATAACTTCATCAATATCATAATTTATATTATCTCTTTGATACATAAATATTTGATATAGTATCGTCATGATAATTACTCTTGATTCATTTCTATTCATATATATCACCCGCCTTAAGCCTTATTTTCAAATTTCTTCATGCACTTTTCCCTTAATTCATCAGTAGTTATTAATGCACAGAATGCAAAATAGTTTTGATCTACTTTTGTAAACATATCATTTATTATTATCTGATATTTTTCAAGCAAAACCATTTCACTTGGATTAACTTCTTTTAAAACAATTCTTTTTATATACATTATACATAGTTTATCTAGTACATCAATTAATAGTTTTACTGAGTTATCAGTTATTATAGTATTAACTACATTATCATAACCATTAAAGTACATATCATGAATAACATTATTTTCATTTATTCCCTTACATATAAATAATTGTTTTAATAGCGAAATTATTAAATTGTAATTAGAATAACCACTTCTTATTTCTATTTTCTTATCCCCTATATTTTCTGTACTTGTTTGAGGCATAATAATTCTACTACTATTGGTGTCCATATTATATATTTTTTCTGCTACCATGTTACATATTGCATTTGAAAGCCCTATATGTGTGTCATTAGCACCAAAAACAACCTCTGTTGTAGCCTTATAAAAATTTACTTGATAAAAAGCAAAATTATTATCTTTTAGTGCACCACTAATATATAAAATACCGTTAGATATCATATAATAATCCATTTTATTTACATTATTATAATTTAATACTATAAGTTTTATCTTTCTAGCAAATTTATATACCATATCTTTTAAATCTTTAGGCTGCATATATCCTAAGTTTAAGCATGCTATAAAATACTTTCTAAGTAAATTAAATTCATCTTCACTATACTTAGCACCATTTGAAATCATAGCCTCTTCTACAATTGCTTTTATAGGTATTTTAATGTCCTTCGTATTTTCACCCATAATCTATTCCCTTTCTATCTTATCAAATTCGTTTTTAATATTATAAAGCAAATTTAAAGCTTCCATAGGAGATACTTCAAGTGGATTTATCTCCTTAATCATATTTTTAATTATATCATACTTATCATCATTTTTAGCACTTTCTTCTAAATTCATACTAATTTGATTTATAACCTGATGATTATCTGCTTTATTTTCATAGCTTTTAAGTATTTCATTTGCTCTTTTAATTAAACTATCAGGTAAAAGTGCTAACTTAGCTACATGTATACCATAACTTTTATCTGCACTACCATCTTCTATTTTATGTAAAAATGTAATATTACCATCTTCTTCATATGCACTTACATGTACGTTTTTAATATGACTTTTATGCTCTTCTAGAGAAGTTAATTCATGATAATGAGTTGAAAATAAAGTTATCGCTTTTATATTATCATGTATATATTCTATTATAGCTTGTGCAAGGCTCATACCATCATATGTTGCAGTACCGCGGCCTAATTCGTCAAATAATATCAAACTATTTTGAGTAGCTTCACATATAGCCTTATTAGCTTCCATCATCTCAACCATAAACGTTGATTCACCAGATACCAAATCATCACTAGCACCTATTCTAGTAAATATCTTATCAAATATTGGAAGATTTGCTTCTTTAGCAGGAACAAAACAACCTATCTGTGCCATTATAACAATCATAGCCATTTGTCTCATATAAGTTGATTTACCAGCCATATTAGGCCCAGTAATAAGCATTAAATACTTATCCTTATCAAATATTATGTCATTAGATACAAACTCACCCTTAATAACCTTTTCAACAACAGGATGTCTTCCATCTATTACCCTTACTATTTTGTCATTATTAAAAGTAGGTCTTATATATCCATTTTCTTCAGTTACAGTTGCAAAAGACTGCATAACATCTAATTTTGCTAACATCTTAGCTGTAAGCTGTATAGTTGGTATTATATCTTTTATTTTATTTCTAATATCTATAAATAGCTCATATTCTAGGTTTATTATTTTTTCTTCAGCACCTAGTATAAGCTGCTCTTTTTCTTTTAACTCTGGTGTAATAAATCTTTCATTATTAGCAAGTGTTTGCTTTCTTTCCCAGCCAAACTCTTCTTTAACTTGCTTACTATTTCCCTTTGATACTTCTATATAATAGCCAAATATTCTGTTATATCCTACCTTAAGATTTTTAATACCAGTTCTTTCTTTTTCCTTTTCTTCAAGCTTTGCAACAAAGTCCTTACCACCACGTCTTGCTTCTTTTAACTCATCAAGGTCTTTGTTATAGCCATCTTTAATTAAGTAGCCTTCTTTAATACCAAGTGGTGGATTTTCATATATACTATTATCAATCAAGTTATATAAATCAGTTAAATCATCTATTAATAAATTAAACTTTAGTTCTTTTACGATTTCCTTTAGTCTTGGTAATACTTTAACAGACTGTTTTAACTGAAGTAAATCCCTTGCATTAGCACTTCCAAATGAAATTTTTCCGCATAGTCTTTCTAGGTCATATACACTATTTAATAAGTCTTTTATTTCATCTTTATATAGAAATTCTTCTAGTAGTTTAGATACCATATCATATCTATCTTCTATTTCATTTTTATCAGTAAGTGGGTTTTCTATCATACTTTTAAGCATTCTAGAGCCCATTGCAGTCTTAGTCTTATCTAAAAGCCATAATAATGAATAAGTTCTTTCTTTTAGTCTTAAACTTTCAGTTAACTCTAAATTTCTTTTAGTGTGAATATCCATCTTTAAATAGGTTTTATAGTCTTTTTTTACAACGTTTTGAAGATGGTCTAAACTTCTTTTTTGAGTATCAGTTAAATAATTAAGTAAAACAGTTATAGATGATATTAAGCGTACATCACCTATATTCTTATATAAATGCTTATACTCTTTTAGCTCTTTATCATTTTCTTCAAAAGATATAGATATACTATATTTATTTCTTAAAGTATCAGTTATTCTAGGATCTACTTTTCCATTAATTACAAGCTCTCTTATATTATCATTTACTATTTCAGTTATTATCTTATCAAGTTCATACTCAGTTAATACACAGTTAAATTCACCAGTAGATAAATCAGCATATGAAAGTGAAAAGCAGTGTCCTAAATCTTTTAATGCACCAATATAATTATTACTTTTAGCATCAAGCATTTCATCAGACATAACAGTTCCCTTAGATACTACCTGTATAACTTCTCTTTTAACTATACCTTTAGCATCCTTTGGATCTTCAACCTGTTCACATATCGCTACTTTATATCCTTTATCTATTAATTTATCTATATAAATATTTGCAGCATGATGAGGAACACCGCACATAGGTATTCTTTCATCTAAACCAGCGTTTTTACCAGTTAAAGTAAGCTCCAAATCACGAGATACATTAATAGCATCCTCAAAAAACATCTCATAAAAATCCCCTATTCTATAAAAAAGAATAACATCAGTATAATTATCTTTAGTCTCTAAATACTGTCTCATCATAGGACTTACTTTTTTTCTATCTACTTCACTTCTTGTCACTTCAAATCACCTTGATTATTATATAATATTTTGCCCAAAAAATAAAGAATAGCTTATAAGTTATTAAAGAGCGACTAACCATTTTAATTTAATTACTAGTAATTTTATGTTAGACTGCTTATCATACGTAAAATTATAAATCTCAGTATAATTTACTGCGTTTGTTTTACAATACAAGGATAAATAGATATAGGAAATAAAAATGAAATAAGCGTATTAGATGAACTTAATAAGGGTGCATGTATGGGGATGGATGCAATTCATTTTATCATGTCAAAGGTAAAAGATAATAAATTAAAGAAAGAATTAAATACCCAGTATGAAAAGTATAAATCTATTCATGATAAAATTTGTAAATTATATCCAGAATATAGTGAGAAAAAGCCCCATGAAACTAATGTAATGAATAAAGCTATGACTTGGTATGGAATAGAAATGAAAACCTTAGTAGATAGTACAACTTCAAAATTGGCAGAATTATTAATGCAAGGGACAAACATGGGAATTATTGAAGGAAGAAGATTATTAAATCATAAAGATACTGATAATAATGTTAATCATTTAGTTCAGGAATATGTTGACATGCAAGAAGATGCTGTAGAAAAACTAAAACATTTTTTATAAATAGCAGAAAATACCTAGTAATTTTAACCATGTTTACTAGGTATTTTTTTGCTCTTCTATAAGTTTTTTTAATTTATTTATTTGCCTATTTAAGATAATGCATAGCTTATCAATTCTACTATCAGAAAATTTAGTTAAATACTGATATTTATGAAGTAACTCATCAAACCATTCTGTAATTCCATCTAATTTACTTATATCAATTCGTTTTAAATCTTTAACTACTTTTATTATTTCATCAAAAGGTTTTACTTCGTAAAATAACCTACCATCGCCTTGAATGTGTAATTCTTCTTCATCATAATATTCTATATTTAAACTTTGACCATTATCAAATATAGGCGCAACATCTAGCCATTTTAAAGTGTTTACATCTCTTATAATACCGAAGTTATTTAAATGTCTGTCTTCATTCATTATTATATAATCTAATATATACATATTTTCTATTTTAATTCTAGCATCAGTAATGCCATTTTCTTCTAAAACTTTAATATAATCCTCATAATCTTCTTTGCTGTTATGCCTTTTCATATCATTTTTAATTTGATAGCAGGTAATAAGTTCTGTATCTTTGTTTATAAAGCAAGGACATTTTGATACTGCCATATCCTTATATATGTCTATTGTATAACAAGCATGTGCAAAACCCAACCGGCAGCATATTTCACTTGCTAAGACTTCATTAAATGGCTGTAGTAATTCATTTTTATATCCGCCTTTAAGGAGATATCTTGTTTTATTTTCAATAATCCATGCCTTTTTTAACATACCGTCTGTTGTATTATTTGGAGTTTTTAATGATTTTTCATTTGCTATAACCTTGCTATTTTTAGATAATGAGGCACTCATGAATTCACTATATTCAAAATCATTATCAAAAAAGTTAATATCATCATATTTTACATCTAAATTGTATGGTTTTATCCAATATTGATCTGAAAGTGATAAACTAAATGCCTTATCTAATAATTCACTTGGGGCGGTGATATCTAGTCTATGTAAAAGTAAATCTAATTTATCTCTCCAAGATGGAATTCCTCTTTCTTTAAACCATTTTGAAAGATTTGTTATAAAAGATGCATTATTCAAATCGTTTTCTTTATAAAAACTTTTTAAAATATATGGTGCATAATCAATGTTATAAACTTCATAAACTTTAGAAAATACGCTATTAGCTGAATCATATTCTGCTAATAATACATGTGTATTTTTATTCATCAATATACATTTCATTCAGTATCACCTCACGTATAATATTTTACCATATATTATGTTTTTTTACTAATGATACAGTATAACTTACTTTAAATATTGGCTTATCTCCGGTTTATTTTAATTCATTATAATATTTTTTAGTTAAAACATATTTAAACATTTCTTATTTGTTTATCATAAAATCTGCAAAATAAAAGTTAAAAACTGTAAGTGTTTCCTCTTGCACTTTGAATTTATAAATTTTATCTATTCTTAATCAATTAACTATTTTACTCTTAATCAATGATTTACTAGAATATAATACTTTTAAAGTAAATAAAATATATTATGATAAATAAAAGAAACATCTTACTAATTTATTTCTTAATATTAATAGAAGCTTTAATATTATTTAATTCAAAAATAATTATTAATAGTGTTATAGAATCTAGTAAAATATTTATATTTAAAATATTTCCAAGTCTTTTTCCAACTATGATTGTAGGTTTATGTTTAGTTAAATTAAATATTAATAGTATAATACCTAAGTTTATAAAGAAAATATTTAGAAAGTTATTTAATTTTAATGATACACTAACTAGTATATATATAGTTTCCATGATAACAGGTACTCCAAGTAATTCAATGTATATAAATGAATATATAGATAAAGGTTTAATAAATGAAAAGGAAGGTATAGCATTATTATCATGTACCCATTTTATTAATCCATTATTTGTTATAGGTGGTGTTGGTATTGGAGTGTTTAATAGTTCAAAAGTTGGTTTTATACTGCTTATAATGCTTTATATAAGTAACCTTATTAAAGCCTTTTTAAATAGAAATAATTTTAATTGTATAGATAAAAAAGTAATTACTCAAAAGAGTGAAAGTTTTATAAAAGTTCTTATATCATCAATTAAAAGTGCAATGTCATCACTTCTTATGATACTTGGTATAGTTATAACATTTAATATATTAGTTTCATTACTTGTAAATATATTTGATTTGCCATATATATTTAATGCTTTATTAAATGGGTTGCTTGAGATGACAGGTGGCATTATAAAGTTATCTAGTTTAGATATAAACATTTATTTAAAAATATTTATATCTTATTACTTTCTTAGCTTTGGAGGTATATGTATATGGATGCAAACACTATCCATGTTAGAAAATAAAAAGATAAAATACTTAAGGTACTTTATCTTTAGAATTATTTGATGTATTTGTAAAGGGTTGCAATAGCTTCAGTCTCCCCTTCTTTAGTTATCTGAATTTTATATATACCATTAGCTTGTGACGATACAGTAAATTTATAGTTAGCTGCGCTTCCTCCTTCTTCTATATCTGAAGTATTTTTTGTATCAGCCCATGCATTAGCAATTCTTAAAGCATAATCTTTATCCACGAATTTATTTGTTTCTTCCCTTGCCTTATAGTAAAGCTTATTTACAGTAGTTAGTGTTTGAAAAAAATATATAATAGCAACACCAACTATTGCAAAGCTAACTATTAATTCAACAAGAGTTACACCTTTTCTATTTAATTTTTTCACAGTTAATCATCCTCACATTTAATTTTTGCTCCACTTATTCTTATTGAAGCGTATCTAATATTTCCAGTACAATTCCCATCTTTAAAGTCTTCACAAAATTTTCCTATTAATCTGAAATCATCAGGGGAATAAGTTGTTTTTTTCATTCTACTTAAATATCTTTGAAAGTTATAAGTATCGTCAATATTGCCAAAGTCATTTGTTGCAGTAGGATAAGTCATATATCCTACAATGTATAACTTTTCTAAACCTTTAGCAGTGTCAACATCATGACTGGTACTACTATATATTCCTAATCCATTTGGATTTGTATCTAAATTTGGATTTGTATCTAATGTAGCTTTACAGCTTTTATTTAATTCTAGATTTGTTTTTATTTCCTCATTTTTTGTTTGCGCATCAATTTCCTTTTTTTTACTTTCATATACCGCTTTTAAAACAAATAAGTCCTCTGTTTGATCGTAATATAAAACATTATTTTTATAATTATCATATATTTTAGATACATTAGGATATACAAAAGCCATTACTGTTGTAACTAAAACTATCATTACTATTGTTTCTGCTAGAAAGAAGCCTTTACTATTTTTTTTCAAATGAATCACCCTTTCTTCACTTGCTATCTTCTAGAATATATTATATAATATTATTATAATAAAATCTAGTATTATGGGGAAAAGATTAAATAAAAAGGAATAATAAGGGAGCGATAATATATGTTAAAACAGTTAGATTTTACTAAGTTGCCTATTACTGAAATAGTAAATGAGATTATATATACTGCTGCTGAGGCTGGCGCTAGTGATATCCATTTTGACCCAACTGAAACAACAATTAGGGTTCGTTTTAGAATAGACGGTGTTTTAATTGACTATACAATTATACCTGAAAACATTAGAAAAAACCTAATAGCAAGGCTTAAAATAATATCTGGCATGGATATTACAGAAAGCAGACTTCCACAAGATGGTGCAATTAAAACAACAATTAAAAACATAAACTTAGACATGCGTGTTTCATCTCTTCCAACTAATGAGGGTGAAAAGATAGTTATACGTATTCTTGATTATTCAGCATCCCTTCAAGGACTTGAAAGTTTAGGCTTTTCTCCAAATAATTTAAAAAAAATGAAAGAGTTAATCAAAGAGCCAAATGGTATAATTTTAGTAACTGGTGCTACTGGTTCTGGTAAATCTACTACTGTATACTCACTTTTACAAATATTAAATACACCCGAAGTTAACTTAGTTACCGTTGAAGATCCAGTTGAAATGAATATTGATGGCATTAACCAAATACAAGTTAACAGTGAAGTTGGATTAACATTTGCTAGCGTCTTACGTTCTATATTGCGTCAAGACCCAGATATTATCATGATTGGTGAGATTCGTGATGATGAAACTGCTAAAATAGCCGTTAGAGCTTCTATTACTGGTCACTTAGTATTATCTACAATACATACTAATAACGCATTAAATACAATAGAACGTCTAACTGATATGGATGTTGAAAGATATCTTCTTGCAAGTTCATTAAATGGTATTGTATCACAAAAATTAGCTAGAAGAATATGCCCACATTGTAAAAAAGCAAGACCAGCAATTGAATATGAAAAAAAATTATTTAAACTAAATCTAGGTATTGATATAGATCAATTATACTACTCAGATGGCTGTGATAAATGTGTTGGTGGTTATAAAGGCAGAATTGCCGTACACGAAGTTCTTGTAATAAGTCAAGAAATTAGGGATGCAATTGCAAACGGAATGTCTAAAGAAGAATTAAGAAATTTAGTATATAAAGAAAATGGTACAACCACTCTTTTACAAGATGGCCTAGAAAAAGTTCTTCAAGGTATAACTACAATTGAAGAAATATTAAGAATTGTAGAATTAGATGATGATAGTACTAAAATAGTTGAAAATAAGAATAATCCTACTAATGCAAATAATGTAAATAATAATGATACAAATATCATGAATAATTCAAATACTATTACAGATACAGAATCACATAATCAAAATCTTGAAATTCTAGATTTGTAGTTTTTAATTCTTTTTGGTATATAAATAATTATATGTACTTAAAAAAGTGAGGTAACTCACTTTTTATGATGGTTTATAAATTTTTATAGTATTAAGGCACAAACTGCTTTTTAATTCTGTTTCAGCTTTGCTTAATCGCAAACCTGAAACACTAAAAACTCTTATTTTTCTTTCTCTTTTTTTGTTGTAACTGTTTAAGGTCGTTTGATTATTTGGTTAAGTTTACCAAATAATCAAACCCTTAAGTCCCTATTTTGTCCCAAAATCGGGACTATAAGCACCTTTCGGTGCTAGATATCAGATTTTGAGATAGTTATAACTGGGCGAACACCAAGGGCATCATCGAACCAGAAGTTGCTGCGGTCGATGCTACCATTAGCATCGACATACCACACGTTGTAATAATCATAGGCAGACGCGCTCCAATAGTTTAAGTTCTTATATACAAAATCTTTTGTACAGGTACGATCGGTTTCACTGCATCCTAATCCTACTAATTCATTATATGTTATTAATCTCATCTTTGATGTAGCCTTATTTAATGTGCTTGTAAAATAAGTTTGATATTTTTGTACTTGTTCATATAATATAGAGTTACTATCATATACATCTGCTGGATAATCAGTTTGGATTTCATTCTTATAACTATCCTTTAAGCTTCCATCTGTATTTGCCCAATATCCTAAATAACAACCATTTCCAGTACATCCTGCTTTCTTTCTATTTTCATCCTCATTTGCAAAGGCTATAAAACCATAATATGTTCCTGGGGCTACATCTTCCCCATTGACAACAAACATCGTCTTTTTACTTTGCAATCCATAGTCTTCTTCGCTACTTGATATGGCGATAAGATTGGATTGGTTTTCACCATCATAATCAAATTTATTTCCTACCATTAAATTATATTTAGCTAGTGCTGTTACTGTATCCCCATTATCTTTTATTACATAAAAATCTTCACTTTTATTTGTGTTAGTATTACAAAATGCTATTACATCCCCTACTTCGTATGTTTCTTTCTTAGTGAATGTTGTGCATTTATTATCACTTGAACTTGATGTTGTAGTTACAACTTCCTTAACAAGTTGTTTTGCATTTAATGTTACTACTATATCCTTAACTGATTCTGTTTTTGTATCAGTTTTATCTAACCATTCTACTCTTACTGTGGCTTTTACTTTAGTTGTATCATCGTTTGCTTTATAAATCTTTACTACTTGATTATTTTCTATTCCATTTATTGTTACTTTTATATCATCTGTCTCTAAGTTTTCTACTGTTATACTTTCTAATA
>CAKPGT010000009.1 GCA_934155185.1 uncultured Bacilli bacterium
AAATATGAAGTAGTTTATATTAAAGATAACCAAATACAAGAAACTATACCAGCAACAATAGAAGATGGATATATAGTATTTGAAACATCACATTTAAGCGAGTATGGAATAATTGCAACTGGAAAATCATCTAGTACAAATGTAGAAAATCCTAAAACTGGTGATAATGTTATGTTGTATTTAGTAACTGGCATTTTATCCATTATTGGACTTGCTGGAGCTTCATTAATTGTTTATAGAAAAAAACAAACAAATTAGAAGAAAATTATATTTGGTTATATTAAAAACCCTAGTAACTATTAAAGCTACTAGGGATTTATTTTACTTATTTAATACTGCATAACAATAATCATATACATTTAAATGTTTATTAATTTCTTTATTAATAATTTTATCTTTAAAATCAGTTTCAAAAAGATTAAATAGCATTTCTATTGTAAAATTTTTCTTTTCTTTTTCAGTTAATTCTAAATATTTGGCTGAAAAAAATAATAAATGATTATATTTAGCAAAATTAACAATATTTTTACTATTACTAGAATCTAGTTTATTTAATACTTCTTTTAATAATATAATTATATCTTTAATATTAAAATTGATGTAGAAGCTTTTATTTTCTAATAAATAAATTGCTAACCTAACTTTATCAACATTATTTAAATTATTATACATATCTAATAAATCAAAAACTTTTTTAGTATTATTATCTAATAACATATTTTACCTCTTTTCTTTATTTATACTTTTAAAATCAACTTAAATTTTTGAATAAAAGTTTTAATTCAAAATTTATTTTTCAGAAAAATCAAAAATATTAAATATTGATTTTTTCCTTATTTTATGGGCTATAAGTAACTTTCCTTAATTACTACCTGTGTCTATACTATATTCATCCAACTCTTTGTCTCATACCACCTGATAATTCTCTAGGGTAGCTGTTTTCAAAGTTTGATAATCCATATTTTTTAAGAAGGTACTTAACATAGTTAATGTCTTCTTTTTTTAATTTTCCATTAATCTTTAATCCTAAAAGGCAATTATCAAGTACGTTAAGCCATGGAAATAAAGCATCTTCTTGGAACATATATCCAACCTTTAAATCAGGCTTATATATAATTAAATTTCCATCACTTTTATTTTCTAATCCACCTATTATTGATAGAATAGTTGATTTGCCACATCCAGATGGACCAACTAAAATGGTAAAATCATTTTCTTCTATTTCTAAATTAATATTTTTAAGCGCACATATAACTTGTTTTTTTGTTAAATAATTCTTTGATAACTCTTTTATACTTAAGAGTTTTTTCATTACTTACCTTGGTAAATTAATTTGTCATATGGTGCTTTCTTATCTAATTCTCCAGCACTTATTACTATATCTTGTAAATGATCAAAGTCTTCTTTAGTGATATTGCTTGAATCAGCCCAAGCATCATTTGTTTTATATCTCTCGACGATTGCGGTTAAATCGTTTAAAGATAGTTCTGGGAAATAACTATATATATCTTTAGCAATTATACTTGATTCAGTTTCATTTACATATTTTAAACCTTTATCTATAGCTTTTGTGAATTTTTCAATAATCTCTGGATTTTTTTCAATGTAACTTTTTCTTGCATTATAAGCAGTATAAGGAACTTCTCCTCCCCACTTACCAACATATCCTACGATATATCCTTTTCCTTGTTTTTCTACTTGTAAAGCATTTGGTTCAAATAGAGTAACAAAATCAGCATTTCCACCTAAAAAGGCACCTTCCATAGCTGCAAAAGCAACACTTGTATCAATGTTTAAATCTTTTTTAGGATCTATTCCATTTTGTTTTAATCCCCATTCAAATGTCATTTCAGGCATTCCGCCTTTTCTTCCACCAATAACACTTTTTCCTTTTAGATCTTCTAGTTTAAAGTTATCATATTTCTTACGTGATACTAAAAATGAACCATCTCTTTTAGTTAGTCTTGCAAAATTAACTAAATAATCTTTTTCATCACTATTATAAACATATATAGTAGCTTCACTGCCACAGAATCCTATTTCTACATCACCTGATAATACAGCTGCAGTTACTTTGTCAGCGCCAGCAGTAAGTGTTAAATCAACTTTAATTCCTTCTTCTTCAAAGAACCCTTTACTTATAGCTGCATAAGCTGGTGCATAAAATATAGTATGAGCAACCTCTGCTACTTTAACTTCAGTTAAATTATCTTCTTTCTTTTTCTTTTTATCATTAGTTTTTCCTATGCTAATGAAAATTGCACTTAAAACAATGATTAATAAGCATCCAAAAATAATAATTTTATTTTTCATAATTCCTCCTTTTTACAATAGTAGTATATTCTATTTATTAAATAAGGGTACAGGTATTACTTGATATTTATATTTTAGCTATCAAAATGCATTTTATTGTTAAAAATATAAATATATGATAAAATACTGGTAGATAAGAGGTGCTTTATGGATAAAACATATGATACTGGTGAATTCACTATTTCAGATAAAATGATTCACTTTTTTGGAACAACATTAAACGTATCTAGTATAGATAACATGACTTACATAGACTTTGATAGACACTCGATATTTTCTGGATTAAAAGATTGGCTTTTTGGACTTATATTTTTCCTTATAATATGTGCCATATGGAAAAAAATAGACTTTTTATTTACAATTTACCTTTTTACTTTACCTTTGTTGTTCTACTTTAATTATAAAGAGTATAAAAAAGAATTCTTTGGATTAGTAATTGAAACTAGTGCTGGGAAAAAAGTGATTTTAAAATCTGATAGTAAAGAATTTTTAAAAAAAGTACATAATACGATTATTGATGCCATAAATTCAAAAAAGGTTAACTATACAATTAATTTTGATAGCCATGACATCGTAAATAATGGAATCATAAGTAAAGGAAATAACAATAAGTTATCGGTAAAAAGTAATGATAAATAATGGTGTTATTAGTATTGGTGATAATAATAAAATAACTATAAATAATGAATTAAATTATGGGCTATTAGTGCATGAGCTAGAAATATTAAAAAGAAATAGTAGTGATGAAAATGTATATATTGCGCTTTTAGCAGCTAAAAGTAAAAATGAAAATAAGTTTATTTCTGCTATTAAAAAGTTATCTGAAAAAACCATAGATGTAATAGAAAAGCTAGGTTTAAATGTATTAACAGAAGTAATAAAAAATTATCTATTTAAATAAGATTTTGTAAGTAAATATATTTACAATTCTTATTTTTTTATTTATAATCATCTTGTAAGTAAAGTAGGGGATAAGATAGTGAAAAGCGAAAATACAAATATTAATTTATTAAGTGAAAAACAAAAAGTAAATTATGTGAAAAATTTGCTTTTTAATAGTGACATAAATGAAGTATTAAACATCCTCTTAAAAGATGAAAAAAAAGACTTAAATATAATAAAAATTATCATAAGTGTATTAGATGAAAAACTTATATTAGACAGAATCAAAGAGCAATATAATTCTTCTTGTGATGCTAAAATATATGTATACTCAAGAATACTAAGTGTATTATCCTTCTATAACAAAAGTATTATAATTAGTAATTTTCTAAAATCACTTAAAGAAGATGAACTTAGAAAGCTTGCTATATATGAATATAAAAACAAAACAGATGTGTCTTTTAATAATAAGGCATTTAATAAAATTTGCTTTAAATATAAAAGTGAATTGATAGATGAAGACCATACGGAGGTTTTGGAGTTTGATGAAAAGCCTATATTAGTAAAGAAAAAGAAGAAAAAAGTTTTAAAGCCAGTACTTCTTGCTATTTTTATTATCTTTATTTTAGTATCTGGTTATATATATTATGACTGTAAAAAGTTAATAAATGGTTACAAGGACTTATTTTATCCTGGTATACACTTAAACGATATAGATTTATCAGGCAAGATGGAAACTGAGCTAAATGAAATTATTCAAAATGAAAAAGAAAAAATACTAAAAGGTACTATAACGGTTACTAATCCTAATGAGGATTATAAGCTTACATATGAAGAAATAAACATTACTGTTAATGAAGATGATGTGCTAGATGAAATAAAAGACTATAACAATAACTTATCTTTCTTAGACAAAGTTAAAAAAATAAAAGGTAAAGGAAAAGATAAAACTTTCTATCTTAAGGGTGAATTTAGTAAATCATCTGTTGATGCATTTATGAATATGTTAGAACAAAAGTTAAATACTTCAGCTAGAAATGATGGTATAATCGTAGATGAAAATCATAACGTAAGATATGATAAGGGTGCTAATGGGTTTACCCTTGATAAAGAAAAAACCATGGATAAAGTAAAAGAGGCATTTGCTAATTTAAAGGAAGAAACCGTAATAGAAGCAGAAGGTAAAGTAGTTAAAAATGAAATTAAGTATGAATATTTAAAAGATATAAACAAGAAAATATCTAGCTATACCACTTACTTTTTAAATTCAGGAAACAGAGGTCATAATATAGTACTTGCTTCATCAAGACTTAATAACACGGTTGTTATGCCTGGGGATACGTTTTCATATTTAAAAGTAGTAGGTCCTTATGGAGCTTCAAATGGTTATTTGCCAGCACCGATATATTTAAATAGTGAGGTTTCAACTGCAAATGGTGGTGGTGTGTGTCAGCTTGCTTCAACAACATACATGGCACAGCTAAAGGCAGGATTAGAGACTGTATCAAGAAGAAATCATACCTTTGCACCAACTTATGTACCCAAGGGACTTGATTCAACTGTTTACTCTACAACTACGGATTATAAATTTAAAAACCAATATAAATATCCTATATATATAGTTTCTTATGTTAAAGGTAATTACTTAACTGTTGATATGTGGTCCAATGAAAATGAATTAGAAGGAAAGACTTACGAACCATATTCCGTACCGTCTAATGGAGGATGGTTAGCTTACTTAAATACCATTAAAGACGGAAAGGTAATAGAAACTAAATATTTAGATAGAAGTGTTTATAAAACACATTAAGATACCTGAATTTTATTTAGGTGTTTTTTTTAAACTTTAGCTTGCATATTATAACCTATCAGGTTATAATATAATTAAGTGGGGTGATATTTTGCAAATTATTAAAACATCTAAGTACAAACAGGACTTAAAAAGAAAATAGTAAATAAACATTTGAAAAGAGAACTTGAAGTATTGTATAAAATAGAAGATCTTATTTTATCTGTTAATAATTTGCATGAGTTAATTAGTTATCCGTTTAAAAACGTATATAAAATAGAAAAAAAGAGTTCTAATTTAAAAGAAATTTATACGGCACACGTAAATAAAAAGATAAGACTTTATATGAAACCAGTAGGTGATTATCCGTATAATTTAATAGAAATAATAAAAATAGAATTCGTCAAAATAGTTGATAAACATTATAAGGAGGGGTAATTATGTTTGGATTTGGAAGTATGCTAAAAGATTATTTAGAATACCATAAAATTTCTCAAAGTGATTTTGCACAAAGGCTTGGAGTTACTAAAAAACACATAAATAACATATTGAATGAAAATGCTGACATATCAGAAGAGCTAATGATTGCAATTAGTTTAATTACTGACATAGATATTAAACTTATAGCATTAGTTGAAACCAAGAAAAAACTTTATAATTATTTAAATAAGAAATTTAAAAATGAAAAAGAGATAAATTCTTTCTTGTCTTCTTTTTACATAAAGGAAATGCAGAAAAAAAATTGGCTAACACTAAATGATGAAACATCTTATCTTCAAAACGCATATGATTTGCTTAAGTATTTAAACGTTAGAGACTTTAATATATTTGATAAGTATTCAAAAGAAAAGATTTTCTTTAAGAAGTACGAAAGCACAAATCTAAAAAAAGTTTTCTTATGGATAAGAAGATGTGATGACATTATAGAATATCAAAATCCATTAGACTATAGTCCATCTAACTTAAATAGACTACTTGACGAACTTATTAAAGAAAGAAATAAACCTTTTAATAAAAAATCATTAATAAAATTATTTAATAAATATGGGCTTTATCTAGTAATTGAAGAAGCATTAGATGGAACTAAGGTAAGAGGATGTACAAAGGTTATTGGTAATAATCCTGCTATTTATATGACTTGCTATTTAAAAGAAAAGTCTTCATTTTACTTTGCCTTATATCATGAAATAGGTCACGTTAAAAGCGACTATAATAAGGCTAAAAGCAAGATAATAATAGATGGTGATGACAATTTAGAAAAAAGAGCTGATTTATTTGCAATAAACAAGATGATTGACCAAGAAACATATAAATTGATACTAAATAATCTTAAAAATAAGGACAAAATATGCAAAGAAAAAAATATCCCTTTATGTTTCTTATATTCTAGGCTCGCACATGATGGAATAATCAAATATAGTGATAAAGACTACATTAAAAATAGAGAAAAAATTAGTTATGACAATTAAAAAAAGTATGTAAAGTTTGCTTATTATTATATTTATTATTTGCCTTATATGTTAAAATATTAACTATGGAAGTTGGTGAATATATGAACTTAGATTATTTAAATGATAGACAAAAAGAAGCTGTTCTATATGGAGATGGTCCGCTTTTAATACTTGCAGGTGCTGGTTCAGGTAAAACAAGCGTTTTAACTAAAAGAGTAGCTTACTTAATAAAAGAAAGATATGTAAATCCAAAGAATATAGTAGCGATTACATTTACTAATAAAGCCGCTAAAGAAATGAAAGAAAGAATAATAAAAGAAGTAGGAAGCATAGGCTATGATATACAAATATCTACTTTTCACTCATTTGGTCTTAGAATAATAAAGGAAAATTATGAAAGGTTAGGTTATGAGAAAAACTTTACTATAATTGATAGTGATGATTCACTTACAGTTGTAAAGAAAATATTAAAGGATATGAATATTGATACAACTAGATATAATCCTAAATTTATTAAAAACCAAATAAGTTCTTGTAAAAACGAAATGGTAATGCCAGAGGGGTATAAAAGATTAGTTAATGATGATACAAGTGACATTATTTATAAAACTTATGTTAAATATCAAGAAGCATTACTTAGAAATAACTCACTTGATTTTGACGACTTACTTATTAAACCAATAGAGCTATTTGACAAGTATCCTTCTGTATTAGAAAGCTACCAAGAATTATTTAAATATATATTTATAGATGAGTATCAAGATACAAATGAAGCTCAGTATTTATTATCAAAAATGATAGCAGCTAAGTATAAAAATATATGTGTTGTAGGAGATGATGCACAGTCCATCTACTCATGGAGAGGTGCAAACTTTAAGAATATTCTTAACTTTGAAAAGGATTATAAAAACGCCAAAGTAATTTTACTTGAGCAGAACTACCGCTCTACAAAGACTATATTAAATGCTGCCAATAGTGTAATTAAAAATAACATAGAAAAGAAAGATAAGAATCTATGGACAGATAATGAAGATGGAGAAAAAATAAAATACGTAAGGTTACTAGATGAAAAAGATGAGGCCACTTTCGTTACAAAAGAGATTAAAAAGTTAAAAGATAACGGAGTAAGCCTAGATGATATAGCAGTTTTATATCGTACTAATGCTCAATCAAGAACGATAGAAGAAGGCTTTTTAGGAAGTAATATTCCTTATAGAATAGTTGGAGCTTTTGCGTTTTATTCTAGAAAAGAAATAAAAGATTTACTTGCATATTTAAAACTTATTTATAACACTCGTGATGATGTTTCTTTAATGCGAATAATTAATTATCCAAAAAGAAAAATTGGTGCAAAAACAATTGATAATTTAAGTATGGATGCTGTTTTAAATGGAACGTCTATGTTTGAATCTATAAAATCTGGTAAAGAGTTGGAATTTAAAAACCTAATAATTGATATGAAAAATAAAAGCGAAAACTTATCTTTGACAGAAACTATAGATATGGTACTTGATAAATCAGGAATTAAAGCTGATTTAGAATCTGAGCATACCCTAGAGGCAGATATAAGATTAGAAAACTTAGATGAATTTAAATCTATTACAAAGACGTTTGAAGAAGAAAGCGGTATAGCTTCACTAGAAGACTTTTTAAATGAAGTAAGTTTAGTTAGTGATGTAAATGATCAAAAAGATGATTCTTCACCTAAAGTTACATTAATGACTATACATGCAGTTAAAGGCCTTGAATTTGACTATGTTTTTGTAGTTGGGATGGAGGAAAACATTTTTCCACATCTTAACTGTATAGAAGAAAATGGAATAGAAGAAGAAAGAAGACTCTGCTATGTAGCTATTACAAGAGCTAAAAAGAAATTATATGTAACAAATGCATATAAAAGAATGATATTTGGTAGAACAAGTGTTAATATGCCAAGTAGGTTTATTGGCGAAATTGATAAGGAATGCATAGATATTCCGGTTAAGAAAGATATTAATACAAAAATAGATAAAAGTAAGATGTTTAACGATGATAACGGTTTAAGCATTGGCGATAATGTTATTCATGATGTATATGGTACAGGTGTTGTTGTTATGGTAGATAAGAGCATTGCAACTATAGCATTTAAAGGACAAGGTATTAAAAAATTAATGAAAAATCATAAAAGTATAAAGAAGGTGTAATAATGGAAAGATTGCAAAAGCTAATTGCAGAATCAGGATACTGTTCAAGAAGAAAAGCAGAGGATTTAATTAAGCAGGGTAAAGTTACTTTAAATGGAAAAAAAGTAACAGAACTAGGTGTTAAAGCAACATTTGGTGATGAAATATTAGTCTCTGGTAATTTAATTGAGTATCAAGAAAAAGAGTACTACTTATTTTATAAACCTAGAGGAGTAGTCTGTACAACCAAGGATGATAAAAATAGAAAAACTGTAATGGATTATTTTGATGATGTAAATAAAAGAATTTATCCAATAGGTAGACTAGACTATGATACTACAGGGTTACTTCTATTAACCAATGATGGTGATTTTGCTAATTTGATGATGCACCCTAAAAATAAAATAGATAAATTTTATGTTGCAAAGTTAGAGGGAATTGTAACTGTAGACGAAATAAAAAGGTTAAAAAAGGGAATTAAAATTGATAATAAGGTGGTTTATCCTTCAAGAGTTAAACTAAAAAAATTAAATAAAAAAAATATGACTTCTATCGTTGAAATAACCATACATGATGGTATTAATCATGAAGTTAAAAGAATTTTTGAAAGTATAGGGCATAAGGTTATAAAGCTAAAAAGAGAAGCGTTTGCATTTTTAACTCTAGGTAATTTAAAAAGTGGTGAAAGAAGAATTCTTACTAAAAAAGAGGTAAGGCAGCTATATAATATTGCAGTAAATAAGTAGGATGAATTACATTAATAGGTTAGTAAGCGATTTAAAACTGTATAGTAGAAGGTTACTTAGAAAAGAAGATAATTTATCTTTTAAAAAATGGAAGAAAATGGCTTTAAAGAATACAAAGGCTTAAGGTAAGTACTACTTTTACCGATTTTGATAAAAACACAATACATAGTAATCAATACTTACTAAAAAAGAAGACTTTGAAAAATCTAGTCTTCTTTTTTATCTTCTTCTTTAGAAATTGCTTCAGTAGGGCATCCTTCCATAGCGCTAGTTGCTTTTTCTTCTATTTCTTTATCAGTTATTTTTTCATCTTTTGCGACTGCAAAGCCTTCAGAAGAAAATTCAAAAACCTCCTCACATATGCTGCAGCAAGCTCCGCATCCTATACAAGCATTTTCATCAACTTTAAATTTCATAATTCCTCCTTAATGAAATTATATAACAACTATAAAAAAAATCAATAATGCTTTAAAAAAAAAATAAATTATGATATTATATACTTATAAGATATGGAGGTTTAAAGATGCAATCTAGAATGGATAAATATCAAACAAGTAAGCCAAAAAGATATGAACGTACCAAAAAAAATACTAAGCTATATGAAGATGTATATGATGATATTTATAGAGACACTACATATCAAAACATGCAGGTTATAGATTCTGTCAAGGAAATAAATATTAATAAACTAAAGAATATAATAGATGATAAATATGATACAAGGCAGTATAGAACTCTTCAAAACTATTCTATAGAAGATGATAGTTACGATGAAAGTATATTAAATAATAGACAAAGAGTATATGATATTAATCAAATAATTAGTGATGCTAAGAATAAAAGATCATTTATTGAAGAAGCAAAAGAAAAACAAAAATATTTAAACTATGATAATCATAGTGTTAAAAATGTTGATGATTATAGTGGATTAGAAAATGAGGAAAAGGAACTAGAGGAATTAATAAATACAATAACAATACCTAAAGAAAACACTAATAATGAAGATGAAAGTGAGCTAGATTTATTTTCTGATTTAAAAGGTAGTGAAAACACCATAGTTACTAATCCGATTGAAGCTTCATTTGAAGTTGATACAAACGAATTTAATAATGAAGACAAAGAGGAAAAAATAGGAAAAACAGCTAGCAGGGCAGATAAAACATTTTACACAGACTCTAATATGTTTACAAAAAATGATTTTGAGGATTTTAACACTTTGTCAAATGAGCTTACAAGCACAAGTAAGGCAAAAAAAACCGTTATTGTAGTTTTAGTTTTAGCAATTTTAGCTGTAATAGGATATTATGTTATGACTAAATTCATCTTAAAGTAGGAATAATTTATTCTTACTTTTTTTCATATATTTTATTATGATAGAAAACGTGAAAAATAATAAAAGAAAATACTTATTTACAATTTTTTTAATAGTATTTTTTGTTCTGCTATTTATGATCATTTTAAATAAAAAAGCTTATCCTGTTGTTATGAATTATGCTAGTGTAGAGACAAGAAAAATAGCAATAGAAGTACTAAGAGAAACAGGAATTAATGAAGTAAATAAAAAAATAAAAGGTAGTAGACTTCTTGATATAGATAAAAACAATAATGGAGATATTGAAGGCATAAACATTAATACGCCAATTGTAAATGATATTTTAGTAATTGTCTCTAAAAACATTAGAAAAAGACTAAAAGAAGTAGAAAAGGGTATTAACTTACCTTATGAATTATATCCTGATTTTTTAGATAAAAAATTTAAAAATGGTATGGTATATGGTGTTCCTATTGGAATAGTTTTTAAAAATATTTTCTTTTCTAGTTTTGGACCTAGAATCCCAGTTAAGGTAGAATATTCTGGAAATGTAGGATTGGATGTTAAAACTCATGTTAAAAGTTATGGATTAAATAGTGCGTTAGTCGAGGTATATATTTATGTTGAAGTAACGCAAAGGACCATTTTACCTTTTCAGTTAAAAGAAGAAAAAGTTACATCTGAAATTCCTGTTGTAATGAGAGTTATAAAAGGTAATTTACCTAATTATGTTACTGGAACATCTTCATATAGTTTGCCTATAGACTAAAAAAATGTTATAATTTTTATATAATGTGGAGGAACAATGGAAAAAGTAAATATAGATAAATATCAATATGAAATAATTAAAGATTATAAAAATGGGTATAATAAAGAAGAATTTTTATCAAAGTGTACGGATTATTTTTATGACTACGATTATGTGGTTGGTGACTGGGCTTATGGTAAGGTAAGGCTAAAAGGCTTTTATGACAAAAAAAACAAAAAATGTAAAGAAATTAATAATTTTGACAATTTAGATAAATATATAAAAGAAAATTGTGCTTTTGATTGTGCATATTTTGTTGCAAAAAAAAATTAGTTATGCTAGAATTATTTATATAAGGATAAAAGAGGTGTTGTTATGGTAACTACTAGTAGCATAGGAAGCGGCAAAAAAGTTAATGTTGGAAAAAGTTTTGCAAATGGTATGTCAGCATTGCAAACGATACAAAATGAAAAATTCGTAGTAGTGGATGAAACAGGTACCAAAAAAGATGCTGAAAGACTTTCAATATTTAAATTAAAAGATAGTGACAAAACTTACATTGTTTATTCATTTAATGAAGTTGATGATAATGATATGATGAAGCTTTATGTTGCTATATTAAATGAAAAAGATGGAGTATATCAATTAGAAAATATTTCAGACAGCGATGAATGGACTAAAGTAAAGGATGCAATGAGAAAAATAGCAAAAGATGGACAACAAGTTTTGAATGATGGAGAACAATAATTAATAGTAGGAGGTTTCGTGATGAGTGATAAGAAAAAAAATATAAAATCTGGTAATAATATTGAACTTGATGGTGGAATAACCGTTTTAAATAATATCTCTGTTTCCGAAAAGGTGGAAGAAAAAAAAGAAGAGGCGGCAACCCTAGAAGAAAATAAACAGCCAGTTATTAACAATGTAGAAGAAAAAAAAGAAGATGAAATTAATAAAGATATTAACGTTACTTCTGCTACTCCTGCTATAGATCCAACTATAATACCTTCAGGACCTACTGAAATAAACTTTAGTGGTGAAATTCCATCAATAGTTCCAAATACACCTGTTGAAGAACCTATTCTTCCTAATATTAATGTTCCCAATGAACCAGATGAACCATCAAAACAACCTTTATTTGAAAATTATAGTAGTTTTGAATTCCCAATGAAAGCCTCAAAAATTAGTAATTTTGATAGTACACCAATTCCGCAAAGCTATGATGAACCAATTTCAATGCCAGGTGACATTGAAACTGCTATTGGTAATTTAAGAGACGAGGTAATGAAAGCTGTTGGAAGCAACCTACAATTAAAAGATGAGGTTAATAGACTAAGTTTAGAGAACAGCGACTTAAAGAATCAATTAGAAAAGGAAACTTCTGATAATGCTAATTTAAGAGCTACTATATCTGATATGCAATCTAAGGTAAGCAATATGCAAGCTAGAGTATTAGATATGTTTGGCATGGGAGGAAATATAAATCAAAATCCTTCTAATTCATTTAATAGTTATGATGATTTAAACGCTGGAAGAAATAAAGTATCGTAATTTATAAATTTAATATATATGGATAAACTAAAGGTATACTAGATAAGTATATCTTTTATTATTAAAAAAATTTACAAAAATTTCCAATGAAAAAATTGTATGAAATGACAAAATTTTCACATTCTATTAGTGTATAGGAGGTGAAAACAGACATGAAAAACAACAGTAAATTAGTAGCTCCACAAGCTAAACAAGCTATTGATCAAATGAAATACGAGATTGCTAATGAATTTGGTGTAAATTTAGGCCCTGATGCTACAGCTAGAGCTAATGGTTCAGTTGGTGGTGAAATAACAAAACGTTTAGTAAAAATGGGTGAATCACAATTAGGTGGATCATATAACATTCAAAAGTAATTAATTTAAAATAATAGATTTATATAGAAGGTGGCAGTATTTTTGCCACCTTTTTGTTTTAATTATATTTATTTTGTTGTATAATTATTAACAGGAGTGTGATTTTGTGAAAATATTATCTGTTAATGCTGGTTCTTCATCACTTAAGTTCCAGTTATATGAAATGCCAGAAGAGAAGGTATTGATATCTGGTCTTATGGAAAGAATTGGTATAGGAAATAGTTTTTATACAATAAAGATAAATGGTGAAAAAATAAAAAAGGAAGCAGAACTAAATGATCATGAGGAAGCTTTTGAAACATTAGTTAAAGAACTAGAAGCTAATAATGTTGTAGAGTCACTTGATGAAATAAAAGGAATTGGTCACCGTATAGTACAAGGTGGTGATTATTTTGATAGAACTGTTGTAATTGATAAAAACGTACTATCAAAGATAGAGGAATTATCTGCTTTAGCGCCACTTCATAATCCAGCTGCTGCAGTTGGTATTAAAGCTGCTATTGACGTATTTCCTAACGCTATTCAAACGGCAGTTTTTGATACAGCATTTCATCAAACTATGCCAGAAGAAAATTACTTGTATGCTCTTCCTATGAAATGGTATGAGGATTTAAAAGTTAGAAGATATGGTGCTCATGGTACATCACATAAGTTTGTTTCTGAAAGAATGAATGAAATACTAGGAAGAACTGATACTAAATTAATTACATGTCATATAGGTAATGGTGCTTCAGTAAGTGCTGTTGTAAATGGTAAATGTTTAAATACTAGTATGGGACTTACACCAAATGCAGGACTTATTATGGGAACTAGATGCGGAGATATTGATGCTAGTATTATCCCTTATGTAATGGAAAAAACTAATATGACACCTAAAGAAATTGATAATGCAATTAATAAAGAAAGTGGTCTTTTAGCTATAAGTAGAAAATCAAGTGATTCAAGAGATATAGAAGATGGAATTGCAGCAGGAGATGAAAACTGCATATTAGCTCAGAAGATGTATGTTAGAAGAATTGTTGATTATATTGCTAAATACTATGTTGAAATGAATGGATGTGATGCTATAGTATTTACTGCAGGTATTGGTGAAAAGGCTATTGATACAAGACGTGACATATTAAATTGCCTTGGCTCTCTTGGAATATACTTAGATGAAGAAGCCAATAATTGTAGAGGAAAAGAATGCATGATATCTACAAAAGACTCTAAAGTAGAGTGCTGGGTAATACCAACAGACGAAGAACTTATGATCGCAAGAGATACTATGGAATTAGTGTAGGATTTTAAATGGAAGAAAAAATATTAGATTTAATAAAAAAATACGATAAAATTATTATTGCAAGACATATTGGCGGAGATCCGGATGCTTTAGGTGCTACTTTTGCATTAAAGGAAATAATATTAGAAAACTTTCCCTTAAAAAAGGTACATGTTGTTGGAGCCTCAATATCAAAGTTTAAATTCTTTGGTAGTCATGAAAAAATAACTGAAGAAGATTATGAAAATGCTCTTTTAATAGCGCTTGATATACCAGATATTAAAAGAATAGATGGAGCTGATTACTATAAATTTAAGGATGTAGTTAAAGTTGATCATCATCCAGAAATTGATAAGTTTTCAGACTATGAAATAATAGATATAGATGCATCAAGTACATGCGAGTTAATCGCCAGATTTTGTTATAAATGTAATCTTAAAATGCCATATCATGCTGCCCAAAGTATTTTTATTGGGATAGTCGCAGATACTAATAGATTCCTATTTGGAGCAAATAAAGAAGAAACATACAAAATAGTTTTAAAATTAATTGAAAAAGAACATGTGAAACCTAATGAACTTTACGAGATTTTATATAAAAGAAGTATGTCTGAAGTTAGATTAGAAGGCTTTATTTCACTTAATATGACTGTGACAAAAAATGGTTTAGGCTATGTTAAAATAACAGATGATGATTTGAAAAAATATGGTGTAGATTCTGCTAGTATAGGTAGTGTAATGAACAATTATAATTTTGTTCATGGACTTATATGCTGGGTTGTATTTACCGAAGATGTTAAGAATAATGTTATAAGAACATCAGCTAGAAGTAGAGGAATTAAGATAAATAAACTATTTGAACAATATAATGGTGGCGGGCATGTTTATGCATGTGGAGCTAAATTGCAAGGCTTTAATGAGGCTGATGAAATAATAGATAAATTAGATAATCTATGTAAAGAATATAAGGAAGGCGAATAGAAGTAGCCTTTTTAAAATATATAAGATATGTTGATATTTAGTTAAAGAGGAAACATTATGAAAATAAATAATGAAGAAATTAATTTAAATAAGCTTATAGATGATATATATGATGATAAGAATATGATAAAAATGAGAGGTAATGGTATATATCTAAGTGATAATGATGTGCAAACACTAAAAAAATATAATATTAATTATGAAAAGTATTCATCATTAAACAGTTTAATATTTGAAATAGAAGAAATTTTAAATGAAGAAGTAGATGCAGATGATTTAGAGCAAATATCATCTAAGTTATCAGAATTAAATTATTATAATAATACAAATAAGTAAAGAAGTGTTGATATGGAAAAAGTAATATTAAAGAATATATTTAATGAAAATGTAGAAGTAAAAATAGTTGATAATCAAACCGATGCAGACTTTATAACTCATGCTGGCACCTTCCATGCGGATGAAGTTATGGCAACAGTAATATTATTAAATAAGTTTAAAAGTATTAAACTCTCTAGGGTTAATACTATAACTAATATAAATGCATTCTGCTATGATATTGGTTTTGGAAAGTTTGACCATCATGGAGTAGATTTTGATTTAAAAAGAGAAAACGGTATAAAATATGCATCATGTGGCTTAGTATGGAAAGAGTTTGGAAAAGATATAACAAGTAGTTTAAACATAAAAGACGAAGAAGCATTTATAGAATCGGTTGATAAAACCCTTATAATGGATATAGATAGAGATGATAATGGACAGAAATTAGTTCACGAACCAGAAGTAAAACAGCAGACAATACCTAGTCTAATAGGCTCATTTAATCCATCATGGAATGAAAAAGTTAGTGATAACAAAAAATTTCTAGAGGCACTTTCTTTTGCAAATACAGTATTTAATAATATGGTAAGTAAAATGCTATCTAAGGAAGCTGCAAGGGGTATAGTCGAAAAAGCAATTAGTGAAAGTAAAGACGGTATTTTAATACTAGATAAATATATGCCATGGAAAGACTTAGTTCTTTCTTCTAGCAATCCTAAAGCTAAGGAAATATATTATGCCGTATTTCCATCAAAAAGAGGTGGTTATAATATAGTTGGAGTACCAGTGCAGTCTGGAAGTTTTGAAGTAAGAAAACCATTCTTAGAATCATGGGGTGGTCTTGATGAGGATAAACTAAAGGAAGTAAGCGGTATTAAAACTATTAAGTTTTGCCATAAGGGACTATTTATATGTGTCTGTGAGTCATTAGAAGATGCTATTAAAATAGCTAAAGTATCAATTGCTTCTAAATAATACATATTAACTTAGTATTATTTTATATAAAAAACCATTTATGGGGTGCAATTTGCATTTTATATATAATTCTGCTATAATAACTATCGCAATTTAAAGATTTACGTTTATTTTGCTTTATATTTAAAGATGTAGGTGATACAAATGAAAATAAATGATGTTGAAGAGCCCATTATTGCAGTTAGAAGAAGTCAGTATCCAGATGACAATAAACCTGAATTCTTGCTTTTAGGAAGAAGTAATGTGGGTAAGTCTAGCTTTACTAACTCAATATTAGAAAGAAGAAATATAGCTAGAATATCTAGTAAGCCTGGAAAAACTCAAACAATAAACTTCTATAAAGTTAATAATGACTTTTATTTGGTTGATGTTCCTGGATATGGTTATACAGCCTCAGGTAAATCTGATCAGAAGAAATTTGGAATGATGATAGAAGAATATTTATCATCAAGAGAAAATCTAAATGGTGTATTTATGCTTATTGATTTTAGACATAAACCAAGTGAAGATGATTTGCTTATGTATAACTTTCTTAAGTTTCATGGTGTTAAAGTAACACTTATTGCAACTAAAGTTGATAAGGTAGGTCAAACACAAAGAGAAAAGTATAGAAAGCAAATTACTGATAACATAGATTTGGCTATGGGAGATGAATTAATTCTTTTCTCAGCAAAGACTAAGCTAGGAAAAAAAGAAATACAAAGTATAATAGCAAAAGAAGTTTATAAAGAAGATGCTTTATAAACCTCTTTTTTTCTGCTATAATTAAAATCATAATAAATGCTTAATTTATAAGAGAGGTGACATGTAATGAAATTACCAACAATTGCACTTGTAGGAAGACCTAATGTAGGTAAGTCTACAATATTTAATAGATTAGTAGGGAAAAAACAGGCAATAATTGAAGATACACCTGGTGTTACAAGGGACAGAATATATGGCTGTGCATCTTACTTAGACTATAAATTTAATATTATTGATACCGGTGGTATTGATATAGGGGATGATGCATTTAATAAAGAAATAAAAATGCAGGCTGAAATAGCTATTGATGAAGCTGATGTTGTTATATTTATAGTTGATGGTAAGGAAGGACTTACAGCAAATGATTTGGCAGTAAGAGACATTTTAAGACGTAGTAACAAGAAAGTTGTAGTAGCTATAAACAAAGTAGATAATAAAAAGACAATGGAAAACATATACGATTTTTATGAACTAGGGTTTGATTATTATATTCCTATTTCAGGTTCTCATAACATAGGTATTGATGATTTATTAAGCGAGGTAACTAGTGGATTTAAGAAGTCTTATGATGAAGAATACTCAAGTGATGTAGTAAAATTTTGCGTAATAGGAAGACCTAATGTAGGTAAGTCATCACTTGTTAATGCAATATTAAATGAAGAAAGAGTAATAGTAAGTGATATAGCAGGTACAACGCGTGATACTGTTGATACTGAATTTAACTATGAAAAACGCCCTTTTGTTGTAATAGATACCGCGGGAATGAGAAAAAAAGGTAAAGTATATGAGTCTATTGAAAAATATAGTTTGCTTAGAAGTATGAAAGCGATAGATAGGTCTGATGTATGTCTTGTTGTTATAAATGCAGAAGAGGGAATAATAGAACATGATAAGCATATAGCAAGTTATGCTATAGAAGCTGGAAAGGCAGTAGTTTTAGTAGTAAATAAATGGGATACTATAGATGATAAGGACGAAGGACTAAGGGAATTTACTAAAAAGGTAAGAGCAGAGTTCCAATTCTTAAGCTATGTTCCAATTGTATTTTTATCAGCTAAAACTAAAAAGAGGATGCATACCTTAATGCCTGAGGTTATAAGAGTATTTGACAATTCTCATAGAGAAGTTAAAACAAGTATTTTAAATGATGTTATAAGAGATGCTGTAGTAGCGCAAGCTCCTCCATCATATAAAGGAAAAAGATTGAAAATATATTATACATCTCAAACAGGAATTACTCCTCCAAAATTTACCTTTTATGTTAATAACAAAGGTTTAGTTCATTTTTCTTATGAAAGATACTTAGAAAATAAAATAAGAGAAAGCTTTGAGTTTGAGGGTACGCCTATGGTATTTCAGTTTAAAAACAGGAATGAGTAAGAATTTTAATTTAATTATTAACCACATAATGTAATTTGCATATATTATTTTAGGAGTGGTTAATATGGGATTTATAACTGATGGATTTCTTGATAAGGTAGAAAGAAAAACAAACGTTAGTAAAAAGTCAATTCTTGATATAGCAGGTCGCTTAAAAGATGGCGATTTAAAAGATGAAAACACTATTAGAGGTGTAATAGATGAATTATCAAAGCTTACTGGTAGAGAGGTTTCAAAAGAACAGTCAGATAAGATTGTTAAGGCTGTTGTAGGTGATCAAATACCTAATAATTTGGAAAGCATGATAGATTAAGAAGAATAATTTCTTCTTTTTTTTATGCTTACGAAAAGTCAGTATGTAAGAATTTACTACATACTGCCGAAGATGGTAAAAAATATAATACAAAATATTATAATTTAGATGTTATTATTGTAGTTGGATTTAAGGTTAATATTCAAAGGCAATAGATTTTAGATTACGGGCTATTAATGTTTTAAAACAATATTCTGTTAAGGATTATATATTGGATAATCCAGGAAAAGTTTCGCATAAAGTCGCTTAAAGTTTTGTACTATCAGAATTTAAAAAATATAGAGTCGTTCGAAATTTTGTGCCTATATATCTATTCTAACACCAATTAATTAAGTAATTTTCTGACAGACCTTTTAAATTTATTCCTAAGCTTTGTTCTATTAACCAAAATTTTACATAATATTTAATGAGATTTATAGAAAGTAGGGATTATATGGAAAAATATGATATTATAAAAGATATCTCTGAGCGTACAGGAGGAGATATCTATCTAGGGGTAGTAGGTGCGGTTAGAACAGGTAAATCAACATTTATAAAAAGGTGTATTGAAAATTTAGTTGTTCCAAATATAAAAGATGAGTATGAGAAGAAAAGATGCTTAGATGAAATTCCTCAAACGGCTCAGGGAAAAACCATAATGACAATAGAACCCAAATTTGTTCCCTCTAATGCAGCTACCATATCAATAGATGATTTTACAGCTAATATTAGACTTATAGACTGTGTTGGATATGTTATTGATGCAGCTAAAGGTTATGAGGATGAAAATGGGCCTAGAATGGTTAGAACACCATGGTATGATGAAGAAATTCCTTTCGTTGAGGCTGCAGAAATTGGTACTGAAAAGGTAATAAGAGATCATTCAACTATAGGTATTGTTGTTACAACTGATGGAAGTATCGGAGAAATACCTAGAAAAGAGTATATAGATGCCGAAAATCAAGTTATAAGTGAATTAAAAGAGATTGGTAAACCTTTTATAATAGTTTTAAACTCAGTCCATCCAACACATCCTGATACAGAAAAACTAGCTGAAAGTTTAAGAAGCGAGCACGGTATTCCTGTTATACCAGTTAGTGTTGAAAGTATGAGTGAAAAAGAAATATATAATATTTTAAAAGAGGCTTTATTTGAATTTCCGGTTTTAAGTGTTAATGTAAATATACCAGACTGGATAGCTTGTTTATCACATAAACATCCATTAAAGATGGAATATATTGATAAAATAAAAGAAAGCGTTGTAGATGTAGATAAAGTAAGGGATGTTGATACGATTATAGGACATTTTCAAGGATGTGAACATATATCAAAAGCTTATTTATCTGAAGTTAGTACATCAACTGGTGAAATAACAATTAGCCTTGAAGCTCCTGAAGGATTATATAATGAGGTGTTAAATGATATTATAGGAACTGAAATTAATTCTAAAGCAAAGCTTTTATCATTATTTCAAGAACTTAGTGAAACAAGAGAAGAATATAGTCAGTTTAAAGAAGCACTTAAAATGGTTAGACAAACCGGATATGGAACTTCATTCCCAACTCTTAGAGATATGAAACTTGATACTCCTGAAATAATAAAGCAAGGTAGTAGATACGGTGTTAAACTAAAAGCAGTAGCACCATCAATACATATGATAAGAGTAGATGTTGAGTCTACATTTGAACCTATAATAGGATCTGAAATGCAAAGTAAAGAATTAATAGATCATTTAATGAAAAATTATGATACGGACCCAGATAGTGTATGGAAAAGTGAAATATTTGGTAGAAGCTTAGATGTCATAGTACAAGAAGGCATAAGAGGTAAGCTTTCAATAATGCCAGATAATATTAGACATAAGCTTCAAACAACTTTAACAAAAGTAGTTAATAAGGGCTCAAATAACATGATAGCTATAGTTATATAGTTATCTTTTTTTAGTGTATACTTTATCACAAAAACTTCTATCAGAGTAGTCTTTATAGGAATAATTAATTGCGGTTTGACCCACTATGGATGTTTGACTATTTAAAACAAGTAAATCCTTTTTTTCTAGGCATTCTAATTCATGAGTATCATTCATATGTAACGTAAGTTCCATTGCTCTTGGAATCTGAATTTCACCAGCATTAGATAGCCTACATAAAGGTGGTACATAGATTCTAGGTGTTAACATTTTTGAATCATTTACACTTATAATGCTTCTTGAAACATGATTATGACCGACTAGATGAAATTTGAATGTTTTAATGTCATTTTTCTCATATACTGGTGCTTTATGTGATACTAATATTTGATTATTATTTATTTTAAGTATATTACTATTAAAATTAGGAGTCTCTGAAATAGGGCATATATCATGCCTTCTTTTTTTAAGTACGCTATCAAGCAGTATATTTATATCTTTAAATAAAGAAAGGTCGTGATCACCATTTACATATATATTTATTATACTTTTATCAAACGGGTATATTTTTACAATATGTTCTATTTGCTTTTCTGCTTCTAACATGGTTTCTGTTCTTGAAAAGGTTCCATCTAATATATCACCACAAACTATAATCGTATTAATTCCGGTTTTTACACAATAATTATATACTGTATATAATGCTTCTTCATCACTTTTAACATTTCCAATATGTAAATCAGATATAGCCATTAATTTTAGATCCTTTTTACTATTATAAAGTTCAAATACATTACCACTACTATCCGTTACTTTATTTTCAAAATTATATGTTATTTTACCGTCAGAAAAATATCTTTTTTTTATTATATAACCATATTCCTCTATTTGTCTCATCCTGTTATATATTTGCTTATAACTAAGATTAGTAATTTCTGATATTTCTTTAATTGTTTTCCCTTCACTTATAGCGTTTACTATTTTTTGATTAATTTCTGTCATCTTATCTCCTATATACTATAATAATTTCATATTAACATAAGTTGCTTAACAAATCAAATAATGGTATTATGTTTATGGAGGGTTATAAGATTATGCTAAAAGATTATACTGGATTAGTAAGAATAATAGAAAATTTTGATATAAAAGGGGATATATTTAATATTGATGTTATAAATAGTGGAATAATAAATAACACGTATGTTATAAGCGTTAATGATAATGGAAAAATAGTTAAGTATTTGCTTCAAAAGGTAAATACAAGAGCATTTAAAGAACCATTTAAATTAATGAAAAACATAGAAAATGTAACTAAGTATATAAAGGATAATGATAAAGATTCTAAAGAGGTTATAAGTGTTATTAAGACAAAGGATAATTCTCCACTTTATGTTGATGAGGATTTATTTTCTCATAAAGAGTATTATAGAATTTACAATTATATAGATGATACTATTTCATATGATGTTTCAAAGAATAATATGGTTGTATTTAATACGGGTAAAGCATTTGGACATTTTGGAAAAGTACTTAGAGATTATCCAATAGATATGCTTGAAGATACTATAGAAAACTTTCATAATACTAAAAGAAGATATGAAAGTTTTATAGAAAGTTGCAAATTAGATTCTGTGTCTAGATGTAAGTTTGCAAAAGAAGAAATAGATGAGATAGTTAAAAGAAGGGGTGTATGTTCATATATAACAGGATTACTAGATGCAAATATGATACCATACAGGGTAACTCATAATGATACTAAGGTTAATAATGTACTTATGGATCCTAAAACAGGTGAACCAGTTGCGGTTATTGACTTAGATACAGTTATGAAAGGCTCTGGATTATATGACTATGGTGATGGAGTAAGGAGTGCCGCGTCAACTGCTAGTGAAGATGAAACAGATTTATCAAAAGTATCTATTAATATGGAACTTTTTGAAGCATATACTGACGGTTATTTAAGTGAGATGGCTCCATATTTAAATGAATTAGAAGTTAATAATATGGCAAATTCTATAAGAGTAATAACGCTTGAACTTGCTATTAGATTTTTAGATGACTATTTAAATAAAGATACATACTTTAAGACTAATTATGAAAATCATAACTTAGATAGAGCTAGAAATCAGCTTAAACTAGTTAAAGATATAGAATCTAAAATGTCAATTATGGAAGAGTATATAAAAAAATCTTATAACAAATATAATAATGCTAAAGTAAAGGTTAAAAAGTAAGGAGGCGGGATTGCCTTCTTTTAATTGATTAAGAAAAATATATAACACTTCTTAAATAATATTTAGTTTAACTTTTAATTTGTAAATACTAATACTCATGTGTTATAATGTATTCATAAGATTATAGAGGTGTTAGTTTATGAAAAAAATTAGAAACATATTCTTGAACTTTAAACGTTACTGGTTTTTAATGACACAGTTAATATCAAGAGATTTTAAAGTTAAGTATAAAAGATCAGTTTTAGGAGTAATATGGAGTTTGTTATATCCTATATTAATGATGGCTGTTATGGCTGTTGTTTTTTCACAAATGTTTAAATTTAAGGTTGAAGGGGTAAATTACTTGGTTTATTTGATGACTGGTATTATTATGTTTAACTATTTTAATGAAGCATCAAGTAATGCAATGACGGCGGTTGTTGATAATTTTTCATTAATAAACAAAGTTTATATTCCAAAGTATATATTTCCAATTGCTAAGTGTTTATTTATTGGAATTAACTTTTTATTAACTTTAATTCCATGGTTAGGTGTAATAGCTTTATCATACTTTGGATTAGGTGATGTTACTTGTCACTTTAATGTGTATTTTCTAATATTACCATATGTATTTATTTGTATGTTTTTATTTACTGCAGGAGTTGGGCTATTCTTAGCAGCTACATCTGTATTTTTAAGAGATATATTTTATATATATGGAATAGTAATTATGATATGGAACTATCTAACCCCAGTGTTTTATAGTATATCAATAATACCAGAGAAATATCAGCCAATATTCAAACTAAATCCGCTTTATCAGTTGTTAGTAGCTGCTAGGGAAATTGTTCTTTATGGAAGAGCACCTTCTACTATTAATATGATTGCAATAACTGGATATGCTTTAATAGCAGTGATTGTAGGCAGTGTTGTCTTTAAAAAAAATCAAGACAAGTTTGTATATTATATATAAAATTATAGGAGGTTTTTATGATAGAATTGAAAAATGTATCAATGAAATTTAATCTTGGAATAGAAAAAAATTTCTCTATAAAGCAAGCATTTGTTAACTTCTTTAGTTTTAAACATAAGAAAAAGAAAAAAGAGTATTTTTGGGCACTTCAAGATATTAGTTTTAAAGTAGATAAAGGTGAAGTTGTAGGTTTAATTGGAAGTAATGGTGCTGGTAAATCAACGTTATTAAAAATAGTAAGTGGGGTTATGAAACCTACTAAAGGAAAGGTTACTGTAAACGGGGTTATTTCCCCTATGATTGAGTTAGGTGCAGGATTTGATCAAGAACTAACTGCAAGAGAAAATATATTTTTAAATGGCGCTATACTTGGTTACTCAAAGGAGTTTTTAGAAAGTAAATTCGATGAAATTGTTGAGTTTTCTGAGTTAAAGGACTTTCTAGATGTGCCTGTTAAAAATTTCTCATCAGGTATGACTGCTAAACTTGCTTTTTCAATTGCGACAATAGTAAATCCTGAAATACTAATAGTAGATGAAATACTATCTGTTGGTGATATAAAATTTCAAGAGAAGAGTAAAAATAAAATGCTTGAAATGATAAAAGGTGGAACAACTGTTTTATACGTATCTCACTCTCTATCTTCAATTAAAGAGTTATGCGATAAAGTAGTTTGGATAGAACATGGTAAAATGATAAAAATGGGTGAAACTAAAAAGATTTGTGAAGAGTATTATAATGCACAGATGAAATAACGGAGGAACTATGAAAAGTAAATATATACATTATTGTTGGTTTGGAGGCAATCCATTACCCAAGTTAGCTAAAAAATGCATAGAAAGTTGGAAAAAATACCTTCCAGACTATGAAATAATAGAATGGAATGAAAGCAATGTTGATTTAGATGCTTGTCCTTTCATAAAGGAAGCTTATGAAAATAAGAAGTGGGCATTTGTAGCTGATTATGCTAGGACAGTTGCAATATATAAAATGGGTGGTATCTATTTTGATACTGACATGTTAGTTACTAAACCAATAGATTTTTTATTAGATAAAGAAACATTTTTGGGATTAGAGGATTCATTTATGGTAAACTCTGCTGTATGGGGTGCCTCTAAACCTAAATCATATTTTTCAAAAAAGATGCTTGATTTTTATCAAAGCCAGGAGCATTTTGATTTGAATAATATGTTCAAAATGAGTATTCCAAGAATTATGACGAGGATATTAAATACAATGGGATTTGATCATACATCAAATGAAATACAGGAATTAGAACATGGCATTACAGTATATCCAAGGGAATATTTTTATCCATTATCATTTAACTTTAAAGATAATGTTTTTACAGAAAACACATGTATGATTCATTACTTTGATGCTAGTTGGTTTGGTAAGAAAGAGAAGCTAAGAGTAAAATTAAATAGAACGTTTGGCGAAAAAAATGTCGAAAGAATTGCTAATGTGTATAAAAAATTAAGGCATTATGGTGGTGCTGTATTAAAAAAATTATTTTTAAAGCCAGCTAAATATTTTAAACATACATATTTAGATAATGGAAAATATCAAAAAGATATTAAAACTGCAGAGGATGCAGTAAAGAAAATAAAAAATGATTATATTGTTATGCATAATCCGGATTGGTTAGGAATTACTAGTGCTACAATAGAATTATTTAATGACAATAGGGTACCTTGTGGCGAGTTTTACAGAAAAAAAGATATCAAGCATTTTGGGGATTTAATTTTAAGCCAAAATATAACCCAAGTAATATTTAGTGCAATGTGTCTAGGGTGGAAAGATCTAGCTTATTATTTAAAAAAGAAAAATCCAGATATTAAAATTAAAGTATTTTGGCATGGTAGCATATCTCAGGTATCTGAACCATATGGCTGGGAAAGGAACCTTGAATTAATTGATATGTGCAAAGATGGTACGATTTCTGTTTTTGGTACTTGTAAAGAATCTTTGGTAAAATTTTATGAAAATCTTGGAATAAAGACAAAATTTATAATGAACAATGTTATATTACCAAAGAAAATATCACACAGTGAGCCTGAAAAAACAGTAATCGGATTATATGCAGCAAAGAAAGATGATTGGAGAAAAAACTTATTTGCACAAATTGCGGCTGTATCTTTAATAAAAGATGCTACTATAGACATTATACCAATGGATTATGAAGCTGCTTCATTTGCAGATCAAATAGGGTTAAAAGTTACTGGTGTAGATAAGGCAATACCAAGAGAACAATTATTAAAAAGAATGGCAAATAATACAATGAACTTATATGTTACATTTTCAGAATGTGCTCCTATGCTTCCAATTGAAAGCTTTGAGGTTGGCACAATGTGTTTAACAGGAAACAACCATCATTATTTTAAAAATACTGAATTAGAGAAATATTTAGTAGTAGATAATGAGGAAAGTCCGGTTGCTATAGCAGAAAAGATTAATTTATGTATTAAAAATAAGGAATTAATTATGAAATTATATAAAGCGTGGAAAAAAGAGAATGATAAATTGAGCAAAAAAAGTGCTAAAGAATTTATAGAAATGTGAGGTAAATATGATAGAAGAGATTAAAAAGTATAATAATAAAAAAAACATTGCATTTTTACCAGTCTGTGATTATAAATTTTATGATAGCATAAGTTATACGCTAGGAAATGTAATAAAAATTATCAATGAAGAAGAAAATGAAGAAATAATAAATACAATAAACAATTCAAAAATAAAGAAAATTTATTTAGTTGGTAATAATGACTGGTATAGATATATACTTCCAAGGCTAAAAAAGCAAATAGAGGTGTGCTGGATTTTTATTGATTCATTTTCTAATTTATCCAACCCGGGAGTTAGATATGTATTACAAACTATATTTGAATATTATGATAGAAGCTTAATAAATTCTATTGGATGCGTTTCTAAAGAGTGCGATGTTGTTTTTAAAAATGCAGGATATAACTGCGAATATATTGATTTGGCTTTTCCTAAGGAAAACTTTAAAGTAAAGAAGTACACTTCAAAATCTATAGGAATTTTAAGCGATGATTTTGACCCAAATAATAATTTTTATAATCAGTTAGCAGCACTTAAATTTGTTGATTATGACGTTTGTAAATTTTTGAGCATTATGCGTGAAACTAAGAGATTTATAAAGTTTTTTGATTTAAAATGTGACATAAAAAATGAGATAGATGAAGTGATTAGTGATAATTTTGTCAATTTATATGTTAATTTTACTAATACAAATAAAGAACTTATAATAAAAAGCTTTAATTTAGGGATTCCTTGTATAGTTGGAAACACTGATTTCTTTGATGGTAATAAATATTTAAAAGAAAAATTAGTTGTAAAAAGTGATGATGATATAAATGAAATTGCTTCTAAAATAAATTTTGTTAAAGAAAATTATAAAAAAATATTTGAAGAATATAGTAAGTTATAATTATTGGAGGTAAGATGAACAAATTAAATATTACCTTTTGTAGCTTTCCTGATTTTGCCGGAAATGCGAAATCATTATATAAATATATGGTTAAGAGATATAAGAGCAACATGAATTATACTTGGATTGTATATAATGAAGAAACCGTACGACTACTTAGGAGAAAAAGCATAAATGCAATTCTTATAGGAACAGATGAGTTTAGAGAATATATTTCTAAAACTAACATTTTTTTTACAACTCATGCTAATTTGGCCGGAGATAAAGAAAAGTGTAAAAATGCTATATATATAGAATTATGGCATGGTATTGGGCCTAAACCTGTTGGTTTTTTGACAGAAAATATTAGTGAAAAGGATACTAAATGGTATAACTTTATTAGTGAACAAATAGACTATATGATTGTTCCTTCAAAGTTCTGGACGCCATTAATGTCTGCAATGTTTAACATTAATGCAGAAAGAATTTTATCACTTGGATTGCCATTGTTAAATGATATAAAGCATTCTGATGGAAAGAAAAATTTATCTTTAATTTTAAACAAAAATGTAAATAAATATAATAAAATAATTTATTACATGCCAACATTTAAAGTGGGTTGTGGGAGATATAATGATGGTATTTTGAATGAAAAAAATCTGTTTAATTTGCCACAATATAAAGAAGAAAAACTTATTAAATATTTAAAACAGAATAATTATTTATTATGCATAAAAAGACATCCAAGTGATGAATTTAATTATGTTAAAATAGAAAATGAAAATATTATAAATATTGATAATGATAAGCTTAAAAGGCATAATTTAGATGTTAATAATATTTTAAATGCTGCAGATCTTTTAATAACTGATTACTCTTCTGTAGGAACTGAGTTTTCCTTTTTAGATAAGCCGGTAATTTATATAGCGACGGATTTAGAAGAATACAAGAATAATAGAGGTATAATTTTCAATGATTATGATTTTTGGACTGAAAAGAAATATTGCTTATCTTATAAAGAATTAATAAAAAAGATAGATAGTAATATCAATCATAGCAAAGTAGCTATTAATAAAAAACTTATTTTCGGCAATTTAAAAGATGGAGGTTGCAAAGAAATTTGCGATTATATATTTGCTGGGTGTTCTATAAATAATAGGGTTAAAAAATTTGTCCCATTAAGAAAAAAATATGAAATTATTATAAGGAAAAAAGATGATCAAATTAACTATCAGAATGAAAGAATAAAATACTTGCAAGAAAAAGAGCAAGAATTAGCTAGAATCAAATTTTCTAGAAGTTATAAAATTATAAAAAAAATTAATCAAATAAGAAAGAAACTGGAAAATGAAAAAGATAATGAATGAGGAAAATAGTTTGAAAGAGTTTTGGATTAAATATAATTCTTTTATTATAAATAGTCTAATACTTATAATAATATTATTGATTATCTTTTTTTCTTTTTATCCTGGAATAATGACGTATGATGGTAATTTCCAGTGGAATGAAGTACAATCTAATTCGATTACAAATATACATCCATTTTTCAGTACATACTTTTTATTTTTACTGTCAAAATTGCATAATACAACAGTTACTGCAGTTTTATATCAGATATTATTATTTTCACTTGCTTGGGGATATTTATGCCAGAGTATAAAATGTTTTAGAAAACAGGAATATTTAAAATATTTAATTACTCTGATTGTAGGGCTAACCCCATTAATTTCAATATATCAAATAACACTGTGGAAAGATATCATGTATACAAGCTACTTGTTTTGCATAGGTATAATGCTGTTTAATTTCTCAAAAAGAAATTATAGTTCATCTAGTTATGCTATATTTGGAATTTTGTGTGTACTAGTATTTAGTTATAGGTTTAATGGAATAATAGTATCATTACTTATTATCTTAATGCTAGTAGCTATTATTTTGAAAAAGTATAGATTCAGAAGACTTGATAAAAATTCTCTTAAAAATATTTTGATAATATTTATTTCATTTTTTGTGGTATTATTGATGGTATCAACCCTAAAACAAATTGTAGTAGGCAAGACAACTGAAAAAATTAAAGACTCTGATAATGAAGAAGTTTCTCTTTCATCAATTGATTCTTATATGGTTTGGATGATGGGGGCACACATTGAGGATAATAATGTTAAGGATAAAGAGGATTTGAAATTTCTTAATAAAATAATTCCAGTTGAGGAGTGGAAAAAATCATATAACCCTTATTTGATAAACAACACTACCTTAGCAGAGAATTTTGATAAAAGTTATGTATTTAAAAACAATTCTAAATTTAGAAAAGTCTTTTTAAAATATACAAAACGGTACCCATTAACTATAGTTAAACATTATATAAAATCAGATGGCATTCTAATAAATCCAATATCAATGATAAAGGGATACGTTTATGTGTTTGATTTTTCAGAGAGTTATAATCCAAAGGGATTTTATCAAAAAACAAATTCAAAAATTCCCTTTGTTCAAAAAAAATATACGGCATTGATAAATATTACATTAAAAAGGCCATTCATAATTTTTTATCAACCGGCATTTATACTTTATGTTACAGTAGCTTTGACAGTTATTTTATCATTAAAAATTTATGGTAAAAGAATATGGTTATTTGTAACTCCTATGCTATTTAATACTTTATCGCTACTACCAATTAATCTAGCACAGGATTTAAGATATGTATATATTAATTATTTAACATTTTTTGGAATATTACTTACATTTGCTATTAATTATAAAAGTATTTTTTACAGCAAAATAAAATTAAAACATTAGCCTATAAGTCTTGATATATTGATATATTAAAACTTTTGTTATATAATGATTACATAAATGGTAAGAAAGAAAGCCTACTGGCTAGGAGAGGTAATTAGGATGTCAAATTTAAATAAAATTAAAACTTTTATTAAAAATAATTATTTTAAGCTGATATTGATAGTTATGTATGTATTATATGTTGGACTATTCTCATTTCAAATATTAAAAAGTGGTAATAAATCAAAATTAACTATTCTTTATTTTATTGCTGTATTATTGTTAACAACTATAAGTTATATATTTTTAATAAAGAAGGTATTAGTAAAAAAAGAGTGGCATAAAATATTTTTTTGGGTTTCAATGCTATTAGGGAGTATATACTTAATATTTATTCCAGCCATATATGGTACTGATGAATTACCACATTTTTTGAGAATATATCAATTAGCCAATGGTGAGTTGGTTGTTCCACATGAGAAATTAAAGGATTCAAAAATACCAAAAGAACTTGATAAATTTTCTGAATTTGGTACGGGTATAAGATCAAAGATAACATATTCAAATTTTTTTAAAAAGGTCAACTATAATGATAAAGTTGTTATTAATAGCATAGTTTGTGCTCAATATCCATTAACGCATTATATTCCACAAGTCATTGGAATGTTATTGGCTAAAGCTTTGGATTTAAGCCCATATCTCACTTTGTATTCAATAAGATTTTTTAACTTGTTATTTTGGACTTTAATAATGACTTTAGCAATAAAATATTTTCCGGTGCATAAGGCTGCTATGACAATATTTTTTACATCGCCGGCTGTTTTATCACTAGTAAGTACCTGCAATATGGACGCCTTTCCATTAGCTCTTATTATTTTATTATTCTCAATCATTTTTAAATATAAGAAGTCTAATGATTTAATCAATAAGAAAGATTTATTTTTAATTATTATATCTTGCCTATTATTTTGCACATATAAATTATTTTATATAATATTATTATCATTTTTATTTTTTATTCCTTATAAGTCATTCAAAACTAAGAAAAATAAGAATATATTTATTATAGTATTATTGTTAATTTCTTTGGGTGTTGATTTGATGTGGCATTACGGTTTTTCATCTTCTGGTATTATATCTGCAAATTCTGAAGGTTCTGCTCAAATGAATTTTATCATTAATAACCCACTTCAGTATTGCTATGTGCTATTTAACACCTATACAAGCGGTTTTTATTACTATTTCTCTAATTTGTTTGCAGGAAGTGAGATGTGTTACTCAAAAGCTGCAATTAATAGTTTATTAATTGTAACCTATATTATTTTATTTATATACATATATTATAGGAATGATACAAATAGTATTAAGATTTCATTATTTGAAAAATTTTATATTGTGATTATTTCAATTCTATTGCTAGTTTTAGTCGCTACCTCAATGTATATAAGTTGGACACCATCATTTAAGGGAATTGGCGGACAAAATATTTTGGGTATACAATCCAGATACTTCTTTGTACTTGTACCATTAATAATGATATTATTCAAAACTAAAAGACAAAAACTTTCAAGTAATATTTATCCTTTAATGCTTCTTCTCAATTGTACTTTATTATTAAATACAATAGCTTCACTATTGTACTAGTGATTATGCAAAATTAAAACTAATAAGTTTATTATAAATTACTAATTGTGGAGGCTTAATTAAAATGTAATTGTGTTGAGTTATTTATATATTCATAGTTGGGATATATTATAATTCAACACTTTTAATTTTTATAAAATTATTGTATTTTAATGACTTTTTGTTATAAATTTGGTAGAATTATTATAGTGAGGTAATTATGAAAAATAAAAAAATCATATTAATTATTCCAGCTTATAATGAGGAGGATAATATATTAAACACATACAATAATATTAAAAAATACAACAAAGAAAATAAGCTACATTATGATGTTATTGTAATTAACGATGGCTCAAAGGATAATACAGAAAATATTCTTTTAGAAAACAATATTCCACATATAACACTAGTTCATAATCTAGGAATAGGAGGTGCTGTCCAAACAGGGTATAAATATGCATATGAAAATGATTATGATATAGCTGTTCAATTTGATGGTGATGGACAGCACGACGTAAATTATGTGAAAAATATAATTGAACCAATTGAAAAAGAAGAATCGGATTTTACAATTGGTTCCAGATATATAGATAAAAAAACTAGTAATTTTAAATCCACGGTTGCAAGGCAGGCAGGAATTAAACTAATATCTAAACTTATGAAGGTGGTTACACATCAAAAAATATATGATACAACATCTGGATTTAGAGCTTGTAATAAAAAAATAATAAAGGAATTTGCAAAAGAATACCCTTTAGAATATCCTGAGCCTATAACTACTACGGAACTTTTTAAAAAAGGTTATAAAGTGACCGAAATAGCAGTTAGTATGAATGAGAGAGTTGGTGGACAATCTTCGATAAGAGCATGGAAAAATGCTTATTATATGATTAACGTATTATTATCCATTTTATTAGTTGGAGTAAGGAGGTATAAGTAATGAATTTATCTTTAAAAATAGCTCTAATTATATTCTCTATAATTTTAGCCTTAATAACTACTAAAATATTAAAAAAGGGAAGAATGCCAATTAAATATTCATTACTTTGGTATTTTTGTTCATTAATTATTTTATTAGTTGCTGTTTTTCCGTTTATAATAGAATATGTATCAAATTTATTCGGATTTAAAACATTATCTAATCTTATAATAGCAATAATACTAGCTTTACTGTTGTTTTTAACTATGTCGCTTACAATAATAACTTCAGGACAAAAGAAAAAAATCACATTACTTATTCAAGAAATATCAATATTAAAATCTGAGAAGAATAGAAAGTAGGACTTTATGAAGACTAAAACTATAGCAATATTTTGTGGATACGCTTTACCTCATCTTGGAGGAATAGAAAGATATGTTGATAACTTAACAAAACAATTAATTAAATTAAATTATAAAGTCATCGTTGTAAGTTCGAATTATGATAATTTTAAAACTATAGAGGATAATAATAAGGTAATTAACATAAGAATACCAATCCATAATATTTTTAAAAAAAGATATCCCATAATAAAACATCATAATAAAGAATATAAAATGGCAATAGATGAGTTAAATAAATATAAAATAGACAGAATAATAGTTAATACAAGATTTCATTTAACTTCTTTAATGGGGGCAAAGTATGGTAAAAAACATAACATACCAGTATATTTAATTGAACATGGTTCAAATCATTTAAGCATTAGTAATAAAATATTAGACTTTTTTGGTGCTATATATGAGCATGTTCTAACATGGAAAGTAAAAAAATATGTTGATAAGTATTATGGCGTTTCACAAGATGCATGTGATTGGCAAAAGCATTTTAAAATAAATTCAAATGGTGTTTGGTATAATTCTATTAATAGATTTGATGAGGATATAGATATAAAGAAAAGCCAAAAAGAAATTACTATATTATATGCAGGAAGAATATTAAAGGAAAAGGGAATAGAAGATTTAATAATTGCTTTTAATAAATTAAATAAAAAAAATGCCAAGTTATTAATTGCTGGCAACGGTAACTTTTTACCATACTTGAAAAACAAATATAATCAAAAAAATATAGAGTTTTTAGGTAAAACTGATTTTGATAATTTGATTAAAATATATGCAAAGACTAATATATTTGTACATCCATCACATTATCCAGAAGGACTTCCTACCTGTATATTAGAAGCGGGGTTAATGAAGTGTGCTGTAATAGCAACGCCAAATGGTGGCACTCGATATTTTATAGATGGTAACAATGGAGTTGTTGTAAATTCTCAAGATGAACTTGAAAAAGAATTAGATAGATTAGTTAATAATGTAAATTTAACAAAAAAAATGGGAGAAAAATTGCATGATACAGTAGTTAATAATTTCACATGGGAAGTTACTACTAATAAAATATTGAATGATATGGATGTGAAGTAATGAAAAATGCAAATTTAAAAAAGAACTTTATTTGGAATACAATAGGAGTCATGACTTTTTCTTTAACATCACTATTGTATACGATAATATTAATGAGATTTTCAACACTGAAGATGACTGGAATTTTTTCTTTTGGTTTTACACTAGCTTGTACCACAACATCACTTGCTGCATTGGGGGGTAGAACTTATCAGGTTACTGATGTTAAAAATGAACTTTCTCCATTCACATATATAATATCAAAAATCTTCACTGTTTCTACTGTTTCGATATGCATTTTAATTTTTCTTTTATTAAGAAATTACTCATTTGAAAAATTTATCGTTGTATTTTTGTTATGTATTTTTAAATATTTGGAAGAATTATCTGATGTATATTATGGAATAATGCAAAAAGCAGATAAATTATATTATGTTGGTATAATTCAATTTATAAAATCAATTGTAAATATAATTGTATTTTTACTAACAATTATACTTTGTAAAAATCTTATTGTATCAGTTGTATCAATTGTAATGATAAACCTTCTGTTTTTGCTTATTTTTGAGACGCCAGTAGCAAGAAAATTAAATAGATGGAATCATTTGACAGATAAGCATCAAATAATAAAGTATTTTAAGGTTAATACAATGATATGTATATTTACATTTTTAACAATGTGCCTTTCAAATGCTCCAAAATATGCAATAGATGTCTACTTAACAGATGAAATACAAGCTGTTTTTGGTATAATAATTATGCCTGCTACTGTTATGATTTTGGTATGTAATTTTATTATGAATCCAATTTTAATTGAAATAGCTAATTTGTATAATGATAAAAAAGTAAACGATATTTTAAAATTATTCACAAAAATTATTTTAACAATTTTTTTAATAGGCATACTTGGATTGATTGTCACATATTTTTTAGGAATTTCATTTTTAAATATTATATATTCATCTAATTTTAATATATATAAATTGGAATTAATGATTATAATATTAGGGTCTATATTTTATGCCATATCATCGATCTGTTCTAGCTTTTTAACTTCTATAAGAGAAATTTCAATTCAGTTATATATGAATCTTATTCTTACATTACTTGCTTTTATTATTAGTTTTCTACTTGTAAAAGTACTTGGAATAACTGGAGGGGCGATTTCATATTTAGTAGTGATGTTTATTAGAATGTTATGTTATATGATTATAACATTAAGTAAATTAAGATGTAAGGAGTAAAATATGAGTAAGAAAAAGACTATTTATTATATAAGAAGTACGTCTATAATAAATGATTCTCGTGCAACAAAAGAAGTATTATCATTAATTAATAATGGCTATAATGTAGTAGTTATTGGTTGGGATAGGGATAATAGGATTGAAGATTACAATAAGTTTGAAATTAATGGTAAAAGAGTAACTTCAATATTTTTTAAATATAAAAGTAAATATGGAATGTCATTAAGCACAATATATGGTTTAATTAAATTTCAATTTTGGTTAGAAAAAATTTTAAAAAGAAATATAAAAAAAATTGATTATATACATGCTTGTGACTTTGATTGTGGATATATATCATCTAAAATTGCACAAAAATATGGTAAAAAAATAATATATGATATGTATGATTATTATGCTGATTCAAGAACTATGCCAAAAATATTAAAAAGATTTATTTCAAAAAAGGAGAATGAGGTTATAAATAAATCTGATCTTTCTATAATTTGTGGAGAGTGGAGAAAAAATCAAATACATAATTCAATGCCAAAAAGACTAACTGTTATTCATAATACTCCTAATATCAATTTTAAAGAAGCTAAAAGTATAATAAAAAGTAGGAGTAGAAAAATTAAAGTATGTTATGTAGGAATTTTACAAACAGATAGATTATTATTAGAATTACTAAATGAATTTAAAAAACATGAAGATTTAGAATTTCACGTTGGAGGATTTGGAATATATGAAAAAGAGTTTTTAGAGGCATCAAAAAAGTATTCAAATATATTTTATTATGGTTCTTTAAAATATAATCAAGTTTTGGAGTTAGAATCTGATTGTGATATTTTATTTGCAACTTATAATCCAATAATAGAGAATCATAGATATTCTGCTCCAAATAAAATATATGAGGCGATGGCCCTTGGAAAGCCAATAATAGTATGTAATAATACTGGTATAGATGAATTGGTAAGAAAAAACAATACTGGTTTTGTAATAGATTATAATGCCGAAGATTTTTTTAATATTTTATATAAATTTAAAGATGACAAAAAAGTACTTAATGATATATCAAAAAATGCAAAAAAACTATACGTTGAAAAATATAATTGGAATATAATGGAGAAACATTTAATTAATGAGTATAGAAAATTAGATGAAGGAAGTGATGAAAATGCCTAAAGAAAAGAATACCAAACCAATACTTACAATATTAGTACCGGTTTATAATACTGAAAAATTTATCGAAAAATGCTTGTTATCACTAGTTAATAAAACATTAGTTGGTAAAATAGAGGTTATTATTGTAAGTGATGGAAGTAAAGATAAATCAATAGATATTGCGAAGAAAATTGCTGAAGAACATAATGGAATATTTAAAATAATTGAGAAAGAAAATGGTGGTCATGGTTCTACAATAAATGTTGGAATAAAAAAAGCAAAAGGTAAATACTTTAGGGTTCTTGATAGTGATGATTGGTTTGATGAAAATGAATTTGTTAAGTTTATTAATAAATTGGAAAAATGTGATTCAGATTTAGTTGTTACGGATTATAGTAAAGAATATGTAAATGATGGAATAAGTGAAGATATAATATATGAAAATTTGAAAGATTCAAAAGAATATAATTTTGATAAATTTGATTTAAAATTGCTTAATTGTGTTTTTTTTGCCATGGCGACTATAACATATAAAACAGAAATATTAAAAAAACTCAAATTTCAATTGCCAGAAAAGACTTTTTATGTTGATATGTTATATGATGTAATTCCAATGTTGAAAGTTAATACATTTACTTATTATAAATGCAATATATATAAATATTTTATAGGTAGAATAGATCAAAGTGTAAATACTAATTCGTATGAAAAAAATCACTTAAATCATAATTCAGTAACTCATAAATTGATTGATTTTTATAGTGATAATGAAAAAACTATGGCAGCTATAAAAAGAAAGTATTTAAAAAACATTATTAATACAGTAATTAATACTAATTACTCAATATATTGTATATTTTTTAGAAATAAAAAAGACGGCTACAAAAAGGCTAAAGAATTTGATGAGTATTTAAAAAATAAATCATTGGAATTGTACAATGAAACAAATAAGTCGTACATAAAAATTTTTAGAAATAGTAAATTTATAATTAATCTATTAACACCATTTCACTTAAGAATGTTCATATACAAAAAGTATTTAAACTCTAAAAACAAAGGAGATAAATAGTATGAAGGTTAAATATTTGGTAATAGGTGCTGGAATATCAGGACTTACATTTGCTAATTATGCAAAAGAAGACTACTTAGTAGTTGAAAAAGAAAAAGAAGCTGGGGGATATTGTAGAACCATCAAAAAAAATGGTTATGTTTGGGATTATGCGGGTCATTTCTTTCATTTTAACATGGATGAGTTCAAGAAAAATTTCTTAAGCAAAATGCCTAAGGAAGATATTATATACAATGATAAGTGCACTAAAATTTTATACAAAAATAATTTTATAGACTTTCCTTTTCAGGCTAATATTCACCAACTAGAAAAACAAGAATTTATTGATTGCCTTTATGATTTATTCAATAAAGAGGAAAAAGATAAATATGATAACTTTTTAGATATGTTATATGGTAAGTTTGGAAAATCTATAGTAGAAAAATTTCTTAAACCATATAACGAAAAATTATATGCTGTTGATTTGACGAAATTAGACGTCGATGCAATGGGAAGATTTTTTCCATATGCAGATAAAGAAGCTATTATTAACAATATGAAAAATAGTAAGGTTAATTCATATAATGCAAGCTTTTTGTATCCAAGAAATGGGGCGGCTAGTTTTATAGATATTTTATATAATGAGTTGGATAAGAGTAAAGTTTTATTAAATACTAGTGTTGTTTCATTGGATTTAAATAATAAAGAGGCAACATTATCAAATGGTGAGACTGTAAAATATGAATATTTAATTAACACAATGCCATTAAATAATTTCCTAAAATTAATAGGTGAACATGACGAGCTATTAAATGAAATGTCATATAATAAAGTATTAGTATTTAATTTAGGCTTTGATAAAGCATCCCCATTATGTAAAAAAGAGCACTGGTTATATATTCCATCTAAGGATTGCAATTATTACAGAGTAGGTTTTTATAATAATATATTAGGTGATGAGAAACTAAGTATGTATATAGAAATCGGATATAACAAAGATACTAAAATAACTAAAGAAGAAATAGATAAACAATTAGATTTAACTCTTAAAAATTTAAGAAAATCAGGAATTATTAGTGATGATATGAAATTAGTTGATCACGAAACTATTATAATGGATCCAGCTTATGTTCATATTGAAACGGAAACTACTAAGAAAATAGATGATCTAAAAAATGAATTTAGTAAAAAGGGTGTTTATACAATTGGCAGATATGGTGCTTGGATTTATAATTCGATGGAAGATTCTATGGTTAAAGCTAAAGAGTTGGCTGAAAAAATATAAGAAGGTGAATTAATATGATAAAGGTAATGAGTATATTTGGAACAAGACCAGAAGCTATAAAAATGGCTCCACTCATAAAAGAATTAGAGTGTAGAGATGAAATAAAAAGTATAGTTTGTGTAACTGCACAGCATAGACAAATGTTAGACCAAGTTTTAGAAACATTTGAAATAACACCAGATTATGATTTGAACATAATGAAACATGACCAAACATTAGCAGAAGTTACAACAAGAGCATTAGTAGGTCTAGAAGAAGTAATAAAGGAAGTAAAACCGGATATAGTATTAGTTCATGGTGATACTACAACAACATTTGCAGGAGCATTAGCTGCATTTTACAATCAAGTAGCAATAGGGCATGTTGAAGCTGGACTAAGAACATATGATAAATACTCTCCATTTCCAGAGGAAATGAATAGACAGATGGTTGATTGTATGACAGATATGTATTTTGCTCCTACCAAACTTAGTAAAAGTAATTTACTTAAACAAAATATAGATGAGGCAAAAATTTATGTTACTGGAAATACAGCGATCGATGCAATGAAAACTACGGTAGATAAAGACTATAATAACGAGGTGCTTGATTGGGTTGGTAGTGATAGAATGATTTTACTAACAGCTCATAGAAGAGAAAATTTGGGTGAGCCCATGCGTCATATATTTAAAGCAATAAAAAAAATAGTAGATGAATTTGATGATGTAAAAGTTGTATACCCTATACATATGAATCCTAAGGTAAGAGAAGTTGCAAATGAAATATTTTCTGATTGCAATAGAGTGAGATTAATTGAACCATTAGAAGTTTTCGACTTTCATAATTTCCAAAATAAATCCTATATAATACTGAGCGATAGTGGTGGAATCCAAGAAGAAGCCCCATCACTAGGGAAGCCAGTATTAGTCTTAAGAGATACAACGGAAAGACCGGAAGGTATAAAAGCAGGTACTCTAAAATTAGTGGGAACTGATGAAGAAGTTATTTATGGAGAAACTAAAAAACTTCTAATCGATGAATCAGAATATTATAAGATGAGTAGGGCTAGCAACCCTTACGGAGATGGTCATGCAAGTGAAAGAATAGCAAATGCTATAATAAAAAGGTTCAACAAATAAATTCTGGAGGTTTTTATGAAAAAGGATAGTAAAAAAATAGCTGTTTTAATTCCATGCTATAATGAATCTAAGACAGTTGAGAAAGTAATAAAAGATTATAAAAAAGTTTTGCCAGAAGCGGATATATATGTTTATGATAATAATTCTACTGATGGTACTGATAAGATAGCTAAAGAGGCAGGAGCTATTGTAAAATATGAATATCGTCAAGGTAAAGGCAATGTAATAAGAAGCATGTTTAGAGATATAGATGCTGATTGTTACCTTATGATTGATGGTGATGATACTTATCCTGCTGAAAATGCTAGGGAAATGTGTGACTTAGTATTAGAGGGAAAAGCAGATATGGTAATTGGTGATAGATTATCTAGTACATACTTTACTGAAAATAAAAGACCATTTCATAATTTAGGAAATAGAATGGTTAGGTTCTTGATAAATAGATTATTTAAGAATAACGTAAAAGATATTATGACTGGCTATAGAGCGTTTGGATATGAATTTGTTAAATCATTTCCAGTTTTATCAAAAGGGTTTGAAATAGAAACAGAGATGACTATTCATGCCGTTGATAAGAATTTTAAATTAATTGAAGTACCAGTAACATATAGAGATAGGCCAGAGGGCTCTGTTTCTAAACTAAATACATATAGTGATGGATTTAAGGTATTAAAAACGATAGCAACTTTATTTAAGGAATATAAACCATTTGCATTCTTTGGCATCCTTAGTGTTTTATGTATGATAATAGCACTAATTTTAGGTGTCCCTGTTGTTTTAGAGTACTTTAAGACAGGACTAGTTCCAAAATTTCCAAGTTTAATAGTAGCATGTATATCACTTGTAATAGCACTTCTTTTAAGTACTACCGGTATAATATTAGAAGTAATAACTAAAAAGCATAAACAGTTATATGAATTATATCTTAATTTATTAAGGGATAAACAATGAAAAAAGTTTGGAATTTATATAAGAAATATGAAGAGGTAGTTAATTATCTTATTGTAGGAGGACTTACTACTGTTGTTGCAATAGGTTCTAAGCTGCTTTTGCTATTTACTGTATTGGATCAAAAAAATGGTTTAGAACTACAATTTGCAGAAATAATATCTTGGATTTTAGCAGTTGCTTTTGCATATATAGCGAATAAAAAATTCGTATTTAAGTCAGAAGCAAAAGGTAGCAAGAACGTTAAGGAAGCCTTTAATTTTATTAAAGGAAGAGTTGCAACTCAGCTTGTTCAAATGTTTATAATGTGGTTTTTTGTAACATACTTAAAGCTTAACTCGAATGCATGGGTTGTAGTATTTACGTTAGCATGTCAAATTATGCAGATAGTATTAAACTATATTATAAGTAAATTTCTTGTTTTTAAAAAGTCGTAAATTGTCGTAATTTGTATGTTAAATTGCAAAATTAAGTAAAAACATAAATATTATGCATATTTAACCATCAAAAAACGAAAAATTGTTATATATAAAATTGAAATATTGTATAAAAACTTATGC
>CAKPGT010000010.1 GCA_934155185.1 uncultured Bacilli bacterium
AAAAATGAATGTAATTTATTATATAGTAAATATTAAAAGTTTCAACTTCCTCAATTTACTTACTTACATTATACGTGTTATAATTATTGTGTGAGGTAGATATGAAAAAATACATTATAACAATTTTATTTGCTTTTTTTACTTTTACTAAAGTAGTATTTGCTTCTGATTTTAATATTAATGGTAAAAACGTAGTATTATATAACTTAAATGAAGATGAAGTTGTTTATAGTAAAGATAAGGATGTGAAAACTCCAGTAGCAAGTTTAACTAAGATAATGACAACTATTGTTGGAATAGAAAACATAAGTGATTTAAATAAAGAGGTTATAGTAAAAAGTAATGACCTTTATGGTCTTAATGGATATTCAAAGGCAGGTTTAAAAATAGGAGAAAGATTAACATTTAAGGATTTACTATATGGAATTATGCTTCCAAGTGGTGGTGATGCTGTTAATGTTTTAGTTAATAACAGTTTAGGCTATGAAGGGTTTGTTTACAAGATGAATGAAACTGCTAAGAAAATAGGCCTTTATAATACATCCTTTTCTAATCCTATAGGTAAGGATGATAATGAAAATTGCTCAACTGCAAATGATATAGCAAAACTCCTTAAATACGCATTAGAAAACGAAATATTTAGTGAAGTATTTAAAACAAAAATGTATAGTATACAAGACAAGATTACATTTAAAAGCACTTTAAGCCATTATGATGGTTTATTAGATACAGGGAAAATACTTGGGGCTAAATCTGGATATACAGTTGGTGCTGGTAGATGTTTAGCCTCTATAGCAAATCTTAATGATGTAAACTATTTATTAGTTGTAATAAATTCAGGAAATGATAGCCCCGATAGTGCTATAAAAGATACTCTTACAATATACGATTATTATAGTAAAAATTATGGATATAAAAATATTCTTAGAAAAAATGACATAATTAAGAAGATACCTGTTAAGTATAGCAGGAAAAAGTATTATGACATAAAACCAAGTAAAGATGTAAGAACGTATTTGAAAAATGATAGTAATATAAAATATGAATATAAAGGTAAAGATATAATAAATTATAAATTGAAAAAGGGTGCGTACATAGGAAGCATTAAAGTGTATAATGATGATAGGTTAATTTATATAGATAATATTTATCTAAATCAAAATATTATTTATTACAACATAATATTATGGATTTCATTACTGATTTTTATATTACTTACAATTATTGTATCTATAATAATAGCAACAAATAAAAAGAAAAATAATTTGGGTGAGAAAACTGAAATTTTAACTTTATAAGAATTATTATAATACAGTTTAATTTATATAAAATGCAAAAAACGTCAAAATAAGTAAATAGTTTGCATTGTATTGCAAATTATTTATACTATACTTTGCTTGGACAATTGAAAATGGAAATTATGGGCATAAATAATTATAATTAAATGGCTAGTTATTTAAATAAAAGTAAATATCATTAAAATTATTAGCAATTATATTACTACTTCTAAAGTCTAAAATAACTTCTTTTATCATCTATTTTTTCATAAACTTATAACGGTGATAATAGTTGAATAATAAAAAAGCGGATCAAAAAATTAAGTTATTTATAATTATAGTATTTTTTGTTTTTATAGTAGTTATACTAAAGGTTTTTTATATACAAGTATTTGATTATGATAAGCTTAATAGTTTAGCAAGTGATTTATGGAGTCGTAATCTTCCAATAGAAGCGGATAGGGGAAAAATATATGATAGAAATGGCGTTGTACTTGCTGATAATATAACTACAACATCGTTAGTGTTGATACCAAGCCAGATTAAAAATAAAAAAGAAGTAACGGAAAAATTAGCCAAAATATTAAATGTTTCTTACGATACCATGAAAGAACATGTCTATAAAAATACTAGTATAGAAAGAGTTCATCCATTTGGTAGAAGACTTGCTTATTCTGTTGCTGAAAAAATAGAAAAGCTAAATTATGAAGGAGTTTATTTGGTAAGAGAATCTAAAAGAAGTTATCCTTATGGTTCTATGCTTTCTCATACTCTTGGATTTGTTGGTATAGATAACCAAGGCTTATCTGGCATTGAATTACAATATGATAAATATTTAACTGGTGAATACGGGGCGATAAAATATTTTTCTGATGCTAAGGGAAACAAACTTAAATTAAGTCAAATATATCAGTCCCCTCAAAATGGTGTAAATGTGACTTTAACCATAAATGAAAAAATACAAGAAAGTGTTGAAAGAGAACTTGATAATGCTGTTACAAAGTATAATCCAGAAACCGCTCTTGCAATTGCTATGGATCCTAATTCAGGTGAAATACTTGCTATATCATCAAGGCCTAATTTTAATGCTACTAATTATAAGGATTATGATATAGAAACGCTTAATAGAAATCTTCCTATATGGGCAACTTATGAACCTGGTTCTACATTTAAAATAATTACTCTTTCAGCGGCATTAAATGAAGGATTAGTTAATTTAGATAAAGATACGTTTTATGATGCTGGAAGTGTAAAGGTTGCAAATGCAAAAATAAAGTGCTGGAAAGCAGGAGGACATGGTGCCCAAACGTTTTTACAAGTAGTAGAAAACTCATGTAACCCAGGCTTTGTAGAACTTGGAAACCGTCTTGGAAAAGATACACTTTTTAGCTATATAGATAAGTTTGGTTTTGGAAAGAAAACAGGTGTTGACTTAAATGGTGAAGCAACTGGAATTATATTTAATTTAGATAAAGTAGGTCCTGTTGAACTTGCTACAACCGCTTTTGGACAAGGTGTATCAGTAACTCCAATACAGCAAATAACAGCAGTATCAGCAGCGATTAACGGAGGTATATTATATAAACCATACATAGTTAAAAGTTTAAATGATCCTGAAACTAATACTGTTATAAAAGAAAACACTAAAACCAAAGTAAGAAGAGTAATAAAAAAAGAAACATCTAATGAGGTTAGAAGAGCATTAGAAAGCGTAGTTACTAATGGTAGTGGTAGGTCTGCTTATATAGAAGGATATAGAGTAGGTGGGAAAACAGGTACAGCACAAAAAGTTAAAGATGGTGCTTATATGGTTGGAAACTACATATTATCATTTATGGGATTTTTACCAGCGGATGATCCTAAAATAGTTGTATATGTTGCAATAAATAACCCTAAAAAAACAGTGCAGTATGGTGGAGTTGTTTCAGCTCCTATTGCAAAAAACATATTAACTGATGCGATAAATGCACTTGGAATTGAAAGAAGAGAAAATACTAGTGAGAAAAAATATAACTGGAATGATAAAAAATATTATACAGTAGAAAATGTAATTGGAAAGTCACCAAAAGAGGCTCAAAATATTCTATCTAAGTACAATATTGAATATAGTGGTAGTGGTAATATAGTAATAGAGCAGTCCCCAAAAGCTGGTACAAGATTAGAAGAACAGTCTAAGGTAAGACTAATGCTTGGTAATTAGTAAAATGAATGCAAAATAGGTATAAAATCATTTTAAAAATTAAAAATATATAGTATAATTATACTCGAATGTAAAGAGGTGAAAATAAGTGTTTATATTAACAAAATCTGTTTTAGCGTTGATGATAGGATTTATAATATCAACTATTATGGGGTATTTTATGATACCATTACTTAAAAAACTTAATTTAGGTCAGAGAATAAGTGTCTTTGTAGGAGAAAGCCATAAGAAAAAAAATGGTATACCTACAATGGGAGGATTAATATTTATAATACCTACATTTATAACCATACTTATAATGTATTTTACAGGTAAAATTTCTATAAATAGTAATTTACTTATAGTATTATTTGTATTTATCGCATATGCTCTTTTAGGTTTCTTGGATGACTTTACAAAAATCAAAAGAAAGCAAAATGAAGGTTTAACTGATGTTCAAAAACTATTTGGCCAAGTTTTAATAGCAGTTATATTTTTCTATATTTATATGAGAAGTGGCTCAGAGCCTCTACTTTGGTTTCATGCCTTTAATTTAAAAGTAGACATTGGATGGTTATATGGATTTTTCATACTGTTTATGTTAGTTGCAACTAGTAATGCAGTTAATATAACAGACGGATTAGACGGATTAGCTGGAGGATTATCATTTATAGCAACTCTTGTTATGGGAACGATAACTTGGGCAACTACTTGGCTTGCAGGTTATGAAGATATTGCAGTCTTTTGCTTTATATTATCAGGATGCATACTAGGATTCTTAGTATATAATGCTTATCCAGCTAAGGTATTTATGGGTGATACAGGTTCTCTTGCAATAGGTGGTGTTTTAGCTTCAATAGCAATATTAACTAGACATGAACTTACATTTGCGGTTATCATGGGAGTATTTGTTATAGAAACACTTAGTGTAATAATACAAGTATTTTCAGTTTTAGTATTTAAAAAGAAAGTATTTTTAATGACTCCGCTTCATCATAACTTCGAAAAGATGGGTTGGAAAGAGCAAGATATAGTAAAATTATTTTGGATATGCGGCCTTATATTAGGAACACTTGCTGTTGTCTATGGCGCTTGGCTATAAAGTAAATGTAAACGCATTTGCTTTTTTTGACGTTTTTAAATAAATCCATGTTATAATAAATACGCAGGATAGGAAGTGATTGCATGAGAGAAATATTTATAAATAATAGTATTCAAGATAAAAAAGTAGATGAAGAAGAAATAAGGGTAAAAGGTCTTATAATTAACAGCAATAATGAAATATTATTAGGGTATTCTTATCATACATATCAATTTCCAGGAGGACACCTAGAAAAAGGAGAATCGACTAAAGACTGCCTAAAAAGAGAAATATTAGAAGAAACCGGGATGGATATTTCGCCTTCCTTAATGGAGCCTTTACTAAGTATAAAATATTATACTAAAAAACCTGGTAATAATAAAAACTGCTGTGAAAAGCTTTATTACTATGTTATAAAAACAGATCAAGATGTAAACCTTAGAAGAACAAATTATACAGAAGAAGAAAAATTAGGAAACTATGTTTTAAGATATATAGATATGGAAGATATAGAAGATATAATAATCGATCATGTAAATAAATATCCGGCTCAAAAAGTTATTGCCTATGAAATGTTAATGGCTATAAAAGAATATAAAAAGGAACAATAAAAAGTTCTTTTTTTACTTTGCTAAGAATATTTTTTATTAGCGAGGTGAAACATGAAAAGGAAACTTGATATATCACTTATAATAACTATTTTTTTAATATGTATATACGGAATAGTAATGATATATTCTGCATCTAGTATTTGGGCAGAATATAAATTTAATGATAAATTTCACTATGTCATAATGCAAAGTTTATTTTTTATTGTTGGTTTCTTCTTAATGATTGTAGTAAGTAAAGTACCATATACATATTATCTTGAAAAATCTAATACAATATTATTTATATGTTTTGTTCTTTTAATATTAGTATTAATACCTGGTATAGGTTCAGTTAGAAATGGTTCTAGAAGCTGGTTTGGAATTGGTGGTTTGGGTATTCAGCCTAGTGAGTTTATGAAACTTGCGCTAATCATTTTTACTAGTAAATATATTCACAATAATCCAAAACAAATGAAATCGGTAGTTAAGGGGGCTTTTCCAGTACTTTTAATAACAATGATATCATTTTTCCTTATTATGCTACAACCTGACTTTGGTACAGGTACTATTTTAGTTTTAACAATAGTTGCAATGTTATTTATTTCTGGAGTGGATTTTTCATTCTTCATTAAAATAGGCCTTCTTGGTATGGTAGGAGCAGCTTTATTAATAATTGCAGCGCCATATAGAATGAATCGTATAGTTGCCTTTTTAAATCCTTGGAGTGACCCTTTAGGAACAGGGTTTCAGTCAATACAGTCTTTATATGCCATAGGCCCAGGTGGCTTATTTGGAATGGGATTTGGAAAGTCAGTTCAAAAACATTTTTATCTTCCAGAACCTCAAACTGATTTTATATTTTCTATAATTTCAGAGGAACTTGGAATTATTGGAATTATATCAGTTGCAGCATTATTTTTAATAATAATTACGAGATGTATAAAAATATCAATAAAAGCTCCAGATACATTTTCTAAGTTTCTAACATTTGGAATAGTATTTCAGCTATCATTTCAAACTCTTCTTAATTTAGCAGTTGTAGTTGGACTTGTTCCGGTAACAGGTGTTACACTTCCGTTTTTTAGCTACGGAGGAAGTAGTCTTATCATTACCCTTATATCGATGGGGATAATTCTAAATATATCAAGACATAAAGAAAATTAAATAGTTGACATTTGAAACACATTTGCTATAATACTTAAGCGCAAATAAGGGGTAATATTAAATGGAAAATTTTTAAGTAGAGATGTAGATGAAGCTATAGCTAAAATATTTTATGATTATACTAAAGGTGGAAAATTAATTGACTATGATTTCGCATATAAATGTATTATGTTAATAAGAGAATATCAAAGCTTGGAAGATTATGTTGAAAAGTTAGAATTTTCTAGTATTAGGTCTCATGCAAGTTATAGTTTTTAAAATAAAAAAATTATTATTAATGATGATTTTATAAAGAAATTAAACAAAAAGCATAATAGCATAATTTTAGTAAATTCATGCATTTTAAATTATGTTTTGTATGAAACAGTTCATGCATGGAAGCATAAAGAAGCATTGTTCAATGATGGTATAGAAGCCAAGCTTATGGAGGCTAGCTTTAATTTAATTTAACACATTTATCTGACTTTGATAGAAATAAGTTACCTGAAAATGATTATTTATATAAGGCTTATGTACATCATAAAAAATGTATAATAAACATTATAGTAAATTTCCATCAGAAAGAAGTGTAAGATTTCATTCTATAGTTAAAAAAATGAAATTTCAAATGATTTAAATTGCTTATATTTAAATTTGAATAAGGACTTTGAAATAGTTAAAGGAAAAAAATATTTAATATCACCATTAAGTAAGTTTATTGATGCACATGATAAGATTCCTTACCTTAAACCAATAAAAGATGAATGTTTTAACAAGGAAGCTTATGAAAAATTATCATTCCTAGAAAGGTTTGTTTACGGATATCCTATTAGTACATATGAAGATATTAGGATTCTAGATACGTTTACCAAAAAGAGGAATAGGACATAGTAAATACTACTGTGTTTTTTTTCTATTTTATGTTATACTTTATACGTAGTAGTGTAAGGGAGATGAGAGAGATGATTGGATTAAGCCTTGACTTTAATCTTTTTAATAATGATTATTACATATATGAAAGATTACTAGTCTTATTTTTCTCACTTATGCCTTCAATATTGCTAGTTTTCATAGTATTATATACAGATAGAAAAAGCAAGGAACCTAAGAAGAATATTATACTATGTTTGCTATCTGGAATACTTACAACGTCACTTGCTGGATATTTTGAAAACTTAATTGCTCCATATTTTTCAAGTAATATTTTATTAACATATATATGGGCTTCTATAGAAGAATTATCTAAAATGACAATATTTTTCTTATTTATTTTTGACAATAAATATTATGATGATATATATGATGGATTAGTATATATGTCGCTTATTGCGCTTTCCTTTGCGGGAGTAGAAAACGTTATGTATGCTTTTTCAGAAAGCACAGTATCATCTAGTATAGGACTTTCACTAATGAGGGATTTAACTACTATACCACTTCATGTTATATGTGGAATTATAATAGGATTTTTTCTATCACTTGGAACATTTTCTAAAGTTAAAAGTAAAAAATATTCAAACTTTTTATTAGCAGCCCTAGTGTCAACTTTAATACATGGGACATTTAATTTATTAATGGGAATAATGGGAAGTATTAATATAAATGGAAACAATGAACTTCAAGTTTTTATGTTTCAGTTTATGCCATTACTATTTATAATGATAGTGTTATATCATGTAGTAATTAAGTTTATTAGGCATATTCTTAGATTAAATGATACATTTATTGCTGATGGAAAATATGATCGAAAATATAACTATCTTATGAATTATGGTGAGTATTTAAAGAGTGATGCTAGGTTAAAAAGGCTTAGTATGAATAAGAAAACTAGTATTTTAAAAAGAAAGGACGATGCAGATAATGCTTAAAAGGTTTATTCCAGATATGTATCAAGAAAGCATATTTACTATTAATTATGAGCTTCTAAAAAAGAAGAATATTAAGTGCATATTATTTGATCTTGATAACACAATATCTCCTGCTAAAGAAAAAGTATATTGTAATAAAACTAAAAAGTTATTTGATAGGTTAAAAAAAGACTTTAAGATAATACTTTTTTCAAATAATTTTCCAAGCAGAATAAAACCATTTGCATCATTTTATGATGTTGACTGTGCTTGTATATCATTAAAGCCTTTTTCCTATAAATATAGATACATATTAAAAAAATATGGATATAAAAAAAATGAAGTGGCTGCTATTGGAGATCAACTATTAACCGATGTGCAGGGTGGTAATAAAATGAAAATAACAACAATATTAGTTAATCCGGTAAGCAAAATAGATGAAACTGAAACATGGCTTAATAGAAAAATAGAAAAACTTATATTTAAAAAGTTTGAAAAGAAAAATATATTAATAAGGGGAAAGTATTATGACTAAGAAGTGTGCTGGCTGTGGTGCAATATTTCAAACTACTTCACCATCTAAAGAAGGGTATATAGATTCTTCTATGATTGATAATGCCTTGTTATGTAAAAGATGCTTTAGAATAAAGAATTATGGGGATTATGTAAACGTAGATAAAAATGTGAAAGATTATGATCTAATTTTTAATAAAATTAAGGATGAAAATAAATTGATACTTTTTTTATGTGATATATTAACATTAGATGATTCTATAAAAGAGATAAATAATTTTAAAGGTAAAGTAGTGCTTGTTATTACTAAAAAAGACTTACTTCCAAAGTCAGTTAAAGAAGAAAAATTACTTAACTATATAGATAAAAATTATAATCTAAATGTAGTTTGTAAGTTATTTGTAAGTAGTGTTAGAAATTACAACTTAGATTTGCTTTTAAATGTTATAAACAAAAACAAGACTGATAGTTATGTATATTTGGTAGGTAATACCAATGCTGGCAAATCAACACTAATTAATGCCTTAATTAAGTCTTACTCTAAAGAAGAAAGTAATATAACAACAAGTCTTCTTCCTGCAACTACTTTAAATACTATAAAAATAAAATTAAATGATAATTTAACTTTGATAGATACTCCAGGCATAGTAAGTAAGAATAATTATTTATATGGTATTACTCCAAAAGATATCAAAAAAATAACAGCAAAAGCTGAAATAAAACCTCGAACTTACCAAATAAAACCTAATCAGTCTTTAATTATAGATAAATACGCAAGAATAGATTATGTAGGAAAAGAAAAGAATAGTTTTACATTATATTTATCTAATGATATAAAGGTAAAACGAATTAATATTAATACTAATAATGATTTAAGAAGCCTTAATAAGTATTCATTTGATGTTAAAAAAGATTCTGATATTGTTATAAAGGGATTAATGTTTTGTAAGATGGTTAAAGAAGCTAAAATAGATATTTATACTAAGGACAATGTAGATGTTTATTTAAGACCTAATTTAATTTAAATAATGAGGAAATGTTTTAGAAAGAAAAACAGCAGACTAAAGAAAGTGGTATTAGAGATACTTATAGTAGCTGCAATAGATAAAATAGATATACTAACTATAAATTATGAATTTATAGAGTTTAAAGCTATATATACAGGAACTAATACAGAAGTTAAAGAGGGCAATGTAATAGCTACTAAAAGAATAAAGAGCCATTAAGAACAAATATAATAATATCAATATAATTATAGTGAAGAAAAGGTTATAAAAGAAGACATAACATGAATGCCAGATGATGGTTTAACGATACTGTATGTATCTGCTTGAGTTTGTTACAATATTTGGTCTGCCGAGCATAAAGGGTACTTCGACAGTTACTACTTTTGGGGCGGTGGCGCCTTTGGTGTTCACTCAGTTATCACAATTAATAAGTTAGAAATATAGCACTAAAAAAATTATCATATCCTGATAATTTTTTTCTGCATAATATATCACATTATTTTTCTTTTAATACTATCTATGCCACTTTTTTCAAGTCTAGATACTTGAGCCTGGCTAATTCCTATTTCTTCTGCTATTTCCATTTGTGTTTTACCAATTAAAAATCTTTCTAGTATGATCTTTTTTTCTTTACCTTTTAATTCTTTTATAGCATCATTTAAAGATATAGAAATATCCCAGTTATTTATCTTATCTTTTTTGGATTCAATTTGGTCTTCTAAATAAATAGTATCACCACCATTATTATAAATAGGCTCAAACATACTAATAGGATCGTGCATAGCTTCAAGTGCTGTTATTACATCAATTTCACTTACCTCTAGTTTTCTGGCAACTCTAGCATTAGATAATTCATATCCATTATTCATAAAAAATTCTTCTTTTAACTTAAGTATTTTATAAGCTAGATCTTTTATACTTCTTGATATTCTAAGATTACTATTGTCTCTTAAATATCTTCTTATTTCACCTAATATTAATGGTACAGCATATGTAGAGAATTTAACGTTATGTGATAAATCGAAATTATCTATAGCTTTCATTAAGCCAACACAACCAATTTGAAATAAATCATCCATATTATCAACTCTATTTTGATACTTTCTTAATATTGATAAAACTAACTTTAGATTGCCATTTGCAAGCATCTCTCTAGCTAATTTATCACCATCTTTAGTCTTTTTAAATAATTCTATCATTTCTTCGTTTGTCAAAACTTTTATGTCGCTTGTATTAATTCCAGTTATTTCAACTTTGTGTCTTGCCATATTTCTTCCTTTCTTACTTCTAATTTAGTAATGATAAGAAGTGTCCTTTTCTATACATAAAAGTCATATAATTTAGTGGTGATTTACTTATGCGCTTATCTGATTTACAAAATAAAGATGTTGTTGATTTAACTTCTGGCCAAAGGCTAGGTAATGTTGTTGATGTTGAAATATCTAATGATACAGGAAATATTTTAAAAATAATTGTATACGATAGAAAAGGTTTTATGGGAATGCTAAGAGGTAAGGATGAAGTTGCTATATCATGGAGTCAAATAAAAAAAATAGGATCTGATGTGATTTTGGTTAGTAAAACTTTATAATATATGTTATACTTAAGATAAGGAGGTATAAGTTATGTATAATAGTACGGGAATGGCAGCTTTAATAGCAACGCTTGGAACCTTTATGGCAACATTTGGAATCATAATAATTGGCATCTTAGTATTTAGCATTATTGCTAGATGGAAACTATATGTGAAAGCAGGAAAACCAGGATGGGCATCATTAGTTCCTATATATAGTACAATAATATTATTTGAAATTATAGGCTATAAGTGGTACTACATATTTTTCTTAGCACTTGGTGCAGTACCCATTGTTGGTCAAATAGCTTTAATATTATTTACTATTTCATATAATATTAAACTTGCTAAGTCATTTGAGCAAGGCACTGGATTTGGAATTGGATTATGGTTAGTAAGCATTGTTTTTACAGCTATAATAGCCTTTGATAAGTCTATTGAGTATAAAGGTCCAGCAGTTGACGGTGATATAGACTTTAGTGATTTGTTTTAGAAAGCCGTTAAGGCTTTTTATCAATATAGGAGGATAAAATGAAGGATAAGAGATTATATTTAAAATTAGCATGCTTATTAGAATTTATATATGTTTTTGTAATGCTTATTTATAATTTGTTTTTTAATAAAATAAGTGATCAGGTGATAGCTAAAGTATTTTTACTTTTAATTGGTTTATTTATAAATATTATGTTATATAAAGAGTCTAAAAAAGATATAAGGTATCTAAAAGAAAATAGAAAAAAAGTAATTTTTGCAAGCATCTGGCTATTTTTTGAACCAGTATTACCTGGTATTTTGTGTTTTATATTTCTAAAAAGTATATCACCTAAAAAAGAAGTTAAACTTCCACTTATAGAAGATACAAAGAAAGAAAAAATGACATATATTAAATCTATAATTCTAATTATATTCTTTATTGGAATTATGTTTTTCTTACCAAACTTTAAGATATTTTATAAGATACCTAGTTATTTAATATATATATTTATACTTTTAATGATAATAGCATGCAATTATAAAGAACTTATTAGTAATTTTAAGGTATTTATAAAGAACTTTAAAATTTATCTTCCTTTTATTTTTAAAAGATATATATCAATGCTATGCATAATGGTTTTAGTAGCATTTCCAGTAGTATTAATTAATAAAGGGGCTACTTCAAATAATCAGGAATTAATAAATGAAATGTTTAAGAGAGTACCTTTTTGGACATTTGTATTATCAGTCTTTTATGCACCTTTTGCAGAAGAGGGTATATTTAGAATGACACTATCTAAGTTTTTTGATAATAAAACCGTATTTATAGTAATAAGTGGTTTGTTATTTGGAAGTCTTCATGTAATTGATAAATTTGAAACATTAACAGATTTACTATACATATTTCAGTATAGTGCACTTGGGATTTGTTTAGCTAAAGCATATACTGATTCTAAAAATATATTTGTTTCAATGACAATGCACTTTATGCAAAACTTTCTAGCGGCCGTTATGGTACTTTTACTTCAGTTATAGATAATATATATTTAATTTATTAATGTACTAGTATTTTGTTAGTGTATTTTTCTCGCATTTTTCTTTTGAAATATAGTTATTGTTAAATATAAATAATTGTATTATAATAATATTACGAGGATGTGATGATATGAAAAAGAGGGTTATTAGTGCTATTGTTGCGCTAGCTATATTTATTCCACTAGTAATTGTTGGCGGTGTTTGGTTTAAAATTGCTACATGTATAGTAGCGGTTTTAGGAATGAAGGAGTTTTTAGGATTACCAAGTAAAAGTAAAAGGCCATTATATGTCGATATTATTTTTTATGCTTTAACTATATTACTTGTTTTTATGGATAAGAATAGAGAATCATTCTATTTTATTTCGTTCTTACTTCCAATGATTGCGGTTATATACTGTAATGATAATAAAAAATATAATGCAGACGATGCTTTTAAATTAATTGGAATGCTTATTTTAACTGGTACTTTTTTCTATGAACTAGTAGAAATTAGAGCTAGCAGTATAACAATGTTTATTTACTTATTTTTAATTACAATATTAACTGATACATATGCTCAGCTAGGTGGCATGCTTGTTGGCAGACATAAATTAGCACCACTTATTTCACCTAATAAAACTTGGGAAGGAAGTATAATTGGTGGAGTGTTTGGAACGTTATGTGCTTCTACGTTTTATTATATTGCAGTTAATCCTGATGTAAATGTATTATTACTATTATTAGTTACTTTATTCCTTTCATGCTTAGGACAGCTAGGAGATTTATTCTTTAGTGCTGTAAAAAGAAATCATGATATTAAGGATTTTTCTAATATAATGCCAGGACATGGCGGCGTTTTAGATAGACTAGATAGCATTATTTTTGTTGTTATTGGATATATTTTATTGTTAGGAATTATTTAAGGAGGATATATGACTTTAATATACTTTATTTTAATACTTGGAACAATCGTATTCATCCATGAATTAGGACACTTTTTTTGGGCTAAAAAATCGGGAGTTTATTGTTATGAATTTTCACTAGGCTTTGGTCCTAAGCTATTTTCTTTTAAGAGAAAAAATGATGAGACTTTATATTGCTTAAGACTTATTCCTGTTGGTGGTTATGTTGCAATGGCTGGTGAAGAGGTGGATGATGATAAATCCGTTCCTAAAGATAAAAAAATGTATAATAAACCATTTCATCAAAAGCTTATTATTGTATTAGCAGGTGTTATAAATAACTTTATATTGGGATTTATTGCTTTATTCATAATGGCTTTATGTTATGGTTCATATACTACTAAGCCAGTAATTGGTGTTGTATCAAAAGACTCTGCAGGATATAGTGCAGGTATAAAAAAAGGCGATACAATACTTGCTATTAATGGTGAGAAGACAAGAACATGGGATGATGTTACTTTAAAACTTACTATTGCTAATAATGAGAAAGCCCAGACCTTTAAAATAAAAGATAAAAATGGTGACATAAAAGATGTAAAGGTAAAACCTAAAAAGATTAAGGGGAAGAAAGGTGCAGTATCATATTCATATGGTATAGGACTTTCTTCTAAAAAGTATACGGGTATAGTTAATTCGTTTAAGTATGCAGTATCTAAGTTTGGTTCTACATTTAACTCAATGATTGTTACTATAAAGGCTTTATTTACTGGAAAGGTAAGTATTAATGCTTTATCAGGACCTGTTGGAATATATTCAATAGTAGGTGAGCAAAGTAAAGCAGGTTTTCAAGGATTGCTTTATCTTCTTGCTTATTTAACTATAAATGTTGGATTCATTAATTTAATACCATTTCCAGCATTTGATGGATACCGCGCATTAATTATAATAATTGAAAAGATAACTAAAAAGAAAGTAAATGCAAAAGTAGATGCAATTGTAAATCAAATAGGTTTATTTCTACTATTTGCACTTATGATATATATATCAGTAAAGGATGTTTTGAAGCTTTTCTAAAGAAAAGTTTCTTTTTGAAAGGTAGATAGTTATGAAAGATTTAAAAGTAGTTTTTATGGGTACTCCAGAGTTTTGCGTACCTGTATTAGAATATTTGATAGATAATTGTAATGTAATAGGGGTTGTAACACAGCCAGATAAGGAAGTTGGAAGAAAGCATATACTTACTTATTCTCCTGTTAAAAAGAAGGCTTTAGAACATAATATAAAAGTTATTCAGCCAGTTAAAATAAGAAATGAGTATGAAGATATTATTTCATTAAATCCAGATATAATAGTTACATGTGCATATGGCCAAATAGTTCCAAGCATAATATTAGATGCACCAAGATTAGGCTGCATTAATGTTCACGCATCTCTTTTACCTGAATTAAGGGGAGGAGCACCAATTCATAAAGCAATAATATATGGACATAAAAAAACAGGTATAACAATTATGTATATGGATAAAGGAATGGATACAGGCGATATGATATCTAAAGAGGAAGTTGAAATTAGTAATTTAGATACTGCTGCTACTCTTCATGATAAGCTTATGAAAACATCTGTTAAGCTACTTGAAAAAACACTACCTAGCATAGTTAATGGTACAAATAAAAGAGAAAAGCAAGATGATAGTAAAGCAACTTATGCCTACAATGTTTCAAGAGAAGAAGAACATATTAATTTTAACAATAATGCTTTTGATATATATAATCAAATAAGAGGCCTTAATTCATGGCCGGGTGCATACTCTAATTTAGAAGATAAGCAAGTTAAAATTTGGTCATCTACTATATGCGAAAAGAAATTTAACTCCGAGCCTGGAACGATAGAAGATATAGATAAAAACGGAATGCTTATATCAACTAAAGATAAGTCTATATTAATTACTGAGATACAAATGCCTGGAAAAAAGAAGACTAAAGTAAAAGATTTTATTAATGGCATAAAAAAAGAAGACTATATAGGAAAGTGCTTTAATTAAAAATGTCTAGTTATTTTAGTTATAATTCAGTTGTTATATTATCATTCTTTTTTATTTCTTTTGCGGTACTTATCCTAAATTTCTTAACTAAGGGTAAAACTAATAAAATACTTTTTTCTTCATATAGAAGTAGTATTTTTAATCCGCTTACTTACATTCGGTTAGTAACTCATATTTTTGGACATGCATCATGGAGCCACTTTATGAATAATTTTCTATATATATTATTAATAGGTCCTATGATTGAAGAAAAGTATGGCAGTAGAAACTTAATTATTATGATAGCATTAGAGGCCCTAATAACAGGCATTATAAATAATATATTTACTAATAAAAGAATACTAGGTGCAAGTGGGATAGTATTTATGTTTATTGTCTTAAGTTCATTTGTTAATATGACAAGTGGTAAGATGCCTATAACTTTTATATTAGTATGTATATTTTATGTCGTTAACGAAATTATTACGGGGTTATTTAAAAAGGATGATATATCGCATATGGGACATTTAATAGGTGCTATATGTGGATTTATATTTGGCTTTTATATATTTAAATAAATTTAGTATTATGTTATAATTTATATATATTAGCTGTTGGAGGTATTTATATGCGTAATAAGAAAATAATTTTAATTTTATTAGCAGTTATTTTAGTAGTAATAGCATCACTTCTTTTTATAAAGATAAATAATAAAGAAAAAGAAAATAAAAGTGAAGCAAAAGATAGTATAAAATTTAAAGTAGAATATGAAAAATTAAATAATAGTACAAGTCCAAAGATATTATTAGAAGATGATAATCCATTTGTTTATACAGACATTAAAAAGATAGTTAGTACGTTAAAAAATGAAACTGGAATAATATATTTAGGATTTCCTAAGTGTCCATGGTGCCGTAATGCTGTAAATGTATTGCAGTATATAAATACAGATAAAATTTTGTATTTAGACATGACAGATGTAAGAGATACTTATGAGGTTAAAGATGGAGTGCTTGTTAAAACTAAAGATGCAGTAAAAGAATACTATGAGATGCTTGATATATTAAAAGACATATTAAATGATTATGAAGTTGTAGATAATGGTGTTAAATATCAAACTGGAGAAAAAAGGATATATGTTCCGCTTGTAATTGGAGTATTAAATGGAAAGATAGTTGGCTATCATGCTGATACTGTAGATTTAGAAGAAAATCAAAAACCAAGCGATTTACTAACTGAAAAGCAGAAAAATAGTTTAAAATTAATCTACGATGAAATTAATTCTAAGGTAAATTCTTCTTCATGTGATATAGATAGTGATCATGGATGTTAAAATATATGCAAAATAATGTGCTTTGACGAATATTATATTTTGTATTATAATATTTATATAAATACAAGAAGGAGTCTTTAAATATGAATAAAGAAGAAAAAGAAAGAATAATAAAGGGACTTTTAAAATGTGGTTATAAAAAAGAAGATATAAGTGACGAAATGATTTTAGGCTTAGATAGTACTAAAATTAGTAATTTAATTAAGCTAAGTGATATTGAATTAAATGACACATTATCAAGTAATAAAAAAATCGTATTAGATATGCTTAATCTTAATTCAAAATATTTTATTTATGATATTAAGTTAATCAGCAATACTGAACCTTATTACAACATAATGCATTTAATTAATTATGCAAAAAATGAAATTGGAAGAAATAGTAAATATCATGAAAATGATATGAGACTAATTGCAAATGCTTCTGAGGAAAAAAAGTGTGAATATTTATACAATTATGCACTAAAAAAAGAATCATCTTATCATGAAGAAGATATGAATGCTATATTTAGTGCTAAAAACGGATATGTATCATATTGGGTTTATGAGTATGCTATTAATGAGAATGCACAAAATAGTAAATATCATTTAAGTGATATAGAATTGATTAAAAATATAGATAATCCTAAAGTAGCACACTATTTATATAATTGTGCAATTAACTTAGTATCACTAAATAGTGATAAACATGAAAGTGATATGAAATTAATTAAAGAAGCTAAAGATGGTGATATAGCTAAATACTTATCACATTGTGCATGTAACTTTAATTCAGTTAATAGTAAAAATCATGATAATGATATGAAATTAATATCAAATGCATCGGATCATATTATAGCAAAATGCTTATATGAATGTGCTGTTAATAAGGATTCTTTAAACAGTGATAAGCATGAAGAAGATATGAAGCTAATTTGTGGTATAAATAATGTTTCATCAAAATATTTAAAAATATGTATAGCAAGTTCTATAATATTAACTATTATAAATATTCATGAATTAATTAGATTATTTTCAAATATAGAAGATGAAATAATGGCTAAGAAAGTATATAATGAGTTACTAGAAAAAATAGAAGAAAAAGAAGAAAAATACGTAGATAATGAGATTAAAAAATCTAAAGTAACTGTTTTAAAAAGATTATAGTTTATTGTTTAAGAGTAAAAAGGAGGGATAATTATGAGCGGAATTTTAGCTTGGCTTAGAAAATATTTTAGATAATTGTGTAAAATTTGAGAAAATTAGCAATTTTTAAGCTAATTTTTTCTTTTATTATGATATCCTTATTATAGGTGGTAGGTATGAAAAATAAAAATAAGATTAAAAAAGTTATTTTAAATTTAATTGTGTTTATAATATATTTAGTGTTTGGCATTGCATCTTTTCCAAATAAAAAAAGCGTCAGTAATTTTAATGTTATGTACTTCGCTATATGTTTAATTTTTACATCTATTATAATTGCTTTTATCTATAAAGATGACTTAAAAAAAGAATTTTCTAGTTTTAGGAAAGATACTAAGAAGAATTTATTAGGATGCTTTAAAGTATTTATCATTTTGTTTTTGATAACTATTTTTAGTAATTTTATAATTGATAAGCTTATTGGATGGACTAAGATAGGTACGGATTCTTTAATATTTCCTAATATGAGTTCTATAGCAATATATACGATCTTAGTTTTATGTATATATATGCCTTTTTCAGAAGGCATTATATTTACTAAAACAATAAACAATATTTTTGATATAAAACGCTTTTGGCCAATTATAAGTGGAGTAATATATGGTGTTATGCAAGCTGGTTTTAAATTTAACAATATGGTTTTCTTAGCATCTAAAATACCTTATATAATAATTGGAATAATAGTTGCAAAAGTTTATGATAAAAATAAAAACGTGTTTTATCCAATATTTATATGGTTATTTTACTATGTATTTCAGTTATTGATTCAAAGTAGTGCATACTGGTTATAGGAGGCATGATTTATGAAAAAAATATTTATATGCTTAATTAGTATATTGTCTTGTTTTGCATGTATAAATACCTTACATGCAAAGGATGAATTTATAAAAACAGAAACAAAAAACAAAGTAATGTTCATTAAAGATAATAAAGGTAAGTTTAATTATTCGTGGAGTTTTGATAAAGATAATTATAAAGATGAAGATTTTTCATTTGATATGAAAATAACTAACAAAACTTTATATAAAAATGAGATAGATAATATAATAAATAAAAGCATGAAAAAAGAATTTGTTTCATTCAATTATCATGGCACTTTACCATCAAAAGCTACAATAAAGATTAAAACAAGCAAGTTTAAAGATGGAGATAGATTAAACCTATACTATTATAATGATGAAACAAATGAAATAGAGAAAATAGAAGATAATATAATGGTTATGAATGGATATGTGTCATTTGATATAAATCATTGTTCAGATTATTTTTTATCACTTTCTATAGTAAAAGAAGCAAGCGGTGAAAAAAATAGTAATGGAATAATCATTATTGGGATGATTTGTGTAATAGTTGCATTAGTAGGTTATACAATATTTAAAAACAAAGATTAGATTTAAATACATTTATCATTGAAGAAAAATGCCTAAAGTGGCAAAAATCTTCAATGAATTGTTGAAAGTTACGTTTAAATATAATATAATTGTATTGGAGAAAAATGCCTAAAGTGGCAAAAATCTTTGACGGAGGCAAATATGGAAGAGATTAAAAGAGATGTTTATTTAAACAAATTAATAAGTAGAAAAGAAAATGGTTTAATTAAAATAATTACAGGTATTAGAAGATGCGGAAAATCATATCTATTAGATCCGATATTTAAAAATTATTTACTTGAAAGTGGTGTTAAAGAAGACCATATCATTAAGATGGAATTAGACAAAGAAGAAAATAAAAAATACCGCAGTTCTCATGAATTAAATCAATATATTAAGACACAAATAAAAGATAAAAATATGTATTATATACTATTGGATGAAATACAAATGGTTGAGGATTTCGAATCCGTGCTAAATAGTTTTTTATATGAAAGAAATCTTGATGTTTATGTTACGGGGAGTAATTCAAAGTTTTTATCAACAGATATAATTACCGAATTTAGAGGCAGGGGAGATGAAATAAGGCTATTTCCTTTATCTTTTTCTGAATATGTTAGCGCATTTAAAGGTGATAAACAAGAAGCGTGGAATGAATATGTTTTATATGGGGGGTTACCTTTAATACTTTCTAAAAAAACTGATGAAGAAAAATCAAATTATTTGAAAGTTCTATTTGACCAAACTTATATAAAAGATATTATTGAGCGTAATGGCATTCAAAGAGTAGATATAATTGATTCTATTATTAATATGTTAGCATCATCAGTTGGTTCATTAACTAACCCACAAAAAATATTTAATACGTTTATAAGTAGTGGAGAAAAAGAAATATCATTAAATACAGTAAATTCATACATAAAGTATATTGAAGATTCTTTCATTGTAAATAAATCTGACAGATATGATGTTAAAGGAAAAAAGTATATACAAACCCCACAAAAATACTATTTTTCAGATATTGGACTTCGTAATGCTAGACTAAACTTCAGGCAACAAGAAGAAAATCATATAATGGAAAATATAATATATAACGAATTAATCGTTAGGGGATATAGTGTTGATGTTGGTGTGGTTGAAATAAGGGATGAAAGTAAAAATAGGAAACAATTAGAAGTAGACTTTGTATGTAATTTAGGAAATAAAAGATATTACGTGCAATCTGCCTTAAACTTAGACACAAGAGAAAAAACAATTCAAGAAGAAAGACCGTTAATGAATATTAATGATAATTTTAAAAAAATTATAGTTGTTAAGGATAATATGAAACATTGGATTACAGAAGAGGGAATATTAGTTGTTGGTATTCAAGAATTTTTACTTAATAAAAATAGTTTAGATTTATAAACTAAGTACAAACTAGAGTTTTAATATTCTAGTTTTTTTATTTTCCTTTACATTTAGTTAGTATAATTTATTGTAATAGTGTTTCTTTTTTGATATAATTAACATGATAATAGGGGCGATTAATTTGAGAAACAATAAAGGACAAGCGTTAGTTGAATTTGTTATTATATTACCTGTCACATTACTATTAATATTTTCTATAATTGATTTTGGAAGAGTTATTTCACTTAAAAATGATTTAGAAAGTAAGACGGATGATGCAATTACATTTTATAAAGCAGGTAAGACATTAGATGAAATTAATAATGTTATGGATAATAAAGATATAAAACTTAATATAACAACTAATGATGATTATACAACTATTAAAATGTCTAAGAAAATAGAGCCTATAACTCCAGGCCTATCTTATATACTAAAAAAAGTATTTGATGTTGAAGTATATAGGGTGATAAAAAATGAGTAAGTTAAATAATAAAGGACAGTCTTTAGTACTATTTACTGTATTTGTATCAGTAATTATAATGGTTGGAACATTAGTTATAGATGTTTCCTATGCTAAATATAATAGTAGAAAAATAAGTGCTATAGCAAAAGAAGTATTAGACTACGGACTTACTAATATAGAGAATAATCCATATGATGAAATGGTAAATCTTATATATAAAAATGATGAAAATATAGATGAATACAAAATAGATATAAAAGAAGATGAAAAAAAAATAGATATATCTTTATCTAAGTCAGCTAAAGGATTTTTTGGTTCTATAGTTGGAAAAGAAATATATACTGAAAAATGTTCATATACTGGTTATTTTAAAGATGAAAAAAAAATTATAGAAAAGAAGGTAAATTAAATGAAAAAAGATGCAGCTAAAATAATTACTGTTTTTTCTTGTAAGGGTGGAGTTGGAAAAACTACCACATTACTTAATCTTGCAGGAATATATAGTTTGATGGATAAAAAAGTCTTAATAATAGATTTAGATTTAAATAGTGGTGGCGTTGCTATTAGTTTAAATGTAAATAATACTAAAACAATATACAACGTAGTAGATGACATGAGTAACAATAGATTTAATGGTATTGATACATATATTTCAAAGTATAATGACAAAATAGATGTTTTATCAGCACCTACTGATCCTAGAAATGCTCTTAAGATAGATTCTAAATATATAGACTTAATAATTATATCAGCATTATATAAATATGATGTTATTTTGATTGATACATCACATAGTATAAGTCCTATATCTTTATGTGCAGTAGATAAAAGTGATAATACATTATTTTTAGTTACTAATGATCCAGTTGATTTAAAAAATACAAGAAGTATGATAGCAATATTTGATGATACAAAAACTACTAATTATAAAGTTGTATTTAATTCTTCTAAAGATACAGGAAAAGATTATTTTTCACTATTTGATGTTAAAAATATAATTAAGCATAATATAGATTACACAATAGATAAAAGTTTTTATATAAAAGATATTGATAAATATGTAATAGATGGTGAAATACTTACCCTAAATAAGAAAATCAGATCATCTAAGAAAAGTGATATTGTAAATCTTACTAAAATAGCAAGTGCATTACTTGATTCTAAGAAAAGTATTTTAAGGGGTGATAAAAATGCCTAAACTAATGGAAGTTTTTGATGTTAAAGAAGAAAAAATAGAGACAAAGCCTGTTAAAGATTATGATATATTTAAAGATAAAGAGCTTCTTGATAATCTTAGAAACACAATTATATCTAATCTTATAGATGATAAAATACCTAATAATAAATCTCTTCATGAGTATATAAATACAGAAATAGATAAAGCATTATTAGGGTATGATTTAACTAACTTAGAAAGAAGTCATATATTTAACTTAATAGATAATGAAATTAATGGTTATGGACCTATTACTGAGCTATTAGAAGATCCCAACATAACTGAAATAATGGTAAATGGTAAAAATGAAGTATATGTTGAAATAGATGGTCAAATAAGTCGTGATGACTCTGTATCATTTATAAATGATGAACATATTATTAGAACTATTCAAAAGATAGTGCAACCACTAGGTAGAACAATAGATACTGCAAATCCTATGGTAGATGCTAGAATGGAAGATGGTTCAAGACTAAATGCTGTAATACCCCCATTATCACTTAAAGGACCAGTAGTTACTATTAGAAAGTTTAGACGTGATATGGAAAAGATTGACGACTTTTTAAGAACTGGTTCTATGACACCTTACATGGCAAGGTTTTTATATGCTGCGGTAAGAGCTAAATTGAACATCATAATATGTGGTGGTACTGGTAGTGGTAAAACAACACTATTAAATGCTTTATCATCATTTATAGGAGATGATGAAAGAATTATAACTATAGAAGATGCTGCAGAATTAAGGCTTCATCAAAGTCATGTAATTGGACTTGAAACAAGACTAGTAAACTATGAGGGTACTGGAGAAGTAACCATAAGAGATTTAGTTATAAACTCACTACGTATGAGGCCTGATAGAATAATAGTAGGTGAGGTGCGTGGTAAAGAGGCTTTTGATATGCTTCAAGCGATGAATACAGGGCATGATGGTTCACTTACTACAATGCATGCTAATAGTCCACTAGATGCTTTAAATAGGCTAGAGACAATGGTTTTAATGGCAGGTATGGATATTCCAATTAAAGCTATTAGAGAATATATAGAAAATGCTATAGATATAGTAATTAATATATCTAGATTATCAGATGGAAGACGTAAAGTAACTAGTATATGTGAAGTAGATGGCTTTAAAGATGACATGATAGAGTTAAAAGAAATATTTAATTTTAAACAAACAGGACTAACATCAAATGGTGAAGTAGAAGGTGCTTTTGATCTTAAAAAGAGAGTGCCATTTGTATATAAAAAGATAAAGAGTAAAGGAATAGATGATTTAGACGATATATTTAACTTTAAGAAATAGGGGTGAAGATTATGAACATATTTATTATTCAAACAATAGTAATGATACTTTTAGCATTTATAATATTTTATCTTATAATGTATAATAAAAGCCTAAAATTAGAAAAAAGAATAGCAAAGTATAGTATTGATTCAATTAAAGACAATTCAACTTCATTCTTTGATCTTGTAGCAAATAGATACTCTTTATTAATAGAAAATATAAGCAAGTACTTAAAAAAGTCTAGTGTAGTTAAAAAAAATGCTATTAAATATAATAAATATATTTCTTATGATGAAACTAAAAGTATTACACCAGTTGATTTTATAAGTAATAAGATAGTAATTGGAATTATTTTTGTACTTATAATAACACTTGCAAGAATAATAGAAGGTAGGATTCCAGGACTTATTGATATATTAATATCAGGGCTTTTAGGATACTACTTACTTGATATATATTTTAAATTTAATAACTATATTAAGAAGAAAAAAGTGGAAGAGGAACTATTAAATGCAATAATAATAATGAATAATGCTTTTAGATCAGGAAGAAGTACTATGCAAGCAATAGAAATAGTTGCAAATGAACTAAAAGGGCCTATTAAGCAGGAATTTAAGAAAATGCATTTGGAAATAAGTTACGGCTTATCTTTAGATGTAGTGTTTGAAAGATTTAGCAAGAGAGTTGAGTCTGAGGAAGTAAGTTATATAACATCTTCACTTAGTATTTTAAACAAAACAGGTGGTAATATTATAAAAGTATTTTCATCTATAGAAAAAATGTTATTTAATAAAAGAAAACTAAAACAGGAGATGAAATCACTTACATCATCAGCTAGAATGATTAGTAAGATACTATTATTTATGCCATTTGTATTTGTAGGCTTTATATTTATTTTAAAACCTAATTATTTTACACCACTTATAAAGACAACACTAGGTAATATATTATTAGCTTTAATAGTATTAGTATATTCAGTTTATGCTTTAGTAGTTAACCGTGTTATGAAGGTGAGGTTTTAAAAATGAAAGATAAAAGAACATTTATAAACCGCATATATAGAAAAAAAGATATTAAAAAGATGGAAGATAAAATAAATTTGTTTGGTGTATCAAAAAAATTTACTACAGAATATTTTATGAACTTTAGGTTTTTTACATCAATGGTAGTATTTTTAATATCATTTATATTTTCTAACTTTGGGGCTTTATTTGCACCAGTAATAACAGTATTATGGTATTATTTAACTTCGTATATAATGATAGATAAACCACTTAAAAAAAGAGGTAAAAAGCTAGAAAATGAGGCTTATTACTACTTTGAAGTATTAACACTTGCACTAGAGTCAGGAAGAAATTTAGAAAATGCTATTAAAATGGCATGTAAATATATTGATTCTGAAATATCAGATGAGTTTAAAGAAACAATAAAACAAGTTAATTTTGGCAAATCACTTACAGAAGCATTAGCATTAATGAGTAAGAGAATACCAAGTCTTACTATAAATAATATTATACTTAATATGGAACAATCTAATTTATTTGGAAATAGTATAATAGAAACAATGTATAACCAGCTTGATTTCTTAAAAGATAAACAAGTTATGGATATAAAAGCAGAAATAAATAAAATACCAAATAAGATAAGTATATTTTCAGTATTATTTTTTATACCACTAATACTTCTTATAATATTAGGACCTGTATTAGTTGAGTTTGTAACAAGGTAAAGGAGCTAGAAAAAGTATGGAGGACAAAAAAGGATTTACGTTAGTTGAACTTTTAGCAGTAATAGTAGTTCTTGCAATAATAATGGTTATTGCAACTATGAGTGCAAATAAAACCATAATTAAAACAAAAACAAAAGCATATGACCAGTCGATGGATACGGTTGTTAAAAGCGCAAAACAAATATTGCAAACAGGCAATCTTGATAATGATACATTAAAAAGCGGTTTAGATTATTCTACAGATGAGTATAATGTAGATGTAAAAAAGAGTAATGATTCATATTTAATAACTTTAACTGCAACAAAAACTGGTAAGTTTAACAATATGGATTTTGATTTGATAGATAAAAATAAGAACTATTTTTATGAAGATAATACGGTTTGTACATTGTTAAATGATGATGGTACTTTAAAAAAGCCTGATAAATGTACTTCCAGCTCTGATTCTAGCGGTTCTGACTCTGGTATTTCAAAGACCTGTACATCATTTACTAAAAAAGATATATATAGTGTAGGAGATGTAATATCTTTTTGTAATGAAAGTACGGGTAAGAGTGAAGACTTTTATGTAATAAATGATAATGGTGATACTGTCTTTGCTCTTGCTAAAAATGTTTTGATAGTAAAAAGTAATAGTAATAATGTGAGTGGCAGTGAAAAAAATTATGGACTTCAAGAAGGGGAAGATGAAATTTCAAAGTATAAAGATGTTACAAATTCTTACTATATAACTGCGCCAGTTATAAGGCTATTTGATACTGGCCATGGAACTTATATTGGAGGAGGAACATATATTGGTTCTTGGGAAAATAGCATTTCTAGTTATCCTGCTGACGTTTCAATTGAAGATACATTATTATTAGAACCTCTTCAAAATTATGAAAAATACTTTAAGAACACATTAAATAAAAAAAGCGTTAGTATTCGTCTTATAAATAGTAGTGAATTAAAAGCTATTGGATGTAACTTAGAAACAAAAGAATGTATAACAAAAGGTAAAGAGAAGTTTCACGATTACCATATATGGTGGACAGCCGTAGCACATAGTGATTTTGGCACGTTTTCTGTTTGTAATGGTAAATTAATGAGGGATTGGGGTTATTCCAGTGCAAACTCTATTCGCCCAGTAATTGAAATAAACAAATCTGAATTAAAATAATATTAAAATGTGGAGGCAATATAATGAATAATAATACTTCTGATGATAATTTAGAAAAAGTTTTAGATGATATATTTGGTAACGATTTTCTTGAGATAGAACTTGATAACGATAAGGTTTCTAATAATACTGATGAGCCTCTTGATAATAAAATTAATGAAGAACATGCATCTTCTTTATTATTAGATAATGATCCTATAGATAACGCTGTTAATATAAATGAAACTAACAATATATCGCATAAGGAAAAAAGTAAAGAATTAGTAGATAAGAAAAGTAAAAATAAAAATAAAAAGTCCATTAACATATTTAGTATTCTGTTAATTATTTTAATAATTATAATATTAGGCTTAATAGCAGTATATTTGCCTGGATATTTAGAAAATAAAGAGTATGTAGTTAATTGTTCATATAGTGCCTCTGATAAGGGATATAAGATAACTGATGAATATAAAATTACATATAAGAAAGATAAAATAGAATATTTAGATGGCAAGTATAAATATACTGCCCTTACTGATGAATATAAACAGCAAATAGAATATGTTAAGAATGAAAAACTACCTGCTATAATAAACTCTAATGGCATGGATGGGTTTACATATATATATGAGGCGAGTGATGATTATTTTTCAGTTGATAGTTATCTAGATATAACTAAATTTGATTTTAATACAATAGATAAGAATGATAACAAAAAAAATCCATTAAGCTACGTTAATATTAATTCAAAGACAACATATAAGTCTTTAATTGAATATTTTGAAAAAAATGGATATAAATGTACAAAAAGTAGATAGGAGATGCATGAAAAATGAGGAAAAACAAAAAGGGATTTACTTTAGTTGAATTACTAGCTGTAATAGTAATACTCGCTATTATAATGGTAATAGCTACAATAAGTGTAAATAAGACAATAACAAAAACAAGAACGCAGGCATTTGAAAAGAATATGGATGTAGCCGTTAAAAATGCTAAGAGAATACTAGCTATAGATGGTAAACTTACTACTCAGTCATTAAAAGAAAGCCTAGACTATGATAAAAATGAATATGATTATGATGTTGTTGAATTACCAGAAGGAGGATATCTTATGAGAATTATTTCAGATGAGTCTGGTAAATTTAAGAATGTTGATTTTAGTGAAAAATCTTCCAATAAATATTTTTATATAGAAAATTCCGACAATCAGTTGGGTAAGAATATAATAGGTTTAAAAATAAATAGTGAAGGAGAATTTACTAAATCCTTCACTGAACTAGATGAAAAAGTTTTTAAAGATGATTTAATATCAGGTTGCACAGTTGTCAATAATGCCAATAAGAAAAAATATGAGGTTGGTTATGAAATATCATTTTGCAATGACAAAATTTATTATAATCGAGAAAAATATGAATATGTTAGAGGAAAGAGTGAAGATTTTTATGTAATAGATAATACTAAAGATACTATAACTTTGCTTGCTAAGAGTAATTTGACAATGACAGGAAATTCGTCACACTCTATAAAAAATAATTTTGGAGTAGTTGTACAAAGTTCTCCGGAATTTTCTCTTTATGGAGGCCTTATTAAGTTTGCTGATTCTGGGTATTGGGCAAGTGATCCTAGTGCGAGTTATCCTATGAATGTATATGAAGGTAATAAACTAATTAAGGATGAAATTAATTTATATATAAATTATTTAAAAGCTAGTTTTAATAAAAATAGTATTAAAGGAAGATTAATAACATATAACGAGTTAGTTAATTTGGATTGTCCAGGAGGAATTTGCACCAAAAGTTCTGATTTTAATTGGCTTTATGCCTATGGTGTAAATGATTATTGGACTGGTTCAGCATATGATTCTGATGGTGTATATATTGTTACAAAAAATGCAGGAAAACTTGGCTGGGCTAAATTTTGGTATTTTAATAGAAGCTACCCAATAGGAGTTCGCCCAGTAATTGAAATAAGCAAATCTGAATTACAATAATATTAAAATGAGGAGGCAATATAGTGAGCAATAATACTTCTAATGATAATTTAGAAAAAGCTTTATATGATTATTTGGTAACGATTTTCTTGAGATAGAACTTGATAACGATAAGGTTTCTAATAATACTGATGAGCCTCTTGATAATAAAATTAATGAAGAACATGCATCTTCTTTATTATTAGATAATGATCCTATAGATAACGCTGTTAATATAAATGAAACTAACAATATATCGCATAAGGAAAAAAGTAAAGAATTAGTAGATAAGAAAAGTAAAAATAAAAATAAAAAGTCCATTAACATATTTAGTATTCTGTTAATTATTTTAATAATTATAATATTAGGCTTAATAGCAGTATATTTGCCTGGATATTTAGAAAATAAAGAGTATGTAGTTAATTGTTCATATAGTGCCTCTGATAAGGGATATAAGATAACTGATGAATATAAAATTACATATAAGAAAGATAAAATAGAATATTTAGATGGCAAGTATAAATATACTGCCCTTACTGATGAATATAAACAGCAAATAGAATATGTTAAGAATGAAAAACTACCTGCTATAATAAACTCTAATGGCATGGATGGGTTTACATATATATATGAGGCGAGTGATGATTATTTTTCAGTTGATAGTTATCTAGATATAACTAAATTTGATTTTAATACAATAGATAAGAATGATAACAAAAAAAATCCATTAAGCTACGTTAATATTAATTCAAAGACAACATATAAGTCTTTAATTGAATATTTTGAAAAAAATGGATATAAATGTACAAAAAGTAAATAAAAGTATGTTATAATACTTTACCGAAGGAGTTGAATTAACTTGAGAGAATTAACAGAACAAGAAGTAGTAAGAAGAGAAAAGTTAGAAGAAATAAAGAAAGTATGTAATCCATACCCTGAAAGATTTGAAAGAACACATACACTAAAGGATGCTAAAAAATTAGAAGATGGTACTTTAGACGTTAAAATAGCTGGTAGAATTATTTTCATGAGAAAAATGGGTAAATTAAGCTTTGTTCGTATTATGGATCTTGAAGGTGCTATGCAGCTTGAATTTAGAATAGATATTATTGGAGAAGATAATTATGCTTTCTTTAAGAAGCAAATTGATACAGGTGATTTTATAGGTGCAGAAGGTGAAATATTTACAACTCAAACTGGTGAAAAAACATTAAGAGTTAAAGAGTTTGAATTTTTAGGTAAAGCATTAAAACCACTTCCAGATAAATTCCATGGACTTTCTGATACAGAACTTAAGTATAGACAAAGATATATTGATTTAATATCTAATGAAGAATCTAGAAAAGTATTCTTAGGAAGAAGCAAGTTATATGCTTTTATACATAGATATTTAGGAGAAAATGGTTTCCTTGAAGTTGAAACACCAATTTTACAAACAGCAGTATGCGGTGCTAGTGCAAGACCATTTTACACTCATCATAATGCTCTTGATATAGATTGTAATCTTAGAATAGCACCTGAGACTTATCTAAAACAATGTATAGCAGGCGGTTTTGATAGAGTATACGAAGTTGCTAAGTGTTTTAGAAATGAAGGAATGGATCCACAACATTTACAAGAGTTTACTCAAGTAGAGTGGTATGTAGCTTATTGGAATTTTGAAGATACTATTAAATTCTATAAAAAGTTTATGCAAAACTTACTTTTAGAATTAGTTGGTACAACAAAAATAGAGTATCAAGGAAACACACTTGATTTTGGTAAAGAAAAGTGGAAGAGAATTAACTATGTAGATGAAATGAGAAAAATATTTGGTTTTGACTTTTTATCTGTAGATGATCCTAAAGAATTAAAGGATAAGATAGTTGAATCTGGACTTTACTCATATGCTGACTTAGAAGAATATAAGTCAGTTAGTCAAATAATTGATTATGTATATAAAAGACAGGTAAGAGAGAAAATAGTTGAGCCTACAATTATATATAATTATCCAGCGGTTATGATGCCACTTACTAGAAGAAATGATAAAGATAGTAAGATGGTAGATATGTTCCAAGTAGTAGCATGTCAATCTGAGTTATGTAAGGCTTATTCTGAATTAGTTGATCCTAAAGTACAAAGAAAGGCTTTTGAAGATCAAGCTAAAGCTAAAGCACAGGGTGATGAAGAAACAATGGACTTAGATGAAGGTTTCTTATCATCAATGGAGCAGGGAATGCCTCCTATATCTGGAATTGGTTTTGGAATAGATAGACTTATGATGCTAATATTTGATCAACCATCAATTAGAGATGTTGTATTATTCCCATTAATGAGACCAGACGTAGCAAATCCAAATGAAAAAAATTAAAATTAGTATTAAAAACCATGTAAGTAGTCGTTTTACATGGTTTTTTAAATTTATAAATAAATTTACTAAATATGAATTTTAGTTATTTAATTTCATATATTTTATTGAATGGAGATGAATATATATGAAACAAATAATACCTTTTGTTAGTGATGTAAGCTTAGACACTAAAATATCAGAAATAACAAGTATAGCACTAGAGCATAATTTACAAATGGAAAATAGTGATTCTGTAGTTGGAGTATTTACAATAAGCGGAAAATACAAAATAAATGAAATAAGTGTTAATGAGGAAGTGTTTGAAAAAGAAATACCTTTTGATATAACACTAGATGATAAATATGATGCATCAAAAGTTATGATAGATATAGATGATTTTTATTATGAAATAATAAATGAAGAGTTTTTAAGAGTTCATATTGATGTTTTAGTAAATAATTTAGTTTATGCAAAGAAAGAAGAATTAGAAAGATGTATAGAAGACGAAGATATAACTGATATTACACCAAAAGATGAAACCATAAAAGAAAATGAAAGTGAGGATACTATGGAAGAGCTTGTTAAGGAAGAGGAAGTAAGCGAAAATAAAGAAGTAATGAAAGTGGATGAGCCTGATGAAAGAAAGGAAGAAATAAGTGACGTTGCAAGTGAGATATCTTCAAATCTACTTTTAGAAAAAGAACAATATGTAACATATAAAGTCCATATTATAAGAAACGATGAAACCATAGATATGGTAATGGAAAAATATGGCGTAACAAAGGAAGAACTAGAAAAATATAATAGTTTAGATAACATAACTATAGGAACTAAAATAATAGTGCCCGTAAAAGATGAATAATAGATTAATTAAAAACCTAATAAAGAAAAAGTGTAGTAAAGTAAAAAAATATGAATTATATAATAATGCAATAATATACGAAGATGAAGCTTCAAAAAAGTATGTAGCTAAAAAGAATAATAATGATATTTTATCATTATATAATTATTTAAATTCAAGGGGATTTGGGTATTTACCAAGATTAGACTATTGTGATAATTATGGCTATATTTATGAATATGAAAACGATACGAAAACACCAAGTGAACAAAAGATAAGTGATTTAATAAAGTTAGACGCACTACTTCATAATAAAACTGTTTATTATAAAGATATTAGTATTGATGAAGTAAAAGAAATATATGAAAAATTAAAAGATAAAATTAATAATACATATAATTATTATGATGATTTAATTACTATGATAGAGGGAAGAATATATATGAGCCCAAGTGAATATTTACTTACAAGAAATTGTAGCTCTATATTTTCTTGCCTTAGTTTTTGCCAAAATGAATTAGATGATTGGTATAAAATAATGAGTACAAAATCAAAGAAAAGAGTTGTGCTTCTTCATAATAATTTAGATCCTAAACATTTAATTAAAAGCAAAGATAATATATTAATTAGCTGGGATAAAGCAACAAGGGATCTTCCTATATATGATTTTATTAAAGTATATAAGAAAAACTATGATAAGTATGATTTTAATGAACTATATAAAGAATACATTAGTAAATTCCCTTTATTAGAAGAAGAAAAGAAACTAATGTATGTAATATTATTTATACCAGAAAAAATAAGTTTTTTAAAAAATGAGTTAAAATCAACTATGAATGTAGGAAGACTTTGTAATTATTTATATACTACTGATAATTTATTTATGGAAAATGAGGCAAAAAATGCAAAAGTACAAAATGACAATGTCAATAAAGAGTAGGAATACTTGAAATCTAACACACAAAATTAATGTCAGTATAGCCTGATAAAAAGTAATAAAGCAAAATGCTATTATAAGTACAATAAATTTAAATAGTTTACCTTGAAACATGTTATTTGGATACATATAATCACCTTTGTTATATAATATGTAACATTAGCCCTTTTTGCTAACCATATTTATAAAAAAATATGGTTTTTTTTATAAAAAAATGTTATCATATATTTATGGTAGGAGTGATACTTAATGTCTAGAAAGAAACTAAATAATAAAGGTTTTGCAGTGTCTTCTGTTTTATATACTCTATTAATTGCATTTTTATTGTTTTTAGGAGCTGCCTTAGCACAGTTTTCATCATCAGCAAGAATACTTAGCAAGGCTGATGATGATTTAACTGATAGTTATACAGAGTTGCCTTATAATAGTACTAAACAAGAATTATATCAAATTAGAATTTATTATATTGTTGATGGGGGCACGTTACCCTCTAGTGCAACAAATTATAAATTAAATGGTGGATATATAGTGCCGGCAAATTCAAAATATTCTTTTTTTACGGCAAGCAACATAGGAGCTAATGATACAATTTATGAACAAATGAAATTCCCATATTTACCTAAGTCAGGTGGTAGTGACGGTTTTAATATTACAAGAGAAGGTTATACATTTAGTGGATGGAAGACTAAGATTATGTATTGGTATAAACCTGATAATGGTAACGAGTACGGAGGAGTAAAAGAGCAGATAGGTAATTTTCTTACGTTAAAATCAATAAATAAATATGTACGTAAAAATAACCCTATTGAAAAAGTAAATAATATTCAGGTTCATTACATAGCTGATTGGAAGAAAAATTAACTATTGTTATTAATTAAAATTTTTGTTATACTATGTTTATATTTTGTAAAAGCGGTGAAGAAGAGGAGTAAGTTAATTACTTATTAAAGAAAGTAGACGGTAGATGAAAGTCTATATAAGTATTAACCTAAGGTAGCTTTGGAGCTCGCCCTTTGAAGTAATAGTAGAGGGGTGCGTTAATCATACGTTAATGATATTAAGAGCATATCTTATGATATGAATTAAGGTGGTACCGTGGACAATATAAGTTCATCCTTTAGTTAGGATGGACTTTTTTAAATACAAAAAGGAGGAATTTACAATGTTAGATAAGAAATATGACCATATAAAGGTAGAAAAGGGAAAGTACGATTCCTGGGTAAAACATAATTATTTTAAGGCAGGTGACTTAACTAAAGAAGCATTTTCTATAGTTATACCACCACCTAATGTAACTGGTAAACTTCATTTAGGTCATGCTTGGGATACAACTCTTCAGGATATAATTATCCGTTATAAAAAATTGGATGGTTATGATGCACTATGGCTTCCTGGTATGGATCATGCTGCTATTGCAACTGAAGTTAAGGTTGTAGACAGACTAAAAAAAGAAGGAATAAACAAGCGTGATTTAGGACGCGAAGGATTCCTTAATAAAGCCTGGGAGTGGAAGGAAGAGTATGCAAGTACTATTAGAAGTCAGTGGGGTAAGTTAGGACTTGCACTTGATTATTCAAGAGAGCGTTTTACTTTAGATGAGGGTTTAAATAAAGCTGTTAATGAAGTATTTGTAAGATATTATAATGAGGGAATTATATATAGAGGCGAGAGAATAATAAACTGGGATCCAGTTCAAAAAACCGCACTATCTAATGAAGAAGTTATATATAAAGATATTCCTGGTGCTTTTTATCATATAAAATACTTTATTGAGGGTAGTAGTGACTACCTAGAAGTTGCAACAACAAGACCTGAAACTCTATTTGGTGATACGGCTGTTGCAGTTAATCCAGAAGATGAAAGATATAATAAATTAATTGGAAAAAACGTTATTTTACCTGTTGTTGGTAAATTAATACCTATAGTAGGAGATGAACATGCTGATCCTTTATTCGGAACTGGTGTAGTTAAGATAACACCGGCACATGATCCTAATGATTTTGAGGTAGGAAACCGTCATAATCTAGATAGAGTAGTTGTAATGAATGAAGATGCAACTATGAATAGCAATGCGGGCAAATATGAAGGCATGGATAGATTTGAATGCCGTGATGCTTTAATTAAAGATTTAAAAGATAGCGATTTGCTTATTAAGATAGAAGAAATGACACATAGTGTTGGACATTCTGAAAGAACAGGTGTAATGGTTGAACCTTATCTTTCTAAACAATGGTTTGTTGATATGAAAGAACTATCTAAGAAGGTATTAGAAAATCAAGAAAATAAAGATACTAAAGTAAACTTTGTACCTGAAAGATTTGAAAAAATACTAAATAACTGGATGAGTGATTGCCATGATTGGTGCATTTCAAGACAGCTATGGTGGGGTCATAGAATTCCAGCTTGGTATAAGGAAGATAAAGTATATGTTGGACTTGATGAACCTAAAGAAGATGGATGGAAGCGTGATGAAGACGTTTTAGATACTTGGTTTTCATCTGCATTATGGCCATTTAGTACTTTAGGATGGCCAGATAAAACGCCAGATTTTGATAGATACTTTCCAAATAGTGTATTAGTTACAGGATATGATATTATCTTTTTCTGGGTATGTAGAATGGTATTTCAATCTCTTAAATTAACCGGTAAAAGACCGTTTAAAGATTGTTTAATACATGGTCTTATTCGTGATAAAGAAGGCCGTAAAATGTCTAAAAGCTTAGGTAATGGTGTTGATCCAATGGATGTAATAGATTCATATGGAGCTGATTCATTAAGATGGTTTTTAACTACTAATTCATCACCAGGACAAGACTTAAGATATGATGAAGACAAGTTAAAAGCTACATGGAATTTCATTAACAAAATATGGAATGCTTCAAGATATGTATTAATGAATACTGAAGACTTAAAAGAAATTAATTTAAATGATTTAACAAGTAGTGATAAATGGATATTAACTAAGTTAAATAATACAATTAAAAGTGTCAGAAAAAGTATGGATAAATATGACTTTAATATAGTAGGTAAAGAACTATATAAATTTATATGGGAAGATTTCTGTGATACATATATAGAATATAGCAAAGTATCAATTGATAATATATCTACTAAATCATGTTTAATACTTGTTTTAACAGATATAATTAAAATGCTTCATCCATTTATGCCATATGTTACAGATGAAATATATTCATCACTTCCTATTAAAGATAGTGAAAATGTAATATTATCTAGTTATCCAAAATATGATAAAGCACAGGTATATAAGGAATCTGAAAAGGAAATGGATGCATTAATTAGTATTATATCTAGCATTCGTAATATAAAGGCAGAAAATGATATACCTAAAGGATTTGGTATAATAAATAATTTTAAAGAAGAATATAAATATATTATTGATGATAATAAGGATATATTGACAAGACAGTTAAAGTGTGATATTATAGTATCTTCATCAAATGAAGAAGTACAAAAAGATGTACCTTTCTCTTACGGAACACTTACATTGTGTTATAAGGGTAAAGAAATTACTAAAGAAGATATCGAAGCTTTGGAAAAAGAAAAAGATGCTTTAATAAGTAGTATAGAAAGAAGAAAAAAACTATTATCTAATACTGGATATGTTAATAATGCACCAGAAAAAATAGTTAACTTAGAAAGAGAAAAGCTAAATGATGAAGAAAGTAAGTTAAAAACATTGCTAGATAAATTAAATTAGAAAGATAGGTGGTTTTGGATGTTAGAATGCATGCAAAGTTTAGGAAAAAGAGATTTAGAAACTGCTAAATTAGATTATGAATATGAATTTTATGATAGATATTTATCTTATTATGCTAATATTGATATTAATGAAGGATTATTTAGAGCAAATGGACATGATCAAAAAAGTTTTTCTGAACTAAATAATATTTATTCCTCTTCTTGCACTGTTCCTTCACAGCAAAGAAGTAGTGAGCAAAAACTAGCTGATAGCTTTGCGTTTTATGTTGCAGTAGGTGTTATTAGAATGATAAATTCTGATTACTATATAAATATGGAAAAACTTGAAAGGTTTACAAAAAAATATAGAGCATTAAATGGTATAGAAGATATATCTTATTCTATGGGAGCTAAATAAGCTCCTTTTTTCGTAAGAATATTATTGGCAATTTGTACGTATGTATGGTATATATTTTACATAGGGGTAGTCAATAAATCAAGATAAAATGCATTTAGTAAAACAAATATTTAATAATGAAACTATTAGAACTGTATGGGATAATGAAGCAGAAAAGAATTATATTAGTGTAGTTGATATAGTTGGAGTCTTATCCTAAAGTGATAATCCTAGGAATTATTGGAAAGTACTCAAACAAGATTAAAAAAGGAAGGAAATGAGTCGGTTACAAATTGTAACCAACTGAAATTGATAGTCTCGGACGGTAAGTATTATAGTACTGATGTTGTTGATATTGAAGGTATGTTTAGAATAATAGAATCCATTCCTAGTAAGAATGCTGAAGTGTTTTGTACAAAATGACATTGAATAGAAATATACAGGATATACTTTATTTTAAAGGAATTATTGATTTTAATAATGATTATGTAAAACTTGATAAAATTGATAAAAAAGAAAATAATGGTAATTGGAATGTTATATTATCTGTTTTAAATTAATCAATATGTCGTGT
>CAKPGT010000011.1 GCA_934155185.1 uncultured Bacilli bacterium
CTACTTCTCCTTCTTTTAGGTTTATTTTCATAATTTTTCTGTCTCCTTTCCTTTATGAAAATGCCTCTATAATAGCATCTTAAATCATCATATTTTGTAGAATTATGGGTATTAAACTATAAAATAATCCTAAAATTTAGATGTATTTTTTGGTAAAATTATTAGATACTTCCATTTCATCATGTGATTTTGGATTATTAAAATCCTTATAATACTGTCTTAAAAAGCAATGTTTATCAAAATCATTATCAAACACCAAATCACATAATTCAAAAGCTTTATTATCAAAATATTTCTTATTATGAAAAAAAATCTTTTTATCCTTGTTATATCTAAAATCTAGCAACTCTTTATCAAAATGAGGTTTTCTTAAACAGGTCATAATTTTAGTAAATAAGTTGATGTTGTTTTGCCATATAACTGGGTTTAATGTTAAAGTAGGAGTTCTAAACTCGGTTGTATTATTCTTATCATAATACAATATATTATCATCTATTTTAGTAACTTTGTAAAAATCAGTATATGGAAAATTAATAGAGGTCATTTTCTGGCATAGATATCTAGATATATTCTTATATTTTGTAAAATCCTTTTTCATAAGCATATCATATATAATTGTCTTCGTTCTTGCACACATATAATCAAATTGTTTCCTGTCAAAATAATATTCACCATTAGTAAACCTAATTATTTCATTCTCATAACATGCATAAAGTTTTAAAAAATCAGTAAATATATCAAAATCATTAAGTATTAATTGATTCCCTACATGAACATGCGAGCCTCCTTTGCCGCTATAATAGGCACCATTATTAATTAAAAACTTTAATACTTCTTTTAGCATATCCCAGGTATCTTTTTCATCTTGCAAAACACCTGTTATAAGTTCGATCCTATCATTAATTTCAGAAGTAACTCTATACGGATATAAATATCCTAAATCTTTCATAAATAATATAGCATTTAAGTCAGATACATCATTTATACTGCCACTATATCCAGGTATATTAAATTCTATTTCACAGCCAAACGTTACATTTTTATCTAAATTTAATGTATTCCTATATGGTATATAAAAGTCAGTTAATTCAAGTAATAATTTGTTTTTTAAATGTTCATTTAAAGAACTTATTTTAGTATTGGACATATAACATTTTCCTTTTCTACTATTATATATGTTTAGCAAATAAGCATTATATCTAATAAAAAATAATATAATTAATTATGAACAAATTTAAAAATAATATCCTATTTAAAAACATTTTAATACTATTAATCTCTGGTGCTATCTCCAAAGTCATAGGAATGATAGGTAAAATAACATATACTAGAATAGCTGGAGTTAATATAGTTGCCCTTTATGCACTTATTACTCCTACTTTAATGCTTATTATAACTATAGTGCAGTTTAGTTTTCCTATATCAGTTAGTAAATTAAGTGCAGAAGGTAAATATAAGAATGATGATCTACTTAAAAATTCATATTTAGTTGCATCTTTTGTTAATATTATATTAATTATAATAATTAGTTTATCTTCTAAGTTAATAGCGGATATGCTACATAATAAAGCCTTATATAAAGCAATTTTATCTATAATACCAATCATACCTTTTGTTGCAATATCAAGTATACAAAGAGGCTTTTTGCATGGAAAAGAAGACATGATGCCTGCCGGTATATCTAATATTGTAGAAGAAGTCGTAAAAATACTATTAATTATAATTTTGCTTCCAATATTTGCGAAAAAAGGTAATATAACAGCAATAATATGCCTAATTCTATTTAATATCATAACTGAAATTATAAGTATAGTTATTATGAAAAAAACAATAAAGAAAAAATATATATCTAATAATGATAAAGGCATAATTAAAAAAAATATTATAAAAGATATAATATCAATATCACTTCCAACAACATCAGTTAGACTAATATCATCTGTAGGTTTTTTCTTAGAACCTATAATATTAACTAACATACTACTTAAAACAGGATATACTTTAAATTATATTACCTTAGAATATGGCATAATAAACTCATATATTATTCCCCTTCTTTCAGTACCATCCTTCTTTTCTATATCAATAGCATCAGCATTACTACCAAATATAACAAAAGCATATTCTAATAAAAGATATAAAGAATTTAATAGCAAGCTACTTAAATTAATGATTTTATCACTTATAGTTGGTATGATATGTCTTATGTTTATAATGATTATGCCAGATAAAATACTAACTCTTATATATAATGCTAACTATGGAATAAACTATATATATTTGATAGGGCCATTCTTTTTAATACTATATATGCAACCTACCTTATCAGTTGCTATGCAAGCTATGAACAAAACAAACCATTTGTTTATTGTATCTATAGTATCAATAATAATTAAGTATACAATCTTAACAATATCTGGACTTATGGGTTCTGGAATGAATTCTTTAATATATTCTATTATGACTGGTATTATTGTAACTACATCTATGATGATATATATAATACTAAAAGCACTTAAAAAGCAAGGCTAGCGCCTTACTTTGTTTTCTTTACACTGATTATTTTTTCTGGTCTAATTAAAAATACTATCAAATTGCATACTACAAGCAATACATAAGAGTAATATGCTACATCATTCATTTTTATTTGAATAATCAAAATAGTTATTGCAAGTATGTCTAGTAACACCATAAATATTCTAAAACTTTTGAACGTATTTTTTACTCTTTCTAATTCTTTTTCGCTATCTACTTCTTTTTTCATATTACATCCTCCTTACTCTGGGTTTATCATGTTACAAGTAAACCCTTTGTTTATATAAGCTTCTTTAACACTATCTACTGTATCTTTAGAGTCAGGTTTAACATATAAAACCGTTTTTCCATCTACAAGCTTAATATCTTCAAACTTAAGTACCGAATAATCACTTTTTACAGCAAAAGTAAAACCTTTATCATTTTTTTCAAAGCTAACATTATTACCAGTAACAGATACGTTATTTATATAAAATTCTTCATATTGATCCATTAAATTTTTTATTACATCGCTTACATTTTCACCTGATGATACAACTACATAATCAAAATTACTATCAATTATCTTATTATTTTCATAATTTGCAGTATATGTAAGAGTTTGATTATCAGTGTCACTTTTAGAAGAATATGTGCAGCTTAACGTGCCTTTCATATTCTTAATAGTTGTTGTTGTAACCACTTTTTTTGAAGTAGTTTTATCTTTTTTATCCTGAGCAGTTATCCCAATACTCATCTTATTATTTATATAATATAGCATAAGAAATATTAATATTATAAGTATTATAATAACATATTTAAAATTTCCTTTTTTCTGTCTTAATAAAACTTCATCATTGGTAATGGGATCAATAACTACAGTACTATTTATAGCACCATCATATAACTCATCTAAGTTTATTTCCCTAGTTACATTTTCTGGTTCATTATCGATAATTTTTTCTTTTTTATTTTCATCTTCATTCATTATTAATCCCTCCATTTCTATGATAACACAATATTATAATTTTTTACCAATTTTTTCTCCACACTTTACGCATGTTTCATATCCTTTTTTAGAATTATCTATTATTTCTTTATCTAAAATTACTGCACCTTTTTCTAATACTATTATAATAGTTGAGCCTCCATACATAAAATAACCTTTTTCCATTCCCTTACTTACTACTCCACTGGTTACTTTATTGTTTATTTTTCCAACTAGTAATGCTCCAACTTCAATCTGAATTATATCTTTAAAATTATTAGTTTTAATAAAAGTACATTCTCTTGTATTTTCTTTAAATACCTTATATTTATCATATACTATAGGATTGACCGTGTTAAAAAAACCATTTATTTTATAATTATTTAAAATAATACCATCATCAGTAAATATATATCTGTGATAATCATCAGGTGATAGTCTAAAAACTAGTAATACACCATCTTTATATTTTAAAGCCAGCTTGTTATCATTTATTAATGATTGTAGTGTATATGTGCTATTCTTAACTTTAAATTTCAAATTATTATTAATTTTATAATAAGTTAGCTTAGCATCACAGGGTGATATAAACATATTTTTTCTTTTATCATATGGTCTTTTTTCTTCCTTTATTTGCCTTATAAAGAAGTCATTAAAACATTTATATTTAGTTTCTTTATAATCATCCATATTTATATTATTAGATTTTATAAATGGTTTTATTATTATTTTAGATAAAAAACTATCCATGTATTTTCCTACTATATTTGATACAAAACTACTCTTAACTAGCGGCATTAATATTATTCTTCCTATAGCATTATTATACAAAAATGATAATCCAAAGCCAGGATTATCTTTAAATACTTTTCTCATTATCTAATAGCTGAAAGTATAATAGCTATTTCTATTACCGCTAAAATAGAGCAAACTACATACCATATACCCGTTGGTTTTTTAATTTTTATATTAAGAACAAATAATATAGCTGTCATAAGCATAACAAGTGGGTATGCTGTTAGAAAAACTTTCGGATGCATAAAAATATTTAGATTATACGTAAATGGTAAAATAATCGCAATACTAGTTACAGGAAGACCATAATAGTATGACACTCTTTCTTTTTTCTTTTTATTAAATATGCTTTTTTCTTCTGTTTTAACATTAAAGTAAGCAAGCCTTATAACAGCTGCTAATGCATAAGCAATATAAATTAGAATATTTATTCTACTAGTAAATCCCATACAAATTCCAAGAACTATTGGAAATACTCCGAATGAAACTGTATCTACTAATGAATCTATTTGAATACCAAACTTCTTTTCTTCCTCACTTCTTTTACATGCTCTTGCAACCGTACCATCAAACATATCGCATATTCCTGCTAATATTAAGCACATTACCGCAACCGGTATTTTACCTAATGATGCAATTACCATACCAGTTATTGCAAATGATAATCCTAAATAAGTAAGCAAAACAGATGCCCCATAAAATCCTATAAACATAATTAATACTCCTTTACTTCACAATAACATAATTTTAACATAATTATAAATTTAAATAAATGCTTTAATGTGTATTTTAAAAAATTATGTCAAATATTCTTGTTTTTTTAGTGTTTTATCTTTTAAAGAATAAGAATATTTTATATGTTTGCTTTCTAGTTTGTTAAAAATATCTATGTAAATTATATTATTTTTATATTCTCCTGATACGAAATCTATAGAATCATTTAAAGGTAAAATCTTCTTTATAATGTTACTATCAAAATCAATTATTTTAAGTTCATTATCATTGTCATTTACTATTATATATTTATCTATAATTGCATATATTTGTTTATATGGTTTACTTTCTTTTATTAGCTTACCATTTTTATTATAAATAGCAAAACTTATGTTATCTTTTGACACAACTAAATTACCCATGCTAGTTATTCCATATAAAGTATATGTGTCATTTCCATTTATTTCTTGAAAATTATCTTTGTAAAACTTAAAGCGTTCATTTTCTTCTAAATAGTAATATACGTTTTTATTTCCAATGCTTTTTATTTTACTATCAGACTCGCCTATTATAGTATTATTGCTATAATTAACAATATTATATGTAGTTTTATTATCTAAAATGGTAGTTGCAATAAAACAATTATTCAAATATGAAGCTTCATTTGTTAATATGTCATTATATATATATTCTGTTGTTACTTTATTTTCTTTAAATGAATAAAAGGCGTAATTATTAGTCTGATCTTTTAATGCTAAACCATAATCTTTATTTTCAAAATATAAAAGTTTTACGTCTAAACAATCATTATCTATATTAACAATTTTTTTATATAGGTTTGTCTTATAATCATATATAACATAATCATTATCTTTAATTATTATATGATTATTATTAATGTTATAATCAAGCACAGTACAGCTACTATCTAAACATTTATATTCATTTAAATACTTATAATTATCATTTATTTCTTCTTTTGAAGTTATTATTTTATTTAAATCATAATCTAAATATATTTTTATTGAAGACATATTACCTTCTGGCTTTTTCCAAATCTTTTCTTTTTTTACTGTTTTATTATCATTTCCGTGCTTTTCTTTTTTCATAGTTAAACTTTTATTATTAGTAATTATAAGTATAACTATCAAAAAAGAAGAAAGAATTGATATCAAAGTTTTTTTTCTATCTGTCATAACTACCATCCTTATTTTTCTACTTAGCCTCAAAATAGTCACCATAATCTAAGTATAGTGTTCCATTTTGTTTACCAACACTTTCTAGTATTTCATTATATTTATTTATTTTATTAAATTTATTAACCGTTAGATATACGCTATTACCGTCGTTCATGTATGCATAATACCTATCTAAGTCAATATCATTTGGATCATATTTAATTTCTGACATTTGACATAACACATCTTTACCTATTTTATTCATACCTTTTATAAAACTATCTATTCTATCATTTGGCACACTTCCTATTAAGTATGGAACGCAAATTATTTTATCATCTTTTACTTTTCCATCTTTGGTTACTTTCTCATTTGTATCCTTTTCTATATATAAAACCTTGTTTTCTTTAACTTTAATTTTTATATTTAAAATTCCCTTTGATACTTTAACTCTATCTATATATGGATTTTTTATTAACTTTTTTTCTACATTAAAGGAAAGCGTTCCAAAATATGATGGATGATCATCTAAAGATGCTCCTTCTATTATTTCTTGATCCGTTAAAACTTCGTTTCCAGTTACTAAAACACTTGTAATTGGTATATTAACATATTTAATACACGCAAAAGAAATTACTGATATAATCAGTAACAAAAGAAACAATCTTCCGACTTTTAATCTCCTTTTTCTTTTCTTTTGCTTAACCATTTCATTTCTCCCAATTTACGAATTCTTGTTCTATTTTAAGATCTACTCCTGTTTTTTCTTTTACAGTATCATGTACATATAATATTAAATTTCTAATATCATTTGCACTAGCATTATTTTTATTTATTATGAAATTAGCATGCTTTTCACTTACCATAGCACCACCTATCATAAATCCTTTTAATCCGCACTCTTCTATTAATCTTCCAGCAAAATCACCTTCCGGATTTCTGAACACAGAGCCTGCAGATGGATATTCAAGTGGTTGCATCATAAGTCTTTTTTGTCTTCTTGTTTCCATAAGTTCTTTAATTAATGCTTTATCCCCATGCCTTAATACAATTGTTGCCTCTAAACATATATAGTTAGGATTATGTTTTAAGAATGATGATCTATACTTATAATTTAAATCTTTATTATATAAAGTTTTAACCTCTAATTCTGGTGTTAAAACTAATACCTCTGATGTAATATATCCCATGTCTGATTTATAAGCACCTGCATTCATAAAAACAGCACCACCAATACTTCCAGGTATACCTGATGCAAATTCTAGTCCTGTAAGTCCTTTAGTATATGCAAGATATGCTAGCTTAACTAAACTTACTCCTGCACCTACTTTTATTACAGTATCATTAATAGATATCCTATCAAAAAGATCAAGTTTAATTATCACACCATTATAATCTTCATCACTAAATATTAAGTTAGAACCCTTTCCTAAAACTTTGTAATTTATGTTGTCTTTATTTAATTTGTTTAATAATAAAACCAATTTATCTACGTTTTTAGGATATACCATTATTTTAGCTATCCCACCTATTTTATAACTAGTATATTTCTTTAAACTTACATCTTTTAGCAAGGTACCTATATTATTCTTTTTAATAAAACTAATTATTTCCTTCATTATTATCCCCCACTAATTTTACTATTTCATCATAAATGATAGAAGATGCGTTATTAACTTCAAAGGCCTTTAAATTCTTCTTTAATTTATTAACATATAATCTATCATTAAGAAGCTTTTCTACCATTCTAAGAAGTGTATCGCCAATAAGTTCTTTTTCTTCAAGTATCATAGCAGCATTATGACTTACCAAATCCATAGCATTTTTATATTGATGATTTTCAGTAACATATGGGCTTGGAATTAATATTGATGGAACATTTAAAGCGGATATTTCACTTAAAGTAGAAGCTCCTGCACGTGAGACTAAAACATCTACCTTCTTAAGAAGTGCAGTCATATTATTAATATATGGTACTATTTTTATGTTATTTGTGTACTTGTTTTTTTGAAATTCCTCGTAATAATTTTTACCCGTAACATAAAGTACTTCATAATCTTTGTTATTAAATAACGTAAGCATGTCTTTCATTTTATCTGTAATTGTTTTAGAACCAAGAGATCCCATAACAATCAAAACGAGTTTTTTATCTGGAGTTAATCCAAACTCTTTTTTATCTTTTGCCTTTATACTTAAGGCATTTTCAGCACAAGGATTACCTGTATAAATAACTTTGCTTTTATCTTTTATGTATTTTTCTGTACTTTTAAATGATATAAAAACTTTATCTGCAAAGGATGATGCAAATTTATTTGTAATGCCAAATATAGAGTTTTGTTCATGGATGCAGCATTTTATTTTAAGTTTATGAGCTGCATATATAACTGGTGCAGAGACATACCCACCTACTCCTATAACTACATCTGGATTAAATTTTTTAATAATTTTTTTGCATTTAATTACTCCAGTCATAAAAAGATAAGCACTTCTAAAGTTTTTTAAACTAAGTTTTCTATAAAACCCATCATTTTTAATGCCTATAAATTTATAGCCTGCCTTAGGCACTATATCTTTTTCCATACGATTATCAGTGCCAATATATAGTATTTGTGCACTCTTATCTTTTTCCTTAATTTTATTTAAGATAGCTAAAGCTGGATATATATGTCCACCTGTACCTCCTGCCGATATAATTACTCTCATATATTTTTTCACCTACTATCATGATTATATCATAATTATATGAATTTTAAGTAAGAAAAAGAAGAACCATACTACTATTTACATTTTAAGACACGAAAAAAGACAACAGTTCTGATAAAACCATCGTCTTCCTAGTTTTAATGAAAAATCACTTAAATCTCAAGCAAACCTCAAAATCCTTTTCAAATATTATCAGTATTTGATGTGACATCTTATTCATATGAGTTTTCTTTCTCACTTACAATTGTAACCCCTAGATGAAAATAAGATTAGCTCTAGCTATTTCCACACACCCAAAACTCAGGCAAATAAACCAAAAATCAATCATTTAGTAAAAGCCTAACTCTTACTAAAACATTTAAAGTTTATCATCACATCTAGGATACCTTAATTTTACCATACATAATTTATTTGTCAATACTTTTGAATTAAAAAGCTTAAAAAAGTTTTATTTACATATAATTAGTTAGGAGTGATAATTTGTTTTTAAGTATTATTACTGAAATTATAAAGGGTTTTATTGTAGGAACGGGAAGCTACGGAAGCAAAACATTTCCTGATCCTTTAGCAAAAGATGAAGAAGAAAAACTAATAGAAAAAATGCAAAATAATGAAGAAGATGCCAGAAACAAACTTATAGAGCATAATTTAAGATTAGTTGCGCATATAGTAAAAAAATATGATAATGGAAAAGAGGATATTGATGATTTAATTAGCATTGGCACAATAGGCTTAATAAAAGGAATTGATACTTTTTCAAATCTTAACGGGACAAGACTTACTACATATGCTGCTAGATGTATAGAAAATGCACACCTCACGTTACGGAACTATATGACGTATTCCAAGCAATATTTAAGGCACTACAAAGAAAAATACAGACAAATTATACAATACAACTTGCAAACCCTCGCAGAACTTTACCAAAAACAAACAAGCAAACAACAACAGAAAACAAGATAAAATTTTATAGAAGACTTAAAAATATAACACAAGAAGAACTTGCAAGACAATTGGGTGTAACAAGAGATGTTATAATGAGTATTGAAAATGGGGCAAAAAAAGGAAAACGTCTATATTATGATATTGATATTATAAATAAAATAATTGATATATTAGATATGAGAGATAAGTTCGGTAAGTCTGATACATATATAAGATTTTTAGTAGAAGATGGCAACGCACAACTAAAAGAATACAGAAAAAAGAATAATTTAAGTGTTAATAATTTTGCTAATATGATGGGTGTTGATAGAAGCACGATAAGACGTTGGGAACATTACGAGAATACTATATCTTATGAAAACTACTTGAAATACAAAAAAATAAGAGACCTACGTTCTGTTTAAACGTAAGTCTCTGTTTGCTTTATAAGTCAAGAAAGGTTGCGAGTTATGAAAATCATTTACTTAATTCCACAATTAAACTTTTTAAGATTTCTCTTTTTGTTTCTTCGCTAACGTTTAAATTAGCAATTGTTTCTATGTATAGGGTTGCTTTAATTTCTGCAATGCCCTCGTTTAATTTTTCAATACCAGATTTCTCTGTTGGATAATTTATTATAATTTTCAATTCTCGCACCTCATTTAAATATATTCGTGTAAATGAGTTAAGATACACGATTTACAAGTGTTCATTGAAAAATTTATAATAAACTTATAAAGCATTTATATTATATAATAAAAAGGACTTGAATTAAAGTCCTTTTGCAATGTTTATTAAATTTGTAAGTTTTGCTACGTCGTCGTATTTCTTGTATTCTTCAAATGGTATGTCTCCAACTTCAACGTCATTGCTAAAATCAAAATACTCTTTCAATTCTTCATTGCTTTCAATTTGTTCCTCTGATAATTCTGATAGTAAATTATCAAGTTCTTCAACTAATTCTTTGTTTTTTAATTCCATAATTTTTCCCACCTTTCCTTTGATAAGAATATTATAACACCCTCAATAACCTCTTGTCTGCCCCTAAAACGAAAATTTTTAAATTTTTTCAATTGTGCTTGTGATAAGACTTGTACGTCTGCAATGGTCTTCCATATTGCCCTGAAAGGTCTAATGGTCGGCAAGTAGGACACCCAAAGACTACACCATCTTTGATAAGATTATGTTTGATTTGTTTATATACATAACTATCATTAAACATATTAAGGAATTCTTTTTTCTTTTTGTATTGCTCGTGTTCTTGCTTTAAATATTCTATTTGTGCCTTTCTTTTTTGTTCTTCGTCTATCTTCTTTAAGTAGTCGTCAATTTTATGCTCAATAGCAATGCGTATGTCTTCGTCAAGTTCAATTGATAGTCTTGTATCTGTTATTCCTAATAGTTCTAATAATTGCTTATCGTTCATTTTTTACCCCCAAAGTAGAAAGAAATCTCTGTAATTCTTCTTCTGCAACTATATATTGTTTGCCTATGAAATGTGCTTTCAATTTGTGAGATTTTATCAAGCACCTTAAATATGGAACTGGTGTTAATAGTAGTTCACTTATTTGTTTTAACGTATAATATTTTGTACTCATACATATACCTCCTCATATATAAAGAGCCAAACAGAAGCGGAAACTACAAAAAGCTATCAATAGTATGTATATAGTATAGATATAGTGAAATGAAGAAAAATAAATACGAACAAACATTTGAAAGTATGTCCTTAAAATGCATTTAAACACCGAAATCCGCTTCGTAGATATTAAAGATGATAAATTATATATCTAACACCGAAAAACGTCTTAAAAACGATTTTAAGAGGTCAAAATATAGTATGGTGGGGGTTGGGTTATGAAAAAGAGGCAAAATAGAACAAAAAAAGTGCTATTTACCCCAAAACAAAACGAGCAAAATAAAAAGTATATAAGCAAGTGCTTATATACCTATTTTAAAAACTATGTTAAAAATTATTGCAAAAAATCTTATAAAATTATATAAACATATAATTCCACAAGCACCACCAGAGATTAGAAAAATATTTTTTAATTTCTCGTTATCTTTGATAGGGTTTCCACATTTTGAGCAAACTTTTTCTCCGTTTAATATATTTCCACATTCTTCACAAGTATTTTTGCTTTTTAATTTTATTCCTTTTTTAAGTAAAATTATACTTGCTATAAGGAATACTATTCCTGTGAAAATATAACTTATATAAAAATTCATTAACATATTAATTATTTTCCACCTTTCATATTTATTTCATATAATTGTTTTAGCATATATGCTTTCCACTCTAAAAATGGTGTGCTTAAAAGTGCTACAATGACCATAAATGCACTTGGGATAAGGCAAATTAAGAAAACAACAAATGCACCACATAAAAGACCAAATAAACCAATTAGCATAAGTATTCCAGCAAAAGCAAAGCATATAATCTTACATATCTTTGATAACTTTAAGAAAAAGTTTATGTTTTTTTCTGTTCCATTTACACCGTTTATAATACTTTCTTGCATTTCATTAGTTGCCCCACAATGAACGCATTTTTCTGCGTTTGAAGAAATATCTTTCCCACAATTTTTACATTTAATTAGTGCCATAAAATTTCAACTCCTTTCACAATTTATATATCTTTTTCCTCGCCTGATGGTATAAGTTTATCGTATATTGCAAATAATATCAATAGGTACAGAAAAGCGAATTCTATTGAATACATTAACCATAGAGGAATATCGCCAAGCATCATTGTAACTGATGGCATAATTTCATAAGGGTTAGACGGAAGAATAAAAGATAAAGTTATTATAATTGCTACCCCTACTATTGCAAGTGCTATAAATAATATTTTTGTACGTTTTATTTTGCTCACCCCCAAACAAGAGAAATTTTTTTCAAATTTATTATAACACAAATTTCTTAAAAAGTACATTTATTTAATGCAGTACATTATATAAATGTTTATTGGATAATTATATGGGTGATGGTATGAAAGTTAATAAAGACGACAACAAATTCATATATGTAATTGTTGGCAAAAATATCAAAAGAATTAGAAAAGAAAAAGGACTAACGCAAGTACAACTTGCAGACTTGGTGGGCTATAATGAAGGTACAATAGCAAACATTGAAAATGATAGTTTTCAAACTTGTAGTTTAGAGTTCTTGTATGTTATCTCAAAAATGCTTGACGTACCTATGGCAGAATTTTTTAAAGAAATATAAAAAAATAAGAGTGCCTATACATTTTGTTGTATAGACATTTTTTTATGTATATAAAAACCTCTATGAAGCAAATTCCGCTACCATACGTTGCTTAAAATATTTTATTTGATAAATTAATTGTCTAAAAAAATAATAAGGCTTAAAATCGAAATAAAACGAGGCTATTATATAATCAGAAGCGGAATTTTACTTAAAGAGGCTATAAAAAATATTTTGAAAGAATTTTTTTGCTTTGTGACTTGACACGAGGTAGATAAATAAATCTATAATATTATATATAATATATAGAATTAGTAGTAAATTAAGTCTTATGTAGTAATATATAATATTAACCTTATGAAAGATAAAATATATAATATAACCTTATGAAGAAAGTAATATACTTTCATTAGGTTATACTTGTATTATATTATACTTGGTATTATATTATTTTATTATATTTATTACATTACATTAAGGAATATATATTTTTTTATATATTTATTATATATATTATTAAATATACTATATAGTATATATTAAAGAGAGAGAATCTAAAAATAGTATATATCTGTTATAACAAAGTACCACTCCTTATTGATATTTCTATAAAATATTTTTTGTAATAAGTTTACAGATACTTTCTTATGTGATATAATATATGCATATTACACATAAAGGAAAGGTGTTAAATATGGCAAGTAATAAAGAAGATAATAGGAAAATAGCAATATACTCTCGTAAATCAAAATATACTGGTAAAGGCGAGTCAATAGGAAACCAAGTAGAATTGTGTAAAAGCAAAGTAAGTGCTATCTTTGGAAATGTGGACTTTGAAAAAGACGTTGTAATATATGAGGACGAGGGCTACTCTGGGTATTATACAAAGAGACCTGCGTTTCAAGAAATGATGGAAGCAGTAAAAAACAAAGAAATCAAGTGCATTTTCTTTTATAAGTTAGACAGAATAAGCAGAAACGTAAAAGATTTTTGTGAAATCAAAGACCAACTGGAAAAATACGACGTCAATTTCTATTCTGCAAGTGAAAATTTAGAAAATATAACCCCAAGTGGTAGAGCAATGATAATGATGACCTCTGTGTTTGCTCAATTGGAACGTGATACTATCGCAGAAAGAATAAGGGACAATATGCTTGAACTTGCTAAAACTGGTAGATGGCTTGGTGGGACAACCCCTACTGGCTATAAATCGGAAGCAGTAGAAAGTATTAACATTGATGGTAAAAAGAAAAAATTGTATAAATTAACACCAATTAACGAAGAAATCAAAATCGTTCAATTGATATACAGAAAGTTTTTAGAATTAAAATCTCAAACCAAACTTGAAACATATATGATACAGAACAATATTAAAACAAGAAACGGAATAAACTTTTCAAGATGGGGGCTAAAAAACATACTAACAAACCCCGTGTATTGTATTGCTGATAGTGATATGTATAACTATTTATTAAGCAAAGGTGTTGAAATATATAGCGAAATTGAAAATTTTGATGGCTCTTATGGTGTTATGGCTTATAACAAGACAGAACAGCAACCAAACAAAGCAAAAAAAGATAGAGATATTACAGAGTGGATTGTAAGTATTGGAAAACACAAAGGGGCTATAACTGGTGCGGACTGGGTACAAGTGCAAGAGTTATTAGTTCAAAATGAAGATAAGAGATACAGAAAACCAACAAAAAACAATTCTCTACTCTCTGGACTTATTCGTTGTTCGCATTGTGGCTCATATATGAGACCAAAATTAAAAAGTAATCGTACCCCAGATGGTGCAATAAGATTTGACTATATGTGCGAACTAAAAGAAAAATCAAGACAACAGAATTGCCAATGTAAAAATGTAAATGGAAACGAAGCGGACAGATTAGTTTTAGAAGCAGTAAAAGAACTAATTGCCCCAAATTCTACATTTAGAAAAAAACTTTCTGCACTTGCAAAAAATAAGTTTGATGGTGCAAGTAAAGATAATGTTGAGTTAAAAACTCTTGAAAGTACATTGAAAAAGAACGAACAAGCAATAAGCAATTTGCTTGATAGAATAAAATTTATAGATGTGTCGCTCATAGAGGACATAACAAAGGAAATTAAAAGACTGAAAGCAGACAACACAGAAATAGAAAGACGTATTGCGGAACTAAAAAGTATATCTACCGACAACGTAAATCTACAAGACCAAGCAGAAATTGTATTGAATATCATAGATACATACTTTTCTACATTTGATACGTTGGACTTAATTACAAAAAGAAACTTATTAAGAGTTATAATTTCAAATATACAATGTGATGGCGAGAATTTAGAAATAAACTTAATCGGTGTTCGTGAAAATTCTGTGCGTGATAACGTTCCACTATGTGAGAATAGCAAATGAGATACTAATGTTTTTTAGAGCTAATAAAAAGAACTCAAAAAATATTAGTATAAATGAATCAGTAGGTTTTGATAAAGATGGAAATGAAATATCTTTTCTAGATATATTAAAGACCCCTAACCCCGATTATGTAAAGGATATAGCCCTGCAAGATAATATAAAGTTATTATATAAATACATAGATATTTTAACTAAAAGAGAAAAGGAAATAATAATTAAAAGATACGGGCTATTTAATCAAAAAGAACAAACCCAAAAAGAAATTGCAGCAGAATTTAAAATTAGTAGAAGCTATGTGTCGAGGATAGAAAAAAGAGCTCTAACAAAAATTTTAAGAGAATTTATAAGAAACAACAATATTAACTAAAAAAATAATGAGTTATATCATTATTTTTTTGAAACATAAACTATCGCGCCAATAAGTCCAAAAGCTGTCATTGATAATGCCATTATTATAAATGGATTTTTTTCCGAGGTGCTTTTCTTAACTTGCGTATTTTTTTTAGTTGTTGTCACATTTTTTGAAATAGTGATTACATATTCTTTTTTTGTGCCATCTTCTGCCGTTACTAAAATCTTAATTTTAGAACCATTTGCAAGGTCTTCATTTCCTGATACTGTAACAATCGATTTTTCATCACTAGGTGTATATTTTAAGGTTAATTTATTAATTTCTTCTTTAATTTTAACGTCATATTTAAATATACTAGCATCAAATTCAAAATCAGGCAATTCTTCTATTTCAAGAGCCGATAAAGTTGCGTCTGACGTAAGTGCATCTTTCTTTATATTTAACGTATAAGTTTTTTTAGTTTTTCCATCTTCTGCTGTAACCGTAATAGTTATTTTATTGTTTTCACCATCTTTTAACTCTTGTGAGGCATTACTGCTAATTACAATATTTGCTTTATCATGATTTGCAACTGGTTCAATATCAACCGTTTTAACAGTGCCGCTAACCATTCCATCATACTCATAAACAGTACTAGAAAACTCTGGAGTTAATACAACCGTAGTTCCCTCATTGTCTTTAACCGTAAGCATCTTCAAACTAGCATCAGTTGATTTTGAATCTTGCTTGGTAGTAGTCGTAGCAGACGGCTTAGTAGTTGTAGTGGTTGTTGTCGTTGTTCCAACCATGATTGTAGCAGAATCTATAACTGGATTACCAGCATCATCTTTAAATATCTTACATTCAATTTGACCATTTTCTATAGTTGGTTTAAACTTTATTTTTCCTTCTTTTTGCTCAATAATAACATTTCCAGACTCAACTCTTCTTACATATTTACCATTTATATTAGAATTAGAGCAAGAGACTTTATAATCATTATTACCTTCAAATTTTAAGTCTTTCCAAGAAAAAACATATTCATTTCCTTCTTTAACTAATGTTGCAGCATTTACACATAAAGTATTTAAAAATAATACTCCTATTATAACGAAAAACATACTCAAGATTTTTGCTCTTCTCATTTTAACCTCTCCTATTCTTTAATAATTTTAATATAAATAAGAAGATAAGTCAATTAGCCTGCTTGCATTATAATAAAGTTTTACATATCTTTCTTATTTCACTTTGTATATCATCAATCTCCCTTAACTTGCCATTCCTATCACATTTTACTGTTTCAAAGTCCAAGTACTTAGATACAAAACTAGAATTATCATATATTTTTTTCATAAGCTCATTGTCTCTTTCATATACATCATTTAAAACTCCATCGTTAGAAGTCCTACCTTTTCTCATTTTTGTTACAACATCAAAATCAGCTGTCAAAAATATAACTTTATCTGGCCTTTTAATTCCAAGCTTATTATATTCATAATCTTCTACATAGTTTATGAAGTTTATTTTTTCTTCTTCAGTTTTAAATAATGATGATTGATATATCAAACTAGAAGTTGTATATCTATCAAGTAAAATAATACTTCCATTTTCGTATTCTTTTTTTAGCTCATTAGCCCATGTAAAAGCTCTATCTACTGCATAAACAGAATTAACTAGATAAGCAGATAACTCTTCTGGTGAACCTAAATCACCATTTAAATAATATTGAACTAGTTTTCCCTGTTTTGAATCATATGTTGGAAAATGATGACTATATACTTTATATCCTTTATTAATTAAATATTCTTTAAGCAAATTATACTGTGTTGTTTTTCCTATCCCATCACAGGCCCCTTCTATTACTATTAATTTTCCTCTCATAGCTTACCTCCTAGTATACATTTTATCAAAATAAAAAGTTAACATCAATAAGATATTAACTGTTAATTATCTTTTTAATAGCTTCGATTTTTTTATCATACTCAGCTAATTCACTCTCAGAATCAAGATACCTTTTTGTAACTGCAGTGTTTACATCTGTCAATTCTTCTATTTTAGTATTAAGCATTACTATTTTTTGTTTTAATTCTTGTATCTGATTACGCATATCTGAATAGTTTACCTTTTCAATGCCACTATCGTTTTCTGCTCCTGCAATAGTATCATTATAAGCTTCTATCAAAGCTACAAACTCATCAGGAATATAATCAAAGCTTTGAACCTTTAAATCTTTTTCATCAATTATTTTTCCAACTCTAATAGCACTTGTAATTAAATCTAATGTTTCATTACTTTCTCTTCGCTTTTTTGTTTTTTTATTAGAAAAGTTTAACGAACTTATATAATCGTGTACTATATCTAAATTAGCATTAAAATCATTTGCGTATCTTAATGCCTTTAAAGCCTTTTCTTTCTTTTCATCCTCCGGCAAAAACCATTTGAATTTCTCCTCGTAGTTATATGTATCATAAGATGAAGTGATAGTTGGAATTGTAATGCTTTGTTTTTCTAAGCCCTTACATTTTTCATATAATTCTTCCGCACTGTCTAATAATTGATTACTTCTTGGGACGGTACGAGTTTTGCCTCCATACACATTATCTGAAAATGTTAAATAAGAATACTTACCATTGTCAAGTTTCGAAACTACTAAATGGTCATAGTCTTCTGCATCATTTGTTACGCCATATGATTTTTGTCTGTTATAGTTACATATAAATTCGATGTCACTAGAAGACATCCATGTTACGTTTACAAAATTTTCCAGTTTATTTAATACGTATGGTGATATTAACCTGTCAATATTTATCTTTTCCATGTTAGAGTATACATTATATGCCCCTCTATCCAGCATTTCCTCAAATATCTTATCAGCAGAATTTTCTTTAGCTGCAAACACAGTTTTATAGTACATTGCATCAACACCTAGAAGATGTGGAACTGCACTGATTGGAGTAACAATATCAATTTTAACGCCATCCGCACAGTTTATAGTATAAATTATCTTATCTAAATGGTATCTTTTAAAATTATTGTAAGTTTTAGACAACTCCTCAAATATGTTCTCTAACTGAGATAACGTGTATTTTTTCATATATTTTTCCCCTTTTGATGGCCATTATAGTATCACATAAACCAATTTTTGTCAATTTTGTTGATTTCATGAAATATTTAGTAGATTACAACCAATATTAAAAGGCCCACTAGGCCTTTTCTGCATCTAATTTTACATTTATACCATTTATATCAAATTCTTCTTTTAAATTATCTTTCTTGATTAATTTGACACTCAAGGTTTCCTTTTTAATCATATCGCCAAATGAATCAATTACAGAATCAAATTTATCTGAAGCTTCATAATACAAATTAATTCTATCTGCAACATCAAAGTCCTTTTGTTTTCTTAAATTTTGTACTTTAGATATTAATTCTCTTGCAATACCTTCATAAATTAATTCATCTGTCAATGTAGTATTTAATATAATGAAATTATTATTTTCTTTCGCTACATCATATCCTTCTTTAGCAGATACTCTAACATCGATCATATCTTCTGTTATATCATATAATTCATCATCTATATTGATTGTAAATGGTTCACCATTTTGTATAAATTTAATATCAGTTTCTGTTAATTTAGTAAGTTCTTCTGCATACTTTTTAATCCTTGGTCCAAATATTTTTCCAACTACTTTAAAGTTAGGTTTAACTTCGAAATTCATATATTTAGATAAGTCAGTAATATAAGTTATGTTTTTAACATTTAATTCTTCTTTAACAAGACTATCTAAATCACCTATTAATTCCTTATTTTTACCATCTATTAATACTTCACTTATTGGCTGTCTAACCTTTATTTTAACTTCCTCACGGGCATTTCTACCAAGTGATATTAAATCACGAACTAAGTCCATTTTATTTTCTATTCTATCATTAACTAGTGAAAAATTAGCTTTTGGAAAATCTGCTAAATGAACTGATTCTAACCCTGTTAAATTAGTATATATTTCTTCTGCTGTATAAGATGCAATAGGTGCAATCATTTCACATAATCCAACTAACACTTCATATGTAGTTTTATATACTGCTTTTTTAGATAGATCTAAGTCATGTGCCCAGAATCTTCTTCTATTTCTTCTTATATACCAGTTAGATAAATCTTCTGATACAAAATATGTAATTTCTTTTACTACTTTATTTAAATCATATTCATCATACCCCTTAGTTACAGAATCAACTAATTTATTATACTTAGATAATAACCATTTATCTATTTCTTCTCTATCTTCATATTTAACCTCAAATAATCTAGGGTCTACATCATCTGTATTTGCATAAAGTGCGAAGAATGAATAAGTATTTTTAAACGTACTAAAGAATTTAGAATATATTTCTTTTACGCCTTCCTCATCAAATTTTATTGGAGTCCATGTTGGCGATACTGAAGGCAAATACCATCTAATTGGATCAGCCCCATATTTTTTCATTATAGAAAATGGTTCTATAGCATTTCCCTTACTCTTATGCATTTTTTGTCCATTTTTGTCTAATAATAAATCATTTACTAAAACGTTTTTATATGGGCTTTTACCAGTTACAAATACTGATATTACTAAAAGTGAATAAAACCATCCACGAGTTTGGTCTATACCTTCCGCAATAAAATCTGCAGGGAACTGATTTTCCCATAGCTCTTTATTCTCAAATGGATAATGATATTGTGCAAATGGCATTGAACCTGAATCAAACCAGCAATCAATAACCTCTGGTGTTCTACTCATAAGCTTACCACATTTAGGGCATTTAATATGAACATCATCTACAAAAGGTCTATGTAATTCAATATCAGTGTTTATATCCTCTATAGCTTTTTCTACTAATTCACTTCTTGAGCCAATCATTTCCATATGTCCGCAATCACATCTCCATAAAGGAAGTGGTGTACCCCAGTACCTATTTCTAGATATAGCCCAATCATTCATGTTATCTAGCCAGTTACCAAACCTTTTTTCTCCTACATAAGCTGGATACCAATTAACTTTATTATTTTCTTCTATTATTTTATCTTTTATCTTTGTAACTTCTAAATAATATGAAGGTCTAGAATAATATACTAACGGACTATCACATCTCCAGCAGTGTGGATATTCATGTTTCATCTTTTGTTTTTTAAATAGTTTATCATGCTCTTTTAACCATTTTATAACTTCTATATCAGCATCAAATATACTCATGTCCTTCCATAATCCATCATTATATGTTGCATCTTCATTAACTGGATTAACATATGCTAACTTGTATCTTTTACCAACATTTGCATCATCTTCACCAAACGCTGGAGCAATATGTACAACACCAGTACCATCAGTCATTGTAACATAGCTATCACATGTTACAAAAAAGCAGTTACCATCTACTTTTAGTGATGGAATTAATTGCTCATACTTAACATACTCCAAATCTTTTCCTAAGAATGTATCAATTACTTTATAATCATCGCCTAATACATTACCTGCTAAGGCTTCCGCTAAAATAAACTTATATCCCTTAGATTCTACTTTTACGTATTTTTCATCTGGATTCACACATAAAGCTACGTTCGCTATCAAAGTCCAAGGAGTAGTTGTCCAAACCAAGAAATAGCAGTCTTCATCTATCATTTTAAATGGTACTATAACAGTATTAGCATCTACTTCTTTATATCCTTGTGCAACCTCATGAGAGGCAAGTCCTGTACCACATCTAGGACACCAAGGCATAATTTTTACACCTTCATAGAATAATCCTTCATCAAAGAACTTCTTTAAAATCCACCATTCAGTTTCTATATAATCATTTTTATATGTGATATATGAGTTTTTAGTATCAATAAACTGTCCCATTTCATTGGTTAATCTAGTAAATGATTCTTCATTTTTCCATACAGCTTCACGGCATTTCTTATTAAATGCTTCTATACCATATTTTTCTATATCGCCTTTACCAGAAAATCCTAGTTCTTTTTCAACCTGTACTTCAACAGGAAGTCCATGAGTATCCCATCCTATTTTTCTTAGTACTCTCTTACCTTTCATGGTCTGATATTTACAGAAAGCGTCTTTCAAAAACTTTGCAACCATATGATGTATTCCTGGATTACCATTTGCTGTTGCAGGTCCATCATAGAATACAAAGTTTTCACTATCTTTTCTATTTTCTATAGTTTTATTTAATATGTCCTCATCTTGCCATTTCTTTAATATTTCTTGTTCATTATCAAATACACTTTTCTTTGATAATTCTTTAAATAATTTACTCATTTTTAAGTTCCTCCTTTAAGTAAAATTAAAAAAACTCATCCTAAACAAAAGGATGAGCTAATAAACCCACGGTACCACCTTAATTCATATCTATGATATGCACTTAAGAGAGTTTTAACGCTTACAAGCGATATATCTTACTATTATTTCAGATATATACATCAGAAGTGATTCTTATAATGCTTCCTTAATCTACATCTCACCAATTAGTAGAATCTCTTATAATTTCACATTATAACGTCTTCGTCTTTTGCTTTATAACATATATTCTATCATAATTTATAAATTAATCAAGCCCTAAAAGTCTTCGGATATATTTTTTGTTCTTCCCCTTTTAGGTTCTTCTTCCTCAGTCATTTTACCTTGAACGTTTATATTCTTTGGAGCACATAAAAATATACCATCACCTAATTTTTGCATAGTTCCGCCTATAGCATATAAACAACCTGATACAAAGTCTATTATTCTTTTGCCTTGATCTGGCGTTACTCTTTTTAAGTTTACAACAACTGTATTTCTCTTTTTTAGATAATCTGCTATTTGCTGTGATTCTGAGTATGCTCTAGGTTCTAATAAAATCATCTTAGAGCCTTCCTGTGTTTCTTCTCTTGTTGCTTCTTCTACACTAAGAGTATAATATTCATCTTCACTAGATATATCATTTCCACCTAAAAATTTTTTTAAACTAAATGCCATTTTTATCCCCTCCAAATATTTTTACTACCTTATAAAGCTATTTTATCATAATTATTTAAAAATTTAAATACTTAATACAAAAAATGCAAATTTTTTTAAATAAAATAAAAAGAGCGCTTAAGCTCTTGATACATATTTACCATCTTTAGTTGATACTATAACAGATTCTCCCTCACCTATAAATAGAGGAACTTTTATAGTCATTCCATTTTCTAGTGTTGCATCTTTTTGCGCGCCCTGTGAAGTATTTCCCTTTACGGCTTGCTCTGTATGAGTAATTACATAATCAATCTTTTCAGGTAAATTAAGTCCTATTAACTCATCTTTAAAATAAACTAAACTAACTTCTAGGTTTTCTTTTAGATATTTTAAGTCATCACCTATTTGAGACGCTGAAAGTTCAACTTGCTCATATGTATTCATATCCATGAAGCTATAATTATCTCCTGCTTGATATAAATATTGCATTGATTTTCTTTCAACCATTGCTTTAGCAAGCTTTACACTACTATTATATGTTTTTTCAACAATAGCCCCTGTCCTTAAGTTTTTAAGTTTCATCTTAACAAAAGCTGCACCTTTACCTGGCTTAACATGGGAAAAATCAAGTACTTGATATATATTGCCTTCATCTTCAACTGTCATGCCATTTTTAATATCATTAACATTAATCATTAGAGTTATTCTCCCTTCTATAAAATTAAAAAATAAGATAAAATCTTATTAATTTTTAGTTTCTTTGTGAGCAGTGTGAGTTCTACATCTTGGACAGAATTTATTTATTTCCATACGCTCTGGATCGTTTTTCTTATTCTTTTCTACACGATAATTTAATTCACCGCATTTAGGGCATTTTAATGTAACATTAGCTCTATTTTCATTTTTCTTTGCCATATAATTCCCCTCCTTCTCGAGATAACTAACAGTATTATAACAAATTATTTATAAATTTCAAAGAATTTATTGCAAATTCTTGATACAATTCTCTTATTTACGTTGCTTGCATAGGTAGAATTTGCTTTTTTATACCTAACATGAGGGGAAATAGATACTATACTCATCACAGGATTATCATAAGGTGCATACCCAATAAATGATTTACTATAAGTTTCAGAATCAACTTTTCCATCACCATCAGCATCATAAAAGGTCTCGGAAGTTCCGGTTTTCCCAGCTGGTGAAGGACTATCTCCCATGTATCCTCTACCTAATGAACCTTCCATAACACTTTTAAATCCTTCCTTTACTCTTTTAAAGTATATGTTATCTATATCTGATTTATTTAATAATACCGGTTCATATTTTGTTTTAACAGTACCTAACGTATCATCTTCTGTTGCATTTCTTATTTCTTTTACTAAATTAATTTTGTATCTAGCTCCTTCATTTGCAAGTGTATTTACGTAACTTGACAGTTGCAGTGCTGAATACGTATCATACTGTCCTATTGCATAATTAAGTAAAAGACCTGCATTAGCCTCTTTACCCTTAAAACCAGTTGTTTCAAATGGTAAGTCTATTCCTGATTTATCTCCTAAACCAAGTGATTTAAATACATCTCTATAAGTATCTAATGCTTTAGAATCTATTTTAATTGGCATATTATAGTAATAATTAACGTTAGCTACCCTAAGTGCCAGTTGAAACTGATAAGAGTTAGATGATAATTGTAGTGCTTTTATATCGTTTAATGCACCCAGTGATGTTTTCCAAGAACATTTTTGGGGAGTATTTTTAAACTTAATACATTTATCATATATTACATCGCCTATATTTAGTTTTCCTGTTTTATATCCTACTAGCATAGACGCACCCTTAACTATAGAACCCGGGGTATCGCTCCCTGTAAGTAAATTAGTAGTATAATCACTTATTTTATAACCTTCTATAGTCTTTGTAATTTGCTTTGATGCCATTGCAAGTATTTCACCTGTTTTAGGGTCAGTAATTACAACTGATGTGTGGTCATAAAGTTCTGTGTTAGCTTCACTTTTAGCTTTTATAAGTTCATCAGCAATTATATTTTCAAGCTCTTTTTGAAGATTAATATCAATTGATAAAACAAGGTCATTTCCTCTTCTTCCTTTTTCTATAAGCGTTTTCTTACCGTTTTTAACTTCATATGTATCTTTTTTTCCATATAATTCGTCCTCATACTGAAGCTCCAAATAGCTTATTCCAACTCTATCATTTAGTGAATATCCTTTCTTTAGATATTCTGCTTTTAAGTCTTCAGGAAGCCCCTGCTTACTATTAGAAACATTGCCTAATATTTGTCTTAACGTATCACCATAAGCATAATATCTTCTCCATGACGTTGCAATTGATATTCCTTTTAACGCATCTTTATTTTGTACTACATAAGCATATTCTTCATCACTAGCATCTTCTTTTATTACTTTTTCATCATAAGCATATCCATTATTCATTAAATAATATATGTATGCAGCCTTTTTATCCCTTTCATCAAACTTAGACAATTCCTCTTTTGTTATTCTCTCTTTCTTTAACTTTTCTATATCACTAGCTTTTAATTTTCTTCTTTCATAAAGTTCTTGTTCTTCTTTAGTTATTTTTTTATTTGCTTTACGATTATTACAAATCACCCAAAAATATCTAAGCGCTCCATCTGTTAATTTTGAGTAATCAATATCCAATTTTTCTGCCAAAAGGTATGATAAAGTAATCTCATCGTCTGTTTTAACACCTGACTCTCTTTTATAACTTATCGTTTTAATGCCTATATTATCAACTATAATATTATGGCTCCTATCATATATTCTACCCCTTGGCATAGATTTACCATACACTTTTTTAGTAGAAAGTGATTCAAGGTTTTTAATTGATGCTTTGTTATTAAATACCTGTAGATATGATAATCTAAATATAATTCCTAAGAAAATAGCAAACGTAATTAATGATATTAAAAACATTCTTGATTTAACAGTATTGTCATGACTTGTAATTATTTTCAAAAAGATCACCTCTTTATTAATATGTTAATAAAAATGGTTTCATATGCATATAATAAATAGGAGTTGATTATAAATTGTACGAAGTAGTTATAAAAGAATACTTAAAAAAATTGTCTTTAAAAGACATAAATGATTTTGCTAACAAAAACAATATGCCACTTAAGTCCGGCGAGGACAAGGTAATATATAGTTTTATAATGGATTATTGGCGCGAGGTATATAAAGGAGATGCAAATAAAGCTTTTTCTAATTTAAAAGGTAAAATATCAGAATATACTTATAATAATATAATAAAAATGTATAATGAACTTAAAGATAAGATAAAGTAATGATATTTATATATCATGCTTTTTTATTTTCTAAAAATTATGGTAAAATAATTGTAATATTTAAAGAAAGAAGTTGATTTTAATGAACGTTGGTGTTATAGCAGAGTATAATCCATTTCATAATGGTCATTTGTATCATCTAAAAAAGGTTAAAGAAATGTTTCCAAATAGTAATTTAATACTTATTTTAATTGGAAATTTCACTCAAAGAGGAGAAGCATCTATAATAAATAAATGGGATAAAGCTAAAGTAGCCTTAGAATATGGTTATGATTTAGTAGTAGAACTTCCATTTATATTTGCAACGCAGGCTGCTAGTATTTATGCTAAAGGTTCAATTGATATATTAAATTCATTAAACTGTAATTATTTAGTATTTGGAAGTGAATCTGATGATATTAATACTTTAAATGAGCTTGCTACTTTAACCTATGATAATAAAGATTATGAAGACTTAGTAAAAAAATATAATAGTTTGGGTATTAATTATCCCAGTGCATGCTCTCTTGCATTAAAGGATATATCAGGAAAACTAATAAATAAACCAAATGACGTGCTTGGATTAGAATACATAAAGCAAATTAAAAAAACAAATAGTAAAATAGTACCAATATGTATAAAAAGAACAAATGAATATCATGAGATTAAAATAACTAATACTATTGCTAGTGCAAGTTCGATAAGAAAAAATTTAAATGATAAAAATAGTATTAAAAAGGTAATGCCAGAATCTATTATTAAATATATAAGTGATATTAATCATGATAAATACTTTAATTTATTAAAATATGAAATACTTAGTAGTGATAATTTAAATTGCTATTTAGGTGTTAATGAAGGAATAGAAAATAAACTAAAAAAAGAAATAATTCATTCTAAAGACCTAAATGAATTTATTTTAAGGGTTAAGTCAAAAAGATATTCTTATAATAATATATCTAGAATGCTTCTTCATATTGTCTGTAAAATTAAGAAAGAGGATAATGATTTGAATTTAAAATATATAAGGGTTTTAGGTTTAAGTGATAATGGAAAAAAAATATTAAAAAAAAGCAAAAAAAATATAAACATACCAATAATAACAAAATATAAAAAAGAATATAATAAACTATTTAAAAATGATTATAAAGCAAATTTAATATATTCTTTAATTGCCAACTATGATATTAAAGATGAATTTAAATCTTCAATTAAAATAAATGAAAAAAATAGGAGTACAAATAATTCTATGTAAAAGATAATCTAGGCAAGACATTTGGAACCACTATATGTTCATTTTGCTATATCTATAATAAAATACTACTTCTAAATTTCATAGATCTATTTCTTGTTGACAGAGTAAAATAGTTCCGTATACGCAAAAAAATAAAGACCACGCATAATAAATTAATTAAAAAAACCATCACAAGATGGTCTTTATTATGCTTGTTCATATACACTTACTTGTTTTTTATCTCTACCTTTACGTTCAAATTTAACGTAACCAGTAATTTTTGCAAATAAAGTGTGATCAACACCCATTCCTACATTTTTTCCAGGGTAAATCTTAGTTCCTCTTTGACGATAAATAATAGATCCAGCACTAATCAATTCTCCATCAGCAGCTTTAGCGCCTAATCTTCTACCTTCTGAGTCACGACCGTTATGAGTTGAACCCTGAGCCTTAACATGGGCAAATAATTGGATTTGTAACTTAAGCATAAGTTTTGCCTCCTATCTATATATTTTGATATTTTTACTATAACTTTCTTCAAGTTCTTTTAACATTTCCATCATATTGATAAAAATTTTATTGATTATCTCATCTTGTTTTAATACTTTAACATCAAGTAATCCATCTTTATTAATAACATTAACAGAGGAATCATCTATTCTAATAGCTAAATTAATACTAGAAATAGCGATTGAACTTACCGATGCACATACTATATCTTTACCATAATCATCATAATTAGCATGTCCACAGATTTTAAAGCTTTCAATAAAATCATCAATATATTTTACTTTAACTTTAATCATACAAAATTCCTAATTAAGCATTAATTTTAGTAATTACAAGTTTTGTATAAGGTTGACGGTGTCCTTGCTTTTTATGTGAACTTTTCTTTTGTAAATATTTAAATATTACAACCTTTTTTTGTTTACCATGTTTTTCAACTTTAGCTTCAACTGTTGCACCCTTTACATATGGAGTTCCAACTTTTTTATCAGCCATAACTACTTTATCAAAAGTATATGTTTTTCCAGCTTCTACATCTAACTTTTCAACATAGATTACAGAACCTTCTTCAACACGGTATTGTTTACCACCAGTTTCAATAACTGCTTTCATATCTATTCCTCCTTCTTTTAAAACTTAGACTCACCATTAAGGTACATAATTGTTTAACATAAAACCTTTTCTGTGTGGTTGAAGAACAAGAAGTTCATTCAAACGTATTAATTTTATCATACAAATCTATATTAGTCAAACGAATTTTCTTATAATGGCACACTATAACTTATTATCTTTTCTTATATTTATTAACGTTATTTCTTTTGTTTTCAGCGAATTTAAAACAAAACAGTCCAAAAGATTTCAAATCTATAAAATTATTCTTCTATATTATTATTTTTATCGAATTTTACATCTAAGAATTTTCTACTAGCTAAATAGTCACACATGTGAACAAATCTTTGAAATTTACTTTCTGGCTTTGGAAGCACTACATTGCTATAACTATTAGTATTCCACGGACCCATGTGTGATGAAATAACATGACACATAAACTCTATTTCCTTATCAGTAAATTCTAATTTATCCTTGTTTTTTCTTATATGTTCGCATACAAGAAGTGGATGTTCAAATTTAGTATAATCAGATTTTTCAAATCCCGACTTTAACCCATCATGCATTATTAAAGATATAATCATTAAATCTTTTTCATTATTAGAATATCCCCCTGTTATACTTTCATCATTAAACATTTCATATGCTAGCCTAACAGCCACTTTAGTATGTCTAACTAATCCCCCATTATTTAAGGCAAATGATGGGTGATATTTTCCAGTTGAAGAAGCTGGAACTTCAAAAAAATAATCAGGAAGTAATTCTATTAACTCCTTTGCACTTTCTTTATATCTTGGATTTTTTACATAATTTATTTCTTTTTCAAATACATTAAATTTATTAATCATTATAATACTCCTTTACATCTTTAATTTTATACCTAATATTTTAGATATTGTAATTATACCATCTAAATCTAAAATAGCACCTTTTATACTTTCTAAATCTACGTTTAAATCATCTATATTGGAATTTGATAAATCTACCTCTCTAAGGCTTGTTTTATAAATTTCTGCTTGCGTTAAGTTGCAGCTATCAAATATGACATTTTTAAAGTCATTTTCAAATAATCTTACACATTTCATATTACAGTTTTTAAATGATACTTCGTTAAGATGACATGATATGTTAGCATATTTTAAGTTACAGTCGTTAAAACATACTTCTTTTAAATTGCAATTAGTTATTGATGTTCCTAATAGTAAAGAGTTAGTAACCTCACATCTTATAAAATACTTTTCATTTATATTTATATTTGACATATCGCATGTATCAAATATACAATTTGTAAACTCTATATCGGTTAAGTCGTGCCCCGAAAACTTTATGTTTTTAAACACACAGCCATTAAACTCTACTTTGTTTATTTTAAAATTTAATTCTTGCATTTCGAATATAGAATCATTTATTATCTCTTCTAAATGGACACGGTTTATATCTTTTTTGTCAAGGCTAGCTTTTATTAGTGGTTTCCTGATACTTTTCATAGTTAATTTTTCATTATACTCTTTAAGTATACCGCACATAAAAAACTATTAGGAAAAAGTATTGCTAGACTACTAACGTTTTTCTTGCCCTTAATCATTTCCTTATATATATAGCATATTAATTCCATACTAACAAAATGTTTTTTCAAACTACCATCTTTCATCATTTTGTTTAGTTTTCTAAATAAAAAATTATGTTCTTTTTTATATTTCTTTTTAATTAGTACATTAAGAAAAGATGCTCTATATATAATTGTTTCATCTATATCAAACGCCTTTGCTAGTTGTTCTAATATCTTACTAAATTCTAAAAGTTTATCATTGCCATATAGTTTTTTATATCTTTGTTTTGGGTTTTTAATAAATAAACTTATGTTATTATAAAAAGCCTTTTCATTTCTTTTATAGTTTCTAGCTAGCGAGCCTCTTTTAAATGTATATTTATCACCATCTAAAACTTTAAAGGTTTTCATAGTATCATTATATCCATACTTTATAGCTCTTCTAGCTTGATATTTTTCCATTACTAAAAAATTGCCTATGTCATTTCTTGGAGATATAGTTGTTATTTTAATATCTTTGTTCTTTACTTTTTTAACATTTCCAACGGCCTTTAAATCTACAGCTATTACTTCATCTGCTCCCATTTTAATAGCTAAATTGATTGGAAGATTGTCATAAAAGCCTCCATCTATATACTTTTGAGTATCAATATCTTTCATTTTAAATGCTGGAAAACACGCAGCAGAAGCTAGGAAATAATCTACTGCATTTTCTTTTTTTAGTTTATCTTTAGTAACCATTATTGGTTTTAGTGATGGAAATTTAACAGTAATTAATCCGTAGTCTACTTTTGATGAAAAAAACAGTCTAGGATTAAATGCAATTTTAACAGTTTTTTCTAGTGCAGATACGCTAAGGCCACCTTTCATAGCTCCTTTAGTATACTTCATTATGATTTTTCTCTTACCAGGTAAAGTTTCATAAGTTGCATCAACCTTATCATCTAGTACCATATCATAATCCATAAAATACCACATTTTATATGCTTTGTGATAATTTTTTTGAACCATAAATATGCCATTTAAAGCACCAATACTAGTTCCTGTTACTATGTGATAGTCCACCCCAAGTTCTCTTATAGCTTTCCAAAATCCCATTTGATAAGCGCCTCTTGCGCCACCGCCAGATAATACAATTGCTCTTTTCATTAATATTAGTCACCTCATCAATAAGCTAATATAATTATAACACGTATAATGTTGAACATAAAGAATTTAAATTCAAAAATTTGATTTCTTTATGTTTTTTGCTATTATAAATAGCAA
>CAKPGT010000012.1 GCA_934155185.1 uncultured Bacilli bacterium
AATGCTACTACTCCAACGATTATTTTGTTTTGCTTGTTCATATCTTACTACCTCCATTTATTTTTTCTATTCTTACTTGTTTATAATAGCATACCTACCCCCCCCCTAGTCAATGTTTTTTTAAAAAGTTTACATATAAAAACACAACCTATTACTATAATTCTTTATTATTATATGAATTATTCATAAAAGGTAGTGTTAAATATTTTGTAAACTATGTCTAACTACAATTTTTCTATTTCTTCTTTGGTTAGACCAGTTATATCTACAATATCACTAATATCTATGTTTCTTAATTTCATTTTCTTAGCAGTTTCTATCTTAGTTTGATTTATTCCCTTTTCAAGGCCAAGTTTTTCGCCTTTTTCAAGACCTTCCTTACGGCCAGTTCTCCTAGCATCAGCTATATCAACATTTCTCATCCATTCATCTTGTTCTTCTTTTATATAGTATCCCTTTATATAATCATCCATTGATAATGATGTTATCTTATTTGCAACATCTTCCATTACCTTATCTCCTTTTGATATCTTATTTAAATCTTCCTTATTATTTGCAATCATAAGTGCTAGCTCCCTTATAAATGTATTTAACTTTCTATCTTTATTATAATACATTTTATATGCTTTTGAAAGATTTACATGGTATATTACTGGATCATTACTATCTATATAACTACTTCTTTTTCTATAAGTACTTTTATTTCTCATTTCAAATATAGTTATTAGTTCATCTTCAAACTTCCACACTTTGTCGAAATTTATCTGCACTACGACTATATCTGACTTATCATAGTCTTCCCCACTTTCTATAGCACCTGCCATAATTCTACTTAGGTATGCATTATTTTTTCTAACAGATGCCTTACTATAACTTGCATTCATCTCTAGATTAATAGTTAGTTTATTTATATCTACTATTAAATCCGTTACCTTTCTTTTTTCTGATACGCCTAGTATTCCTTGCTCGGTATTTTTAAATACTAAATTATCTAATATATAATTCTTATCTATATCTAATATATTACTTAATATATCTGCTAAGTATTCTTTACTATCCATTAATATAGCTTTAAACATCCTATCTGATGTTACAGGTACTACTTCTCCTTCTTTTAGGTTTATTTTCATAATTTTTCTGTCTCCTTTCCTTTATGAAAATGCCTCTATAATAGCACCTTAAACTATCATATTTTGTAGAATTATGGGTAAGTATTTAAAAAAGTAAGCACTTTGCTTACCTTTCCTAACATACTACCACTCTATCCAGTTATTGGCAGATTTTAATTCTTTTATTAATTTTTGATGCTCTTCATATGTTTTTGTAAAATGTGTCTTACCTGATTTATCCGCAACAAAATAATAGTAATCTGTATTATTCGGATTAACAGCAGCCTCAAATGATTTCTCTCCAAAATTAGATATAGCACCTATAGGTAACTTACCATTCATTTTAGGACCCCTAGTATTGTATGGATTATATGTATTTAATTCTTTACTTGTTAAATCGCGTTCTCCAACTTCAACTTTGACTGCATAATATGTAGTTACATCACTTCCAAGTGACATGCCAGCTTTTAATCTATTATAAAACACACTTGATATATTTTTTCTATCTTCATCTAGCTTTCCTTCTTTTTCTATCATAGATGCCATAGTAATAAGTTCATTTATATTATATGAAGATGAATCAATTTGAGATTTATACTTAGATAATACCTTATCTGTTTGATCAAGCATAGTTTCTATTACAGTTTTAATATTTACGTTTTTAGAAAATGAATATGTTTCAGGAAATAAATATCCTTCTAAAGGATAATAAATATCTTCATTTTTTATTTCTTCAGTTAAAAACCAATATTTACTAATCAAGCTATCTATATATGTGTTATCATCTATTACACTATAAACTTCACTTTCAGATATATTAGTTTTTTTAGCTATTTCCTTTGCAACACCCCTAATAGTCTTTCCTTCCTTAAAGGTAATTGTTATTCCATCTTTTTTATAGTAATCCCCACTTAACAAATCAACAATTTCTTTAGTCGAGTAACTTTTATCTAGCTTATATACACCAGCCTTATAACCATCTATTTTCTTTAATTTTATATAAATTTTATATGCATAGTAATTTCTAATTATTTTTTCTTTTTCAAGTTTCTTACCAACCATATATGCAGATGAACCATTTTCAACCGTAAACTCTATTACTTCACTTCTAGATGATATAGGTGACATAAGATAACTAAATAATATTAATATAGAAACTACTATAAGTATTATTATTATAAATAGAGTTAATAAAACTTTAACCCATTTTTTTAATTTCTTTTTCTTAGGTTTTTCATCAAGTTCTAATGTTTCTACTTCTTCCATTATTAATCTCCTTTTATTCTTTTTCTACAATACTTTTATTAATGTAATCAAGTGCTATATTAAGCTTACTAACGTTTGTTCCACCACCTTGAGCAAATAATGGACTACCGCCACCATTACCATCAGTTATTAGTGACACTTCTTTAACTAATTTGCCTATATTTACTTTACCATTTAAGGTATCAGATGCTTTTGCAACAAAGTTAATAGAACCTTCTTTTTCATTAATTATAAATACAATTCCATCAGTTAAATTTGGAAGTATTACCCCAGCAAGAGCTTTAAGCGATGCCATATCTTCATTTTTAAATCTCTTAATTAGAACATCACCATATTTACCATCTTTTTTTTCGCTAGCATAAATATTTGCATTAGAAAGTAAATTATTAGTTAAACTTTCCTTATACTCTTTTTCTAACACACTAACTTCTTTTCTTAATCGACTTACCTCTTCTTTATTTTCTAATATATCTCTATAGCATTTTGGTCTATCATTAGATATATTAATATTAAATTTCAAATCTATACCTTTTTCTTCTGCTAAAGCAAGTATTTTTTTAGCTTTTTCAAGAAGTAAGATCATTTCATCATTATATGGTTTAATTATTTTAAATAATTCTATTTCTAGATTTGTATCACATACTGCTTCTATTCTATAAATATTAAGTCCTTTAGATTCAATAGACATAATAGCAAAACTTCTTATATTGCCTGTGTTAGTAACGTGTGTTCCACCACATAGCTCTATAGATTTTCCAAATTTTACAACTCGAACTTTTTTACCATATTTCTCACTAAATAAGGCCATTGCACCTAGCTTTTTAGCATCATCTATATCCATCTCTTTAATATCAGCTTCTATATGCTCATTAATCATCTCATTTACTTTTTCTTCAGTTTTAATAATATCATCATCAGTAATTTTACCAGTATACTTAAAGTCAAATCTAAGTGTATAGCCATCTAAATAGCTACCAGCTTGATTTACTTCTTCACCTAAAACATCCTTTAAAGCCCTTTGAAGCAAGTGAGTTGCACTATGATCCTGACATATAGCAAATCTTCTTTCTTTATTTACACTTAAAGTAACCATATCACCTGGTTTTATACTGCCATTAATTATTCTAATATAATGCACATTCTGTCCATTTGGAGCTTTTTCGCACTTTAAAACATCAGCTTTAAAATTATTATTATATATAGTTCCAATGTCTCCTATTTGGCCACCCATAGTAGCATAAAATGGTGTTTTATCAGTAATTATTGTGCCCTCAGAATATATGTTGCAGATATTACCATCATTATCGCCAACAAATATTACCTTAGCATCATTAGAAAGACTATCGTAGCCGGTAAAAATACTTTGCTCTTTAAAATTAATTAGATCACTTTGAGTATTCATACCAGAAGTCTTTTTACTAGCTTCTCTTGCTTTTTCTTTTTGTTTTTGCATACACTTATCAAATTCATCTTTATTTATGGTTATGTTTTTTTCTTCTAGAATCTCTTTTGTTAATTCATAAGGAAAACCATATGTATCATATAACTTAAATACATCTTCACCAGTTATCTTAAAAGAAGAAGTAAGCTCTGCAAGACGTTTTTCGCCTTTATCTAATGTTCTTAAGAATGTTTCTTCTTCACCCTTAATTAGCTTATCAATGTTTTCTTTATTATCTTTTAAATATGGATATGCATCTTTCATTATTTCAATAACACTGCCAGTTAATTTATACATAAAAGGTTCATATATATTAAGTTTTCTCCCAAAACGTGATGCACGCCTTAAAATACGTCTTAAAACATATCCTCTACCTTCATTAGAAAATGATGCACCATCTGATAATGCAAATGTAAGTGTTTTAATATGATCTGCAATAACCTTAAAAGCCATCTGCCCTTCATATTTAATATTAGATAACTCTTCTATTTTATTTATTATTGGTGTAAATAAATCAGTATCATAATTAGTTTCTCCGCATTGTAATATACAAACTAATCTTTCAAGTCCCATACCTGTATCTATATTCTTATGAGGAAGCTCCGGAAAATCTTTTCTTTCTAATCCTTCTTTATGATTATACTGACTAAATACATTATTCCATATTTCAATATATCTATCATTTTCTATATCTTCTTCCATAAGTCTAATGCCAAGATTATCCTTATCATACTTTTCTCCTCTATCAAAAAATATTTCTGAGTCTGGACCACAAGGACCTGGACCAATATCCCAAAAGTTACCTTTGCACTTAACTATATGTGATGGCTCAAGCCCTAGACTTATCCATTTGTCATAAGATTCTTTATCATCAGGATATACAGTAACATATAATTTTTCTTTATCAATACCATACCATTTATCACTTGTAAGCAATTCCCATGCATAAGATAATGCTTCATCTCTAAAATAATCACCAATAGAAAAATTACCAAGCATTTCAAAGAAAGTATGATGTCTTGCCGTTTTTCCTACGTTTTCTATATCGTTAGTTCTAATACATTTTTGAGAATTAACTAATCTTTTACTTGGTGGGTTTTCTCTTCCGTCAAAGTATTTTTTTAAGGGAGCAACTCCTGCATTAATCCAAAGTATAGAAGGATCATCATTTGGTATTAAAGAAGCTGATGGAACAACCAAATGTCCTTTTTCCTTAAAATAATCTAAAAACATTTGTCTAATTTCGCTACTAGTTAGTTTCTTCATTTATTAACACCTCATCCACTATTTTAACTACTTTTTTGTTTAGTTCTTCAAAGGAACCATCATTTATAATAGTATATTCGTAATTCTTATAATTGTCTAGCCCTATTTCAGTAATATGCTTTTTCTCACTAGAATTTAAGTTGTTTTCAAAATTAGGCCTTATAATATTAATTCTACATGAAGAAGGAAAAGCTTCCTTAATTAAATCAAGTTCAAGAGGTAATCTAGCATCAGATATAGTTACTACATCAAAATAATAAGAGTATACTTTTATATCTTCAATTATTCTTCTAATAAATAGTTTTTCATCTATTTTATTTCTTATTATTTCAGTACCAAGTTCTTGAAGTAAGCTTCTAGGTTTATCATCTTCTGATCCATTCCACCCAGATATTACTTTAGCATACATTTTTATATATGAACTAATTTGCAAATTAACTGGCTTCATTCCTTTTAATTTAATATAATTATCTATTAATTCAGCTGTTGTATCTTTTCCAGCATTAGCCTTTCCTGATATTATAAATACTTTTATATTTCTTTTATTAAATTTCATATGTCCTTCCTCCATTATTGAAAAAGGTGCTGTGAAATTATCGATAAAACATCACAGCACTAAAATTTTAATTACAATTAGGATAATTTTCTGTATCAGCCTTTATTTCTATTTTAAATGTATCAGATCTGTTACCAGCATTATCTACGCAATATCTTGCATAAACTATTGTTTCACCATTAAGAGCGCCTGCAAAACTATATGCGCCAACACGGCCATCATAATCATTTTCATTCACAGATCTACCCTCTGTATCAGCAGATGTGCCCTTAAATTTACTAGAGGTCTTCCTCAAGTCCCAGCGTACACGCTTTTCTGCTATACCAGAAATCGAGTCTGTACATCTTTGACTATAAGCGAAGTTCCCTAATCCGCGCTTTTTTACTGTTTCTACTGTGCCACCATTTTTAGTTTCTCTTTCTCCAAAATCATGAAATATATTTGTTCCACTACATTTAGTACCTTTAACATTTAAGCTTCTTCTTTTATCAATTACCCATGTTGTGGGTGGGGTTCTGTCTAACTTAATTTGAACCGCTACATCATCAGAACAATTATTCGCATTGTCGCAAGCTCTATATGTTAGGGTTGTAGTACCTTCAGCATCTACGTTTTCAAAAAATCCGCGATATGCCTTAGTAAAATAATCTTCAGAACTTTTATATTCGTAGCGATTAAATCTAGACAGGCTATCACTACTACCATACACTCTTGCTACTACCCATTTATTTTTCCAAACACCAGAACTATACCTTGTAGTTAAATTCTCAAAAGCATCTCTACTTGTTATTTCTGCACTGCTATTTTTTAATCTCATTGCTATAGTTGGTTCAGTAGGTGGGGTTCTGTCTAATTTAATTGTAGCATCACTCTCTTCAGAACAGTTACCCGCCTTATCACATGACACATATTTTAAAGTCGTTATTCCTTCTTCGTCTATATTTCTAAATGCACTTTTACCATCATACCTATTTTCTGATGTCGAAATATCTGATTTATAATAGGCAAAACCAGAACCACCTTCATTGTCATCTCCATCTGTGGCTCTCGCTACTACCCTTTTATTTGTCCATTCGTTCGACTTATACTCGCCGTTTTCTAGACTTTCAAATTTTGCATTACTCCTTACCGCATTGCTTGTTTTCTTTAATTTCATCTCTATGGTTGGACTAGCTGGGGCCTTTGTATCAATTTTAGCACCAACACTAACTTTGCAAATTTTATTATTCGCCTTTACTGTGTATTCAACTTCATATATACCATCATTTTTAAAGGTTTCAGTATCAGTATAGCTATTGCTATTAACATTGAGGGGTTTTCCGTCTTTTGTTAACGTGAAAGAGTCTGTACCATCACCGCTCAATGTTATATTTAATGCAAGCGTGCTACCATTTAAACTTTCAGCATTGTACCATCCGTTATGTGTTTCACCAAGCTTTCCTTTGTCCGCCCTTACAAAATCTGTTTTAATAGTAAGATCTCCTGAACAAAATGTATTATAAGAACAACTGTTATCTCCTGTGTCATCAAAGCCCGTTACTTTTATATCTCCATTTACTATACTTATGTTAACCTTGCTACATTCATTATAAGCCTCTCCAGTTGATGGATCTATAACTTTATTAAGGTAGCCTTTTTCTATAAGCTCCTTTAAATAAATAGCGCCATTATTTAATTCTTTATCAGTAAATAAATATTCATTAGCATCTACATACTGCTCAGCAGCCGATATTATTTCCTCTTCAACAACTTTTTTAGCTTCACTCTTTTTTCTTCTATTTAAACTAGAAATGCTTCTTATTGATATCAGTAATATTGTTATCATCATTGCAATAGTAATTAATAATTCTATCAAAGTAAAACCTTTATTATCTTTTTTCATATAATCAATCCTTTCATCAATAATTACAAGTGCTTTTAATAATTATTATTAACCATTATATATATTTACATTTTTTAATTGCATTCTGAATATTTACCTGTTTTAACTATTATTGCTATCTTAAATGTATCAGACTCATTTCCGGCTATATCAACACATTTTTTAGCATAAATAACCATTTCGTCATCTCTAGAGTTTGTAAACTTATATCCATTATTGTATTTATCATATACATTTTTATCTATAAAACTATTTCCGGTATTAACTAAAGTATTTTTATATTTACTACTTGTACTACTCAAATCCCAACGTACATACCTTTTAGCTACGCCAGAAGTTGAGTCTTTACATGTCTTACTATAAGAAAAATCTCCTTCACACCTTTTTTGCACCGTTTGTATGGTGCCCTCACCAGATATATTTTTGGTTTTAAAATCATCAAATATTTTTACATTACTACATTTTTCGCATACTTTCTTTTTACTATCTTTTTCATTAATAACCCATGTTGTAGGTGGTTCTCTGTCAACCTTTGCTGCAATACACCTAACATCTGATGACAATTTTTTACCTTTAGTACTTTCCAGCTTATAGCATACTTTTCTATATTTTATATCATTTTTATACGGCTCATCATCATAAAAAGTTGTATTTTCTTTTAGCTTTTCATTAGGCGAACACTCTTTTTTTTCATCTTTTGTATAGCATCTATAAACTTCAACACTGTCGTTTTTGTCTTTTTCAATTTCTATCTTAACAACCAATTTTTCATTTCCTAATGTTTTTTTATTATACCATCCTGTAGTATCTTCAGTTACTTTCTTATATTTATTATTTACTTTTTTATTAAAGCTTAGTGATAATGCAGGTTTACTTAAAGTGGCAGTCGTTGTTTTTGACGTCTTAACCGTTGTTTTTGATGAAGTTATTTTTTTCGTTGTTGAGCTTTTTTTGGTAGTATTAGATTCCATAACTAGCTTGCATGAACCTTTATCGCTCATTTTATCTGGAACAAACTTTCCAATCTTTATGTTTCCATTTTCATTTGTAACTTCAACATAATAGCATTCGTCAATAGTTTTACCGTCTCTAGGATCTACAAGCTTATTTAGATAGCCACTACTTACTAATAATCCTATTGGTATTTTCATAACCTTACTTTTATTTTCGTCCGTAAAAAGATACTCATTTGAATCTATATACTGTTCTGCTGCCGATATTATTTGTTTTTCAACAGCTTCATATGCCTCGCTTTTCTTTCTACTGCTTGCACCTGTAATACTCCTTATTGATATTAATAATATTGTTATCATTATCGCAATAGTAATTAATAGTTCTACTAATGTAAACCCCTTATTGTTTCTTTTTATTCTCATATAGACTCTCCTTTATTCTACAAAATATTCTACCATAATAGTTTATAAATATCAATGCAGGAACTATTTAAAAATGTTCAATATATCTTCTATATTTTTTCTTATTATAAAGTTATCTATTATGTCTAATACAGCATATACAATTATAAATATACCTATAATTTGTGTTATAGCTAACGCTGATTTAAGTGGATTAAATAAAAGTACTATACCCCAGGCAAGAGTTAAAAATGATATTAAACATGTATATGCCCAATCTGAATTTTTAACTTTTTTAAGAACAAGTGCATACTGAAATTTAGTAACACTATTTATAATTATCCATAATCCTAATATTATTGGAAAAAATGAGCCTAAAGCAAATGGTTTAATAAGTAAAAACGCACCTGCTATTAACATAAGTACACCGTACACCAAATCAAAGTTAAATATACTTCCTATGTCCTTAGCAGAAAAATATCTATATCCTGAAAATATCCCGCCTGTTATTAAAGTACCACCTATAATATAAGATATAACCGATACTGTAGTATCAGGCTTAATAAAGAAAAATAACCCAACTATAACAAATATTATTGATATCATAAGTGATATATTGCATCTTTTATTAATTTTTTTACCTATATCATCGTTATTAATTACATTTTTATCTAACATTTTTTACCGCCCCTTTTCTTAGCATAACTTTCTTTTTTCTTCATATCAAATAAATAATTATCTAATAATTCTTCTAGTTCTTTTTCTGTTATATCTTCTCTTTTATTATCAATTTTAAACTTTATTACATAATTTATAAAGCTATAAATATAATCATACTTTTTAGTATCTATAGCCTTTCCATTAATATTATAAAAAACGGTTTTATTATCATAAAAAGTTTCCCAATTAACCGTTCCAATATTAAATATATCATCACTAACTAAAGGAATATTACCATCTTTTGTTTCTACTTTACTTGGATATTCATCTATTTTATCTTTAGGTCCTACTAAATAAGCATAATAGCAGTCATTTTTCTCATCTTCACAAAAGACTCTTTTTAGTATAAAAGTGATATTTTCTTCTTTTTCAATTAACTTAATTAAAATATCACTAATTTGTGTTATATCAAATTTCGAATAATCTAATACTTTTTTTAGCTTTCTTTCTTTTGACTCTTCAAGTATTTCTTTATTTACTTCTATAGTATTTATATATCCCTCATATTCCTTTTTTAATAAAGCTATTTTATTATTTCTATTTTCTTTTAATGAATTTATTTCATTATCTTTAATAGCAATACCTTTTTCTAAATAATTAATTTCTTCAAAAACATCCATTATTAAATCCTCCTACATTATTATAATATAAAACCACAATAAAAGATAGCAAAAATCGCTACCTTTTCGTTTTCATATATATTTTGAAAACTATTTATCCATCATATTTTCTAGCTTGTTGCCAACATCTTTTTTAACCTTATCTATAGTATTTTTTATACCTCCATTAGCTGAACACTCATTATAACAATAAAGTGCTCCTGAACCTACAGCTACACCAAGAAGCATCCATCCAAGATTATTTAATGTTTTCAAAATAAATCACCTCACACAAAAATATGAATATATAGCGTTAATTAAAACGCCATTATTATTATGTACTAATTAATATTATTTATAAGTAAATCTTTTAATAAAGTTCTTCTTTCTTTTGAACCATTATTATATACTGCTTTAACAAAAGATTTAGGATCACCAATTAGTATAAGTGATTTTTTTGCTCTTGTAATTCCTGTATAGACAAGCTTTTTATAAAGCATCATTTTATATGAACTAACTATTGGCATAATTACTATCTGAAATTCACTTCCTTGTGCTTTATGAATACTTATTGCATAACCATGTTTAATAGACTTATATTCCTTTGGAGAATATTTAACTACATTTCCATCAAAATTAATAGTTATTTCCGATCCTTTTATTTTTTCAATAAAACCAATATCGCCATTAAATACATTATCGTCTGGCATATTTTCTAATTGCAAGATTTTATCTCCTACTCTATATGTAACATCACCATCATATACTTCTTCTTTTGAAGGATTACTTGGGTTAAAAATACTTTGAAGCATTTTATTTAAATTATCAATACCGCATATTCCTTTATACATAGGTGCTAAAACCTGAACATTTTTTATACCATAATTTTTATCTATAGCTTTTTTAACAACCATACAGCACGCATTTAATGCATCATTATCACTACATTCTATAAAGTTATAGTCATCTTTTTTACTAGTAAATGATTCACCTAATTCTCCTTTATTTACCTCATACGCAAGTTCTGTAATATATGAGTTTTGATCTTGTCTATATATTTCTTTTAAAAATATTGTATTTATCATTTCAGAATCTATTAAATCTTTTAATATATTACCAGGTCCTACACTTTCAAGCTGATTATAATCACCAATAAATAAGATTTTAACTTTATTCGTTAAAGCTTTAAACAAACTTGCCATTAAATTTACATCTATCATACTTGATTCATCTACTATTATAAACTCGGCATTAGACTTGTTTTTTTCATTTAACCCGAACTCTAAAGTTTCCTTATTCCATTTTAAGTATCTATGTATTGTTGAAGCAGGATGAGTACATGCCTCACTCATTCTTTTAGCAGCTCTTCCTGTTGGTGCTAAAAGAATCATTTTTTCTTTTAATTTATCGTATGAATAACCTGTAATAAGTTTATAAAGCTGAACAATTCCCTTAATTATTGTTGTTTTACCTGTACCCGGACCTCCTGTAATAATTGAAAAATTTTTTATAATTGCTTGCTTTATAGCTTTCTTTTGTTCCTCATTATAATTAATGTTAAAAAACATCTCTAGTTTTTCTATTTTTAACTCTATATCATCTATTATAGTATCAGGTTTATTTGATAAATCATAAGCCATACTACTAATATAGTTTTCATCTTTATAGTAACTTAGCAAGATATATTTATCATCTTCAATAATTATTTTACCCAAAGAATTTAATTTTATAAGGTAATAGGAAAGTTCTTCTTCTGTTACTTTATCTTCTAATATTAAGTTAACTCCGTTTCTAATAGTATTTTCATCTAAGTATGTATCACCAAATCTAAAGCATAAAGACTCCATAACATATATTATAAGTGCTAATATTCTTCTTTCATCATTAACTAATATATTTGTTTTATCCCTTAATTGATCTACTTTTGAGAATGTAATTCCTTCTACTGTATCAATTAATTCGTATGGATTTTCCTTTACAACTCTTATCGCATCTTCTAGATAATGATTATATATCTTAAGCGATTCTTTCATATTAAAACCAAAATTAGTTAAAAATACAACAGTCTCAAAGCTTTCATTGTACTTGTTTAAGTTTGTACTTATGCCCATTGCTCTTTTTTGTGTCATTTTTGGAATGCTAAGCAAACACTCATAATTTTCAGATATTTTTTTTAAGCAATCATCGCCAAGTATTTGAACTATCTGCTCTGCTGTTTTTTCTCCAATGCCAGGAAAGATATCACTAGATAAAAAAAGTACTAAGCCATCTTTATCTTCTGGCATAACCTTATCATATCTATTTACTTTATATTGTAGTCCATACTTAGGATTATCTACTACCTCACCATAAAATATATAACTATCATCTATGTTTAATTCCGCAAATAATCCCGTAAACGTAAATAATTTATTTTTATAATCAATTAAGTCTTGTTCATCAGTATCCTTAATTTTAATAAGTCCAACAGTAAATCCATCATTGGAAGAAAAAATAATTCTTTTAACAGTTCCCTTTATAAATGTATCCATTTTTTCCTCCTTTAATTTCAAGACAATCTTATCACGTTTTTTGACATTTAGCCATTTTAAAATATAAATAAATTTTTCTTTCTTGGTGTTTTATTATACGATACTATTTCAAATTTTTTGTCGAATTATAAGTCCTATATCATTTTTCCTATTAAAAGTTTTGGCCCAATATCACTTACTTTAACATCTACTTCTTTACCTATCAAATTTTCACAGCCACAAAATTTAACTCTTAAATAATTACTAGTATGGCCGGTTAGATATCCATCACTACTAACTTCTGGTATTACTCTTACTACTTTATTTATATATTTTCTATAGTAATTATCCTCTAATTCATCAAATACCTTTATTAATTTTTTACATCTCTCATGTTTTTCTTCCTTAGTAATTTGACCATCCATTTTGGCTGCTGGGGTATTTCTTCTAGCTGAGTAAGGAAATACGTGACCTCCTGCAAAATTTATTTTCTTAACAAACTTTATAGTATCTTCAAAATATTTATCACTTTCACCTGGAAAACCTACTATAACATCAGTTGTAATAGCAATTAGTGGTCTAACTTTTCTTATTTCATTTATCTTATTTTCAAAATATTTTAAATCATACTTTCTGTTCATAAGTTTAAGAATAGTATCACTTCCAGCTTGAAGCGGAATATGAATATGATCTGCAATTTTCTTAGATTTTTTAAGTGTATCTATAAATTTATCATTTAATTCAGTAATTTCTATTGAAGATATTCTTATTCTATCTAGCCCATCTATTTTTTCAAGCTCTAATAGTAAATCACTAAAATCATAGTCTTTTAAATCAGCACCATAATGTCCGGTATGTATTCCAGTTAAGACTATTTCCTTATGCCCATTTTTAACTAGACTTGATACTTCCTTTATTACATCGTCTTTTTTCTTACTTCTTACCTTTCCTCTTACATATGGAATAATACAATATGTGCAATAATTCTCACATCCATCTTCAATTTTAACAAAAGCACGCACTCTACTATTAAAATCAACAACTTCCATATCTTCAAAAGAAGAATCCTTTATGTTTTCAACTTTAAAAACTTTCTTCTTTGTTTTAAGTACATCACATACAATATCGTAGATTTTATTTTTATTGGTATTTCCTATTACAACATCAGAAATATCTAAAATAGCATCATCATTTTCTCTTATTTGAGAAAAACACCCCATAACAACAACTAATGCATCTTCGTTTCTTTTTCTAGCTTGTCTTATCATTTTTCTTGATTTTTGATCACTTGTATTTGTAACCGTGCAAGTATTTATTATATAAATATCTGCTAGTTCATCAAAATTAACTTTTGTATATCCATTTTTAATAAATACATTTGATATATACTCGCTTTCATAAGTGTTTACTTTACATCCTAAAGTACATACTGCAAACTTCATTATTTCCTACTCCCTTCAAAAAATTAAGAAGCTAAAAGGCTTCTTAATTATTACTATTATTTTCTATAACTTCTTTTTTAATTCCATATACAGGAGATATAACCTGAGATACTCTAAATGCTTTTACTTCCTTTTTTGGTTCACTATTTATAACTTTTTTAGCATTTTCTATTTCAGACGGTTCTAAATTATATTTTTCTAAATAATTAATTCCTGTATTATCATCTTCAATTATCTCTAATTCCTTAGCTCTTCTCATAAGTTCATCTATAGATATTATAGCCTCTCTTTCTTGATCTTCTTCAAAATTAGTTAAATTAATTGGCCTTTCTTCTTTAATAGCATCTTCAACTCTTTTAGCTATATCACTTATGTCACTACTATTATCAGAAATATCATTGGTAATAACTGCACTGTTATTATCTATTTCACTTGTATATATTGCTTCTTTTATCTCTTCTTGTTTCTTTAAGTTTTCTTCTTCTACTTCTTCTTTTATGTTTTTTTTGAGCCTTTTAAATCTTGCTTTATTCTTAAGACCTTGAACTACATACATAATAAATAAGAGAGTACACAAAATTAAAATTAAACCTACTATAACAGAAAAAATTATTTGCCCACGTGTATTTAAATTATTATAAAAATTATCAAATGTATAAGATACCGCTGCAAATAAGTTTTTCATACTACTCACCTCATTAATTCATAATTAATCATACTGGCTGCTGCCAAAGGAGCTGTTTCTGCTCTTAAGACATTATCGCCTAAAGTTATACTAATAAATCCATTTTCCATTAAGAATTTTTCTTCTTCTAAATCAAAGCCACCTTCTGGCCCTGTCACTAATAATATTCTAGCACAATTAGGATTATTTTGTAGCACTTTTTTTATACTTTTTGTATTTTTATTTAAAGAACATAAAAGTTTTAAATCAAAGTCTTCTTTAACAAGCTTTTTAAGATCTGATATTTCATTTATTTTAGGGATATCATACCTATTTGATTGTTCTGATGCTTCTTTTAATATTTTACTCCATCTTGACATTTTGCTTGCTGTTTTATTTACATCTATTTTTACAACAGAGTTTTTCGTATTAAGAGGTATAAAACTATCAACCCCAATTTCAGTGCATTTTTGGAGCAAATAATCTAATTTTTGCTCTTTAATAAGTGAAAAAGCAACAGTAATAGAGTAACCTTTATCAACTTTAGCTTCACTACTTATAACATCAAATATTACATTATCTTTTAAATCTAAAAGCTTGCACGTATAAATCACATTATCATATACCACTTTTATTAAGTCCCCTTTTTTCATTCTCATTACTCTTCTAATGTGATAAATATCATCATCTAGGAGCTCTAAATTCTTATTTTTAGCAAAATATTGTTGCATTAAACACCTCTATAATAATTATTCTTTACTTTATTAAGTCTAGATTTAATATCTAGCTCTTTATCTAGGCTCATATTAAAATCCTTATAATTACCATAAATAAGAGAAACTGCACAATTTATAGTATTGACTTTTGTATATCTTCTAAGCTCATAAAGCATCATATCTAAATCATTTTTAAAGAATCTTATTATTTCTTCTTGTGCTTCTTTTTCACTTCCAGAACCATGTGCTGCGTTTTTATATGTTACTTCTTTATTTCCAAATCTGCCTCTAATTGTGCTACTACTTGCCATAGAACTTTTTGTTGGCCCTAAAACTTTTCTATAATTTATAACAGCATTGCCATTTGGATCATATATTAGCATTTTTAAAACTGGACCAGATAATAGGTTTTTTTTCATTTTAGGATAAAAATCCATTTTTCTACAGTGATCATAGTTTTCATCAATTATATCACTAGTTAAATTATCAAGTTTCATATAGTGCACTTCAAGACCACTATCATAAATCATTTTAATTATTTCTTCCATTTTATCTATAGCATCAGGTTTTATCATACCATATGTGTAAAAATTATTATTTTCCATCTTATCACCTACCGGTTAATAATATAGCAAATAATAAATAAGATGTAAACAAAATTATCTAATTATATTAAAGCATGCATAATAATATTTAAAAAAATTAAATTATAGTCTTGTAAGATTAGTAAATATCTAATTTTTCTGCTATAATATAAAAGTAATATTAATCGAAAGGCGGTATAAACATGGATGATATGTTTGAAGAAATTGAAGATGAAACATTAACTTTTGATGATGAAAATATAGATAAAAATGTTTTAGAAGAAAAAAAAGAAACTAAAAAAAGCTCGATAGAATTATATGGTGAAAATTTAAGTAAAAAGTCATACATCACTAACCCAGCGATAGCTAGAGAAGATGAAATAGAAAAGACCATTTTAACAATACTTACTCCAGATAAATCAGCTATATTAGTTGGTAAAGCAGGTATTGGTAAAACTGCTATTGTAGAAGGTATTGCTTATAAAATACAAAATGGGGATGTCCCAAATGCTCTTAAGGGTTACAATATAATTAAAGTAAATACTTCATCACTACTTGGTAAATACGTTGATGAGGCAGGAACTGAACATCTTAAAATAAACTTATTATTAAAAGAACTTGAAAATACTAATGATACTATTTTATTCATAGATGAAATTCATACATTAGTAATTGAATCTAGAAATAGTGGTGTTGACTTTATAAATGCTCTTAAACCAGCTCTTTCAAGAGGAGATGTAAAAGTAATTGGTGCAACTACACTTGATGAATATAATCAGTATTTAATAAGAGATAAGGCTTTTTTAAGAAGATTTGAAAAAATAGATGTAGAAGAGCCAACTGCTGAAACAACAGTTAAAATACTAATGGGAACATATCCTAAAATAGAAAAACAAATGGGTGTAAAATTAGCTTATTCAAGTTTTATAATAGAAAATATCATGTCATTTATAGTTGATATGACTTCCGAATTTAAAAGGGTTTATGAATTAGGTTCTAGATACCCAGATAACGCGCTTGCTCTCCTTGCAAAGGCATTTAGTTATGCTAAGTTTGATAATAGTGAATATGTTACATTTAAACATATATATAAAGCTATTATGAACTGTAAAAGTGTGTATTCTAACGTAATTAAAGAAGAACAAAAAGCGTTTATAGAGAAGTTTAAAGAGTATATAGAAAAAGAAAACGTAGATTTAAATGATTATTAAAAGACCTATTAAAGGCCTTTTTTCTTATATAAAACATGCTTAAATGATATTCCATTTTCGTTATCTTCTTTAAGCACTTCTCTATCATAATCTTCATACTTAATTTTTGGAAAGAAACTATCAGCATCTTCACATTTACTATCAATTTCAGTTAGATATATCATATCAACTTCATCAATAAACTCTGAATATACCTTAGCACCACCAATAACATAAATATCGTCATTTATTTTTTTTCTAAGATTTTCAAATTCATCTATAGATTTTAAAACTATAACGCCTTCTTTAAATTTATAATCACTTCTAGTAAGAACTATATGGATTCTATCTTTTAATAAATCAGGAAGTGATAAAAAGGTGTTTTTTCCCATTAATATATGATGGTTAATGGTTTTTTCTTTAAAAAACTTCATGTCCTTTTTAATATGCCATATCAAATCATTATCTTTTCCAAGTTCTCCGTTCTTACCAACGGCTGCAATCATTATTAGTTTGTTCATATCTATCACCTACTGTGCTATTGGGAATTTTATCTTTCCATGATGTTTGTAATTAAGTATTTTAACATCCTTTAACTCTTTAGAATTATCATAATCAGAGAAATTTTTAACATCAGGATTAAGCCATAAAGTAGGCGCATCAAAATCTCCTAATTCATCCATTCTTCTAATTTGTTCTTTTATGCCCTCTACTTGGTTAACATATATATGTGCATCTTTAATACTCCAATCTAAAGTTCCCGGTTTTAGTCCGCATGTTTTGGCTAACATATTAACTAAGGTTGCATACTGAGTAACATTAAATGGTAGTCCAAGCGGAACATCACAGCTTCTTTGATGAACCCAAGCATTTAATTTTCCATCAGTAACATCCCATTCGCTTGACCAAACACAAGATGGCAGTACTGCGGTTTTTAAATAATCATCTTGCCATAAACTCATAACCATTCGCCTATCTTCAGGATTATTCTTGATTTTATCAATAAGATTATCGATTAGGTTAAACTTATTTACTATGTATCCATATGCAGTACCTATCGTATGAGCATACTTTTTATCAAATTCTTTTACTATTTCTTTTTTTTCTATATTTCCATTAGAATCGGGAACATTTTGAAGTGCCCTCCATGTTCCGTCAGATGCAATTTCCCATTCATCCCATATATGAACATTTCTATCCTTAAGCCATCTTACATCATTACTTTTAACTTGATATATCCAAAGCATTTCAAGTATAGCTTGTCTAAAAAACAATTGCTTTGTTGTAAGAACTGGAAATTCTTCTTCCAAATCAAAATGTAAATAATAAGATGGTATTTTTATCGTATTTATACCCGTTCTATTTTCTACTTCTACCCCATCATCTAGTATTTTTTTACATAATTTTATGTATTCCTTATCCCACTTAGTCATAGTACCTCCTATAATAGTATCTCCACCATATAGTTTAATTATATCATCTATAAAGTCACTGTTCAATATCTAGTAGTATTTTATCTACTGCCTCTATATCAGAAAAGTGAATTTTTTTATTACCTATTACTTGATAATCTTCATGTCCTTTACCTAAAATCATTAATATCATGTTTTCCTTAAGCATACTAATTCCTTTTTTTATCGCACTATATCTATCATATATTACCTCATATTTACCATTTGCGCCTTTTAGCATATCTTTTATAATATCTTTTTCATCTTCAAATCTTGGATTATCATTAGTAAAAATAACATATGACGAATTTTTACATGCAATATTAGCCATTACTGGTCTTTTTTCTTTTTCTCTATTACCACCACATCCTATAATTGTTATTATGCCATCATTTTTAATTTCATTTACTGTTTTTAATACATTTAAAACAGCATCTGGAGTATGAGCATAATCAGTAAATATAACGTTTCTATTGTAATTAACTTTCTGCATTCTGCCAAGTGGTTCTTTAAGATTAGGTGTAATACTTATTATCTTATCTCCGTCATATCCTAATGATTTAACTATCTTATAGGACATTAAATAGTTATATATATTAAACTTACCTGCAAGGGGCAAAGTAACGTTATAAATTTTTTCATCTTTAAATGTTAGTGATACACTATCTATTCCTGGTATGCTTTTTAATATCTTTATATCTTCACCTATTATATAGTTTATATTTCCATCTTTTATAAACTTTTTATAATGTTTATCATTTTTGTTTAAAATACATATTTTCTTATTTCTTAATTTATTTATTAGAAGTCTTTTAGAGTTTATATAATCATCCATACTTTTATGATAATCCAGGTGATCTTCAGTTATATTAGTAACAGCTACTATATCGTATAATAGGCCGTATACCCTATCTTGTTTTAAAGCATGGCTTGATACTTCCATTACAACAACTTTACAACCTAAATCATGAGCACGATTAAGCAAATTATACAATATATCCATACTTGGAGTAGTATTTTCTAAAGAATTAACTTCATTTCCTACATAAAAACCATTTGTTCCTATATATGCAGTCTTAACATTCATCATATTAAGCATTTGGTATATTAAGTAACACGTTGTTGTCTTTCCATTAGTACCTGTAATTCCTATTAAAGTAAGATCTTTTATCTTATTATAAAAGTGTTCATATATATATTTATTTTTATCACCAGTAAATATTATTTTAGATGTCTTCTTTAATAATTCTAAATCTATATATTTGTAATTATCATCTGATGCTAAAAAAGTGTCACCAGGATTTACATATTTAGAATTAGCCCATATCATAAAACTAATCACCTCTATAATTATGTATGTTAAATTATAAAAAAAAAGAATAAAACTAATTATTCTTAAGACTCATAAGTTTAGTTTTATAGCTAATAAATTCTCTATCAAGAGGATTTACACTAAGTATATAGTTTATCTTTCCTATTAACTTTTCTATGTATTTATGGTTAGATAATTCTATATCAAGTTATACATACTATCTTTTTTCTTCTATTTCTTTTAATTTCTTTTCTTTATCTATTCTTTGAAATAATACAAAAGGAATCATTTCATCATATTTATTATCTTTTTTAAATACTACTGAAGTATCACTTGTATTTAATTGTTTTAACATTTCTTCTGATGTTTTAGTTAAGAAAGGATTAAGGTGGTTTGCACATACTCTAATAGATTCAAGTAAGTTATATAAAACTGTTTCTAATCTATCTTTACTTTTTTCTTCTTTAGCAAGTACCCAAGGAGTAGTTTCATCAATATATTTGTTTAGTCTTCTTAACACATCAAATATCTCATCTAATGCAAAGCCAATTTCTAATCTATCCATTCTTTTTTCTACCTTGCTATCTAGGACATTTACCATGTCTATTAATTCTTTATCTATGTCTTTAATTTCGCCCTTAAAGGTTACAGTTCCATTAAAATACTTATTAGCCATTGATATTGTTCTATTAACTAGGTTACCTAATGTATTTGCTAAGTCAGTATTAGTTCTTTCAATTAATAATTCATAAGTTAAATTACCATCATTAGCAAAAGGTATTTCATGTAAAACATAGTATCTTACAGCATCCACCCCAAATAAATTTACTAAATCATCAGCATATATTGCATTACCTCTTGACTTACCTATCTTATCATTATTAGTAAGTAGCCATGGGTGTCCAAATACTTGATAAGGAAGCTCAAGACCTAAACTCCATAAAAAACAAGGCCAGTATATCGTATGAAATCTTATTATATCTTTACCAATTAAATGTAAGTCAGCTGGCCACCATTTATTAAATTCTTCTGATGAACCATCCGGATCATAACCAATATTAGTTATATAGTTAGTAAGAGCATCGAGCCAAACATATACCACGTGTTTAGGGTCTATATCAACTGGAATTCCCCAATCAAATGAGGTTCTAGAAACACATAGATCCTGAAGACCTGGTTTAATAAAGTTATTAAGCATCTCATTTTTTCTTGATTCAGGCTGTATAAATTCTGGATGAGACTCTATATAATCTACTAACCTTTTTTGATATTTAGATAGCTTAAAGAAATATGCTTCTTCTTTCTTTTCTTCTACTTCTCTTCCACAATCAGGACACTTTCCATCTACTAACTGACTTTCAGTCCAAAATGACTCACAAGGTGTGCAATAAAGACCTTTATATTCACCCTTATAAATATCTCCATTATCATACATTTTATCAAATATCTTTTGTACTATTTTTTCATGATGAGGATCTGTTGTTCTAACAAACTTATCATAAGATGTATTCATAACATCCCATATTCTTTTTATTTCATCTGCAACAGAATCAACAAATTCTTTAGGAGTTATTCCTTTTTCTTTTGCTTTTAACTCTATTTTTTCTCCGTGCTCATCAGTTCCAGTTTGGAAATATACATCATAGCCTTTTTGTCTTTTGTACCTTGCTATTGAATCTGCTAAAACTATTTCATATGTATTTCCTATATGAGGTTTTCCAGACGTATAAGCAATAGCCGTTGTAATATAATATTTTTTTCTTTCCATAATAATTTCTCCTTTCAAAATAAAAAGCCCATCCTATATAAAGGATGAACTTATATGTCCACGGTACCACCTTAATTTATACTAATAATAGTATACTCTTTAAAGTTATAACGTTACTACCGTTTTAATCTAATTATTCAATTAAAAAGCTCCAGAACCATTTATATAGTTATTATCTACTACGTACTTTCACCAGTAATACGCTCTCTTATAAGTAGTTTTACCTTTTTCTTTCCTTCTTTGCCTTTAAACAAGTAAATTATATCATATAATTTGAATTGTGTGAATAGCTTTTTCTCTTTTGAATTTTATTCATGAAATAACTAGGTTCAGACTTTTCAACTCCATCATAGTCAGAATATATAAAAGCACCTGAATTTATTAATTTAACTACCCTATTATCTTTTAGTTTACCATTAATATATTTATTATATTCATCTTCAATATATCTTTCTAAAATATCTAAATTTAAATTTCTATTCCATGAAATTCCAAGACGGTATAATAAGCTATATCTTTTATCATGTGACGCACCATTTTTATATGGTAATAAGCCTATTTGGTCGTTTAGCCATGTATGAAGATCATATATATTACCTTCTTCATCTTGGTACATATATCCTTCATTTACATATAAATCACCATATGTATCTTTATATTTTACTAAAGCTTTATAATATTTCGTCCATTCTTCTTCACTTTGACTAGCTACCCATACCATTCCTATATCATTTAACAAGTTAATTTGCTCTTTAGAAAGTAGATTATTTTTATAAGCCTGACGCTGTTTTACTATCCATTGTCCTAACTTTACAGTTCCATGATTATCATCAAATATAACATATTTCCAGTCTACTAATAAATGGTCACGCTGTTCATAATACTTCTTAGCAAAATAATAATTTTTCATCCATACATTTGATATTCTACTTGTATCATAAATCTCCCATACCATATTAATTTTATTAAGAAGTGATATTTGTCTCTCACTAAGCAGTTCTCGCTCATAGCTTTTTCTTTGACGGTAAATAAAACTGTCCAGTCTTACCATCTCACCATTTTTAGCAGTACAAGTATAATTAAATGGAATTTTTAAATTACCGTAGGTATTATAGTAGTCCACTAATAACTCATAATAGTCATTCCAAGAAAGCATATATTCTCTTCTCCATCTAATATTAAGATTATTTAACATATCTATTTGTTCTTGGTTTAGTTTTCCTATTTTATAATCATTTTTTTGATCTTGTAACCATGAATAAAGATACACCATTTTTCCATCTAATCCTATTATTTTATAATCTTGTGGTATTGCTAAATTATTGTATTTTTCATAATATTCTTTAGCAAAAGAATAGTTATGAAACCATTTTGCTAGGTTTACATTCCATACCATATTTATATCATTTAATAAATCTATTCTTTTTTTCTTTAATTTTTCCAGTCTAAATTCTTGTCTCTGAATTATTATCCAAAAACCTAACCTAATAATTTCCCTATTTTCACCATACACCGTATACGCTCTTGGAATAAGCAAATTACCGTGCTCTTTATAATACTTTTTAGCATAACTATAAACATATTCCCATCTTTTTTCATATATATCGCCCACGCTTTATCACCTTACTTCATATATCTTTTATATTTATTGTTTTTTATATCAAATAAACCTTAGAAAAGTTACTGATTGTGCTATATAATACAAAAAAAGATAAAAGATGTCAAATAAATATTTTGGCAAACAAAAATGTTGGAATATAATACTCTATAATCCAACATTGAACAGTTAATAATCAATTTTATTGTTTTCTTTTTTTAGGCGTATTTAAACTTCAATAGAACTAGATATCGGATTTTGATATAGTTATAACAGGTCTAGTACCAAGACCACTACCATTCCAGAATATTATACTATTAAATCCACCACTAGTAAGAACACGCCATACGTAATTATAATCTCTAGCAGAGGCACTCCAATAATTAGTTTTATAAATCCATTCTCTTTTATTCGTTGTGACTGTATCTGTTTTACAAGTATATTTTGTAGCGTCACAGCCTAAACTTACTAACTCACTATGTTTTATTAATCTCATGTCTACGCTGGACTTACTTAATATATCTATAAAATACTTTTGATATTTTTGTACATGCTCATATAATATTGAGTTTTCATCATATACATCTGCTGGATAACCTGTTCCATATTTTTCTAATGGTACTTTTAGTTCTTTGTTTGTTGCATTCGTCCAATATCCAAGGTAAGTACTTCCTGATTTATTCTCATCATGCTTTTCAGCAAAAGTTAATTCATAATCCTTATATGTACCATCCTGCTGTGGTAAAGCTTGAAGCCCATTAAACTTGGTTGCATAATCATCTGTTGCACTGCTTCCAACCATTAAGTTATATCCAGCTAGGGCTGTGACAGTATTTCTATTATCTTACTTTGCTTACAATATTATCAATCAAATAAAATATCGCGTCCTCTTTGTATGATGGCACTATGTAATCTGCCTTTTCCTTTACTTTCTTAAAGCCATTTTCTAATGACACATTTATTCCCTCTTCAAAAAACATAGGAAGATCATTTAAGTCGTCACCAACTCTTAAAGTATTTTCTAAACTTTCATTTAAATATTTGCATAAGTACTTTACGGAAATTCCCTTATTTGCACTTACACTTCCTATATTTATCCAGTAATTATCACTTTTATATGTACTATCATATAATGATCTACTTCTATTTATAACCGTAATTCCTTTAGAATTTTCTACTTCATCAATAATCTTTAAAATATCTTCTTTATTTTCTGTATCTATAATTATTTGTGATACATAATTTTCCTTAACTATATTTCTATCTAGCCTTACTATTACTTTTTGATTATAATATGCATTTTTATTTACAAAATCATTTTTTATACCTGACATTATAAATTTTGCATCTAATTTATTACATAGATCATATAGCCTTGCTATGTTTTCATAATCTATTAAGTTACAATATATTACTTTTTTATCATTATTATCATATATTATTGAACCATTATTACCAATAACATATCTAATATCCTTAATACCCTTTTTTATCTTATTAATATATGATACACTTCTTCCACTTGCAATAACAAATAAATTACCCATGCTGGTATATCTATTTATTGCATCAATATTATTCTTAGATATATTTCTTTTATCTGCAAGTGTGTTATCTAAATCCGAAAATATTATCTTTATCATATTATATAAACCAACTTTGCTTCTTTTTTATTACTATATTTAACAATTTACTTAATGAAGTAAATATTCTAGTTGATAAATACATTAAAAACGTTAGTATTAAAAGTGCATTAGGTTTTAATATTTCAAGTGAGTATAATCCTCTCAACATAGGAATTATAAATGCTAATAAGAATAATATTATTATAATAATAAGGAGGCTTCTTCTAAGAAGATTAAGGGGTTTACTTATTCTATATATTAATAATACAGCCGTATACCAAGTTATAATAACCGCAACAGTTGACACTTCACCACTACTTACCTTAAGTATTCCTGCTAGGAAAACTAAAATAAGTATATTTAAAACGGTAGTAAGCCCACTTGGTATAGCTTTACTTATAACATTAGTTAAAAATTTACCACTAACCCTGTCATGATTTGGTTCTAATGCTAATATAAAAGCTGGCATTCCTATTGTAAGGCTACTTATTAAAGACATTTGAATAGGTTCAAATGGATATGCATAGTTTATAAATAAGAATAAAATAGCTAAAAAAGATGCATAAATGGTTTTAGATAGGAATAAAGTTGCCGATCTTTGAACATTATTAATTGTTTTTCTTCCCTCTTTTACTATTTCTGGCATAGAATTAAAATTTGAATCTAGTAATACTAATTCTGCAACATTTCTTGCTGCATCAGAGCCTGATGATATTGCTATACCACAGTCTGACTCTTTAAGCGCAAGCACGTCATTTACACCATCACCTGTCATTGCAACTATATGATTATTTTCTTTTAGTGCTTTAACAAACATTCTTTTTTGTTCAGGTTTTACCCTACCAAATATGTTATTATTTTCTACTATTTCATTGATATCCATATCTTCAGTAATACGTCTTGCATCACACGTACCTTTAATATCTATTCCAACACTTTTAGCAACACTAGAGACAGTTTTAACATTATCTCCTGATATAACCTTTATTTCCAAGTCACTTTCTTTAAAGAAGTTTAATGTATCAATTACCTCCTTTCTTATTTTATCTTTAATTAATACTAAACCTAATACATCTACTTTTGATGGAATAGGTTTAGATATATCAAAGGGAGGTGTCTTAACAAGTGCTAAAACTCTATTATCTTCTGATAGTTTTTCTACCTTTTTTTCATATTTTGAATATTCTTCTTTCATTACTATTTCAGGTGCTCCTAAAATATAGGATTTATCATCTAATTTAACTCCTGAATATTTTCTTATTGATGAAAATGGTATTAATTCTTTAGCCTTAATATTACAATCACCTTTATATTTATCATGAACTGCATTAAATGTAGGATTTTTATCATTTAAATTACTAGATAATATTAAAAGGGCTTCATCTAATTCATTAATTTTATGATTATTTAAATTTAAAACGTTCGTAACTTCCATCTTACCTTCTGTTATTGTTCCAGTTTTATCTAAACATAAAGTATCTACTCTTGCAAGGGTTTCTATGCAGTATAGGTCTTGTACTAAAACATTATACTTAGATAGCTTTACAACACTTATCGCAAGAACAGTTGAAACAAGTAGTATTAATCCCTCAGGTATCATACCTACAATAGCTGCAACAACAGATACAATTGCATTAGAACTAGTATTCCCTGGAATAGAGAACTGCCTAAGTAACAATAAAATGCCAATTGGAATTAACGCAATAGATACATATTTTACTATTTTATTTAAAGAACGCATAATCTGTGAATTAATTTCTTTAGTCATTGTCTTAGCATCTCTTGATATAACTGATGTATAATTATCTATACCAACATGTATTACCCTAGATGTTACACTTCCGCTTACAATATAACTGCCAGATAATAAGGTATCTCCTTCCTTCTTAGTAATAGTTTTAGATTCACCTGTAATAAATGACTCATCTACTTCACATATACCACTTAACACCTTAGAGTCTGCAATTATTTGATCGCCTAGCTCATATAGCATTACATCATCTAATACAACTTCATTTATACTAATATCGCTTCTTTTACCATCTCTTATTACTTTGGCTTTACTAGATGATATGATAGATAATTTATCTACTATTTTTTTAGCTCTTATCTCTTGTATAGTACTAATTAAGGTATTACTAATAACAACTCCTAAAAATAATATATTCTTATAAGAACCAACAATAATTACAAGAACTGCTAATACTAAATTAATAAAATTAAATAGTGTGCATGTATTTTCAATTAATATTTGTTTTATACTTTTACTTGGTGTTGTTGTATCATAATTTACTTTTCCATCATTTATTCTTTTTTCTACTTCTGATGTAGAAAGACCCTTTTCATAGTTCATTTTTACCATCCTTTATATTTATAATTATAACACGGATAACAAATACTTTACATAATTTTATAATTTTATATTAATTTAATTTTAGATAGTGTATAATTTAACTTAGGTGATACAAATGAAAAGAAAAAACGTAGTAGCTTTTATCCTTTCTTTCATAATAACTTTGTTTATGGCTATAGGTACAAGCTTTATAGCTACAAGTAGTTTTAAGTTAATAGAAAAGCATCCATTCTTATCTATAGTTTTTATTAGCTTAATGCTTTTGATAACGTTTGAAATAATTAAAATGCTATTTGATAATTTAGATAATAGTAAAAGTGAAATTTCAAATAAAGAAAACTCTTGGTTTAATAAACATCCATTTTTATATTCATTTATATTTATAATAATATGCTGGCTTATATACATAATAGCTTTCTATCCTGCTATTATGTCACCAGATCCTAGCTTTCAAATACTTCAGTATTTTGGTATAGATAATAAGTATTCATATTATTCAGTATTGATTGATAAAAGTGTAATAATAACAAATCATCATCCAGTTATTCATACCATTATTTTAGGTTCAAGTGTAAAATTAGGTTCTATTTTATTTAATTCTATTAATGTCGGATTATTTATCTATAGCATAATTCAAACTATTATTTTAGCTGGAACACTATCTTATACTATAAAGTTTTTAAAGGATATAAATATAGATTTAAAGTATAGAAGAAGATGTCTTTTAATATATGCTTTAGTGCCAGTATTCCCGCTATATGCTATGTCACCAGTTAAAGACGTAATATTTGGATGTTTAATTATTATATACATAATAACTATTTATAAGTTTATTAATTTAAAAGGTAAACTTAAAATAAAAGACATGATAAAAGAACTTATTCTTATAATATTAATAATTTTGTTTAGAAATAATGGCTTCCATGTAGTATTTTTATCGTTTTTCTTTCTTTTCTTTTTAGGAAAGGAAAACAGAGTAAGATACGTAATTATATTTTTACTTATGATATCTTTTAATTTTACATATAACAAAGTTATACTACCGCACTATAAGGTTACAGGCGGAAGTATAAGAGAGGTATTATCAGTTCCATTTCAGCAGACAGCAAGGTATGTTAGAGACCATAAAAATGAAATTTCTAAAAAAGAAAAAAAGGCAATTGATAAGTTGCTTGGGTATGATACGATAGCTGAAAGATATAATCCAAAGCTTGCTGATCCAGTTAAGAATGAATTTAATAAATATTACACAAAAGATGACTTAAAAGAGTATTTTAAAGTATGGTTTTATGAGTTTAAAAAGCATCCAAAAACTTATGTGGAAGCTACTATAGAAAATACTTATGGCTACTTTTATCCAGTAGAAACAAATTGGTATGTTCATACCAAAGGCAAAAAAATAATAAATAATTATGGATTTGATTATCATCATAATAATTTAGGGGTATTAAGAAGTGCTTTAAGAGGCTTTGCAATAGCCTTTCCATATATACCACTTATTGGTTTAATAATTAATATTGGATTTAATACATGGATTATATTGTTTATCATTTCATACTTAATATATAGAAAAAAATGTAAAGAATTAATATACTTAATACCATCTATTTTACTTATTATGGTATGCTTTGTATCCCCTGCAAATACTTACTTTAGATATGCTCTTCCAAATGTGTTTGCAATGCCAGTTATGTATGGAATATTTAAGGGTATAATAAAACCTAGGCTAAATAATTAGTCTAGGTTTTATATTGTTATATTTCTGATTTATTAATTGTGATAACTGGGCGTATTCCAACCGGTATTATTTCTGCAGCGAATTCTTCAAAAAAGTCAACTTCACCGCCAAAGAAAATTCCACCAGCTGGAGTGCTATAACCAATTACAGTAATATAGTTTTCATCTGAAAGTGGTGCCGTTGCAGTCCATGAAATAAGTGGAACCTTAAGAAACTCTAAAGAAGTTGGGCAAGTGCCAATATAATCTGGATCATCATCATTTATTGCGCAACCTAAATCAGTCAACTGTTTATGAGTTATTAAAGTAACATCAACATCAGTTTTACTTAATTTATTTTTAATATAGTCAGCATAATTTTGAACCGGCTTCCATAGTAGTGAGTTTTCATCATATACATTTGCTGGATATGAACTACCATATTTAGAAAGCAAACTACCATCAGAAGCCCTCCAATATCCTAGACTATTATTACTAGCATCTTTATGGGCCTCATCCTCTTTAGCAAATGCTATGTTGCCATAAGCAATATTACTTGATGGATTAAAATCTAAGTCTAAGTCAAAGGTTGTTTTTTCACTTTGAAGACCGTAATTTTCCATATCAGATGATATTGCTTCGTTGATTTGATTATCGTAATCAACCTTATTTCCAACCATCAAGTTATATTTAGCTAGTGCTGTAACAGTATCTCCATTATCTTTTATTACATAGAAATCTTCACTTTTATTTGTATCAGTATTACAAAATGCTATTACATCTCCTACTTCGTAAGTTTCTTTCTTAGTGAATGTTGTACATTTATTATCGCTTGAACTTGAAGTTGTAGTTACAACTTCCTTAACAAGTTGTTTTGCATTTAATGTTATTTCTATTTTTTTAACTGATTCTGTTTTAGT
>CAKPGT010000013.1 GCA_934155185.1 uncultured Bacilli bacterium
AAAAGAAAATATTCTTCTTATAAGGGAACTGTTGGTAAGATAGCTGATAATTTAATTGAAAGAAATTTTAATGCAGATAAACCAAATAAAAAATGGTATACAGATGTAACTGAATTTAATCTTCATGGGGAGAAATGTTATTTATCACCAATATTGGATGGCTTTAATGGTGAAGTAATATCCTATAATACATCTAAATCTCCTAATTTAGAACAAATAAATGATATGCTTAATAAAGCGTTTGATAAGAACACTAATCTTGATGGATTAATATTTCATTCAGATCAAGGCTGGCAATACCAACATCAATCATATCAACAAAGATTAAAAAATAAAGGTATTAAGCAAAGTATGTCTAGAAAAGGAAATAGCATGGATAATGGCATGATGGAAAACTTTTTTGGTATACTTAAAACAGAAATGTTTTATGATCAAGAAGATAAATATAAAAATATAGATGAATTAATTTTAGCGATTGATGACTATATTAATTACTACAATTATGATAGAATTAAAGTAAAATTAAAAGGACTGTCACCCATAAATTATAGGTTACAATCCTCTAATTAGAAACTATTTATAAACTGTCCAACTTTTGGGGTTCAGTTCAATTTTACTCTATTTTCTTTTTAAAATATAAATGCTATAATAATAAAGCATGCTAATGGAGGTTATGATGAATAATGATATTATTAAAAATATAAGTATAGAATTAAACGTTAGTGAAAATCAAATAAATTCTACACTTAAAATGCTTGAAGAGGGAAATACTATTCCTTTTATAGCAAGATATAGAAAAGAAAAGACAGGTGGACTTACAGAAGAACAAATAAAAGTTATTGGTGATGCTTATGATTATCAAGTTAATTTACTAAAGAGAAAAGAAGATGTAATAAGACTTATAGATGAAAAGGGACTTTTAACAGATGAACTTAAAAGTGAAATTATGAAAGCATCAAAATTAGTTGAAGTAGAAGACTTATATAGACCATATAAAGAAAAAAAGAAAACAAAAGCAACTGAAGCTATTAAAAATGGGTTAGAGCCACTAGCTAAAATGATAATGTCTTGTCCTTTAAAAGGAAGCATATTTGATATGGCAGAAAAATTTATAAATGAGAAAGTAGAAACTAAAGAAAAAGCCATAGAAGGCGCAAAGTATATAATTGCAGAGTGGATTAGTGATAACGCATCTTTTAGAAAATACATAAGAGGTAATATGTATAATTATGGCATACTTATAACAAAGCTAAAAAAGGATGCTAAAGATGAAAATAAGACATATGAAATGTACTATGACTATAGTGAAAAAGTATCCAAAATAAAACCACATAGAATTCTAGCGGTTAATAGGGCAGAAAAAGAAGACGTTATAACAGTTAAAATAGACGTAAATGATGAAAAAATAATAGAATTCCTAGAAAAGAAAAATATTAAAAACAATGATAGCTTTTGCGCTCATTATATAAAAGAAGCAATAGAAGACAGCTATAAAAGACTTATTTTCCCATCAGTTCAAAGAGAAATTAGAAGCGATTTAACTTTAAAAGCAATGGATAGTGCAATAGATAATTTTGGTAAAAACTTAGAAAGTTTGTTACTAACTCCGCCAATGAAAGAAAAAGTAGTACTAGCATTCGATCCGGGATTTGTAAATGGATGCAAAATTGCAGTAGTAGATAAAACAGGTAATTACTTAGATTCTTGCGTGATTAAACCATTTTTAAATAAAATTAAAGAAGAACAATTAAAGGATTGCAAAACTAAGGTTTTAATTCTTATAAAAAAATATAATGTTGATATAATAGCTATCGGAAATGGTACTGCATCAAGAGAATCAGAAAAATTCTGTGCTGACTTAATTAAAGAATATAATTTACCTTGTAAATATGTAATAGTATCTGAAGCAGGAGCATCTATCTATAGTGCATCACCTGTTGCAATAGAAGAATTTCCAGATCTTGCTGTTGAAAAAAGAAGTGCGGTATCAATTGGAAGAAGACTTCAGGACCCACTATCAGAGTTAGTTAAAGTACCACCTGAAGGAATAGGAGTAGGACTTTATCAGCATGACGTTGCAGGAAAGAAATTATCTGAAAGCTTAGACTTTGTTGTTTCAAAAGCTGTTAACAGTGTAGGAGTTAACGTAAATACTGCATCATCTTCTCTTTTAAAATATGTTTCTGGTATAAAGAAAAATAATATAGATAAAATAATTTCTTATAGAATGGAACATGGTAAAATTAACTCAAGGCAAGAATTAAAAAAGAAAAAAATATTAAGCGATAAAGTATATGAACAAGCTATAGGCTTCTTAAGAATAACTGAGGGAGATAATATACTTGATGAAACTGGTATTCACCCTGAAAGTTATGGTATAGCAAATTCTCTACTAAAGGATTTAGGCCTTACATTAAATGATATAGGTAAAGATAAACTTATAAATAAGATGGATGATATTGATATAAAAAGTTATGCTGATAAGTTAAATACAGATATTTATACATTAGAAGATGTTGTAAATAATTTAAAAAAGCCAAATAGGGATCCAAGAGATGAAATGCCTCAGCCTATTTTAAAAAGTGACATTTTAAGTATTGATGATTTAAAGCTTGGCATGAAACTTCAGGGAACCGTTAGAAACGTAATTGATTTTGGTGCATTTATAGATATAGGTCTTCATAATGATGGACTAGTTCATATATCAAAAATATCAAATGATTATATAAAACATCCATCTGACGTATTAAGTGTTGGTGATATAGTTGACTGCTATGTTATTGATATAAATAAAGATAAAGAAAAAGTATCACTAAGCCTTATTGAACCTACTATAAATTAATATAATAATAAAGGAGTGTGATTTTATGAATATTACTATACTTGGAGCGGGAGCATATGGCCTTGGTCTTGCTTTAAGATTTAATAAAAATACAAAAAAAGTAGTTGTTTGGTCTAAACTTGAAAGTGAAATAGATGAACTTATTAAAACAAGAATGAATAGTAAAGCTCTTCCTTCTGTTATAATGCCAAGTAATATTATATTTACAAATAATGTAAAAAAAGCTTTAGAGGGAAGTGATATAGTTGTTATAGCAGTTGCAACTAAGTTTGTATCTAGTGTATGTGATGAAATTAAGCCATATATTAAAAATAAACACATTGTAATAGCATCTAAAGGAATAGAACAAGACACATATAATTTTGCTAGCATGATTATAAAGTCAAAACTTAAAACTAATAAGTTATGTACTATAGCAGGGCCTTCTTTTGCTAAAGATATGGCGAAAGATGAACTAATTGGACTTTCTCTTGCAACAACTAATAGGAGCACTAAAGAAGCTGTAATACCATCTCTTGCAAGTGACACATTAAAACTTAGAGTAACAAACGACTTTTTAGGAGTTGAACTATGTGGTACATTAAAAAACGTAATAGCGGTTGTATCAGGAATTTTAGATGGAATTGGTGTATCTGAATCTACTAAAGCTATGTTTTTAACTGAAAGTATAAATGATACTAGGAAACTTATTAAAAAATTAGGTGGTAATGAAAAAACAATAATGTCATTTGCTGGATTTGGAGATATATTACTTACTTCAACTTCATCAACTTCTCGTAATTATTCATATGGAAAATTAATAGGAAGCGGAGCATCAAAAGAAGAACTTGATTCATACTTAAGTAAAAATACGGTGGAAGGCGTATACACGCTTAAATCTATATATGGTTTAATAAAAAAGAAAAAAGTTAAAATGCCATTTATTGACTTTATATACTCTATAGTTTTCGAAGACGTAGATGTAAATAATATAATACCATTTTTAAAAAATAAGGACTAAGGAAAGGGTTTAAAATATCCTTTCTTTTCTTATTATGTAAGCTATTGTCGAATCGCTTTTTTTTCTTTTGTAATAGTGATTAAATTATATTACTGGGAGGAATTAAGTTGCTAAAAGTATTAATGGAATTTAGGAAAGGAATATTGTTTGTAAGATTATATGGAACACTTAATGATGATACACTTAATAAATTTAAAACAGATGTTAAGGAGGTGATTATAAATTCAGGTATAAAGTATGTTGTCATTAATGTAGAAAACTTATATAGTATTAGCAAAAGTGGAGTCAAAGAGATAAAACTACTTAAAAAAGTCTTAAAAAAAACTAACGGACAATTCTTTTTGTTTGGCGGAGAAATAAAAGAATTGAAAGAGTTAGTTAATCTTGAAAATGAATTAAAGGTTTTTGAAAGGGTTGTGATATGATTTAATGATTAGTGCATGTAATTTAGATGAAGTTATTAAAGAAAATAGTAATTTAGTATATAGTATATGTTCTAAGTATAGAAATTATGCGGATATAGAAGATTTATATCAAGAAGGTATAATAGGTTTAATAAGAGCCTACAAAAATTTTAACCCAGAGTATAATGTTAAATTTTCTACTTATGCATTTACTTTTATAGTTGGTGAGGTACATAAATATATAAGAGAAAATAAAGCCTTAAAAGTAAGCAGGGACTTAATTAAATTGGGTAAAAAAATAAGAGAGTATATTGATAAGCATATTGAAGTTAGGGGATATGAGCCATCAACACTTGATATAGCTAATATGCTTGAAATACCAGAATCGAAAGTTATTAGTGCCTTGGAATCTCTATCTAGTGTTAAAAGCTTAGATATGGAAATTAATGATGATGGAAGAGCACTTACTCTTATGGATATGACAGCATCTAGTGAGAAGATAAGCAAAGAACAAATGCTTGATTTAAAGGAAGCCTTTAAATATCTAAGTGATGATGAAAAATACTTATTAGTTAATAGATATTATAAAGATTTTACTCAAAGTGAAATAGCAAAAGAACTTGGTGTAAATCAGGTATACGTCTCAAGACTAGAAAAGAAGGCACTTAGTAAGATGAAAAGCAAAATGGCAGCATAATGCTGTCATTTTATTTGCTTTTTAGCTAAAAAAATGTATAATATAGCAAAACGGGTGGTGCTTGTTATGAATTTAGAAAGAATTATAAAAGATTTTATTGATGGAAGGCTTGAAATTGAAGATGTTATAGCGTCTACTAACTTAAGTATTTATAGGACTATAAACGTAATAAAAAAGTATTATGAAATTAACAAAATTACCATGCCAGAAGAAGTAAAACAAAGAATAGAATTAGTTTATGAAAGAATACAAAAGCTTTATGAACTAAATAATACATATAGTGATATAGCAAAAATATATAACTGTTCTCAAACTGCTATAAAAAACATGATAACTAGTTTTTCTGATTCTACTCAAAAGATTAAATTACCTTCTAGAAGTAATGAAGAATTAAAAATTGCAAAAGAAATATATGAACTTAAAAAGCGGGGGTTATCTTATGATGCAATCTGTAAAAAATATAGTTTTAGTAAAGATAAAATAATACACTTATTAAAGGAGTATTGCACTAGAAACAATCTTAAACTACCACCTGCAGCTAAAATAATATATAAGGAAAAGAAAACAAATATCTCTCCTAAAGATATGTATACTTTAAAATTAAGGGGTTTGTCATATTTTGATATTTCTTTAGTTGCAGGATGCTGTGATTCAAATGTAAGAAAAAACATAATAAGATATTGCAAGGATAACAATTTGGAATATCCACACAGAGTATTTTATACAGAAAAAAATTTGCCACTAAACGAAATATTTGATTTAAAAAAGAGTGGAATGTCATATGCAAGTATTGCTTCAATGTATGGATGCTGCAAGGAGACGGTTAGAAAAAAATTGCGTAAGTATTCCTTAGAAAGATTTCTTATAGATTTACAATTAATAATAGATAATAAAACAAGTAATAATACGTATAGAGAAGAAAATGAATTTACAAAAAAGTAAAAAGTTTGGTATAAATTACCAGGCTTTTTTTAATACTAATACTGGTGATTATAATGAATAAAGAAAGGTATAAAGAATTAATTGACGAAACAGTAGCTAAAGAAGACAAAGTAAAAAATGGAATTACTGCGTTTTTGATAGGTGGCTTAGTTGGAATGATAGGTCAAATAATAGTAAGTGTATTAGAGAATAATTTTAATATAATTCATAAAGATGCAACATCTATTATGATTGTAATACTAATATTTATAGCATCTTTGTTAACTGCACTTGGAGTATTTGATGATTTAGTATCAAAGGCAAAAGCTGGTTTAATTGTTCCTATAACTGGATTTGCACATGCTATGACTTCTAGTATGATTGATTATAAAAAAGAAGGATTAGTAACTGGTATTGGATCAAATGCCTTTAAATTAACTGGTAGTGTTATTTTATATGGTGTTGTATCAGCATATGTTTTTGGAATAGTAAGATACTTATTTTTTGGAGGGTAGAAAATGACTATTAAATTTAATGATATATATTTAAAAGAAGTATCAGCAGTAGCAGGAAAAGATGAAAAGGAAGGCGCCTATGGTAATTTATATGATATAACCTATGATGATTATTATATTGATCAAGATACTTTTGAACAAGCTGAGATGAAGATGATAGATGACTCTGTTAATAAAGCGTTAGAAAAAGCAAATATTACAATTGAAAATATTGATGCTATAGTAGGCGCTGACTTGCTAAATCAAGTAACTGCTCATGCTTACTCATCTGTTAAAACTAATAAGCCTTATATAGGTGTTTATAGTGCTTGTGCATCATTATGTGAAGAATTTATAGTAGCAGGAAGCATTTTAACAGCATCAAATTGTAAAAACATATTAGTTAATGTATCATCTCATAACATGACCTCTGAAAGGCAGTTTAGAAATCCTGTTGAATATGGTGCACCTAAACCTAAAAGATCTACATTTACGGTTACAGGTTCTGCAAGTGCAATACTAACAAGGGATAAAACAAAAATTAAAGTATCATCTGTAACAATAGGTAAAACAACCGATTTAGGAGTAACTGATGTTTATGATATGGGTAGTGTTATGGCACCATCTGCTGCAAGAACAATTTATGATCATTTAACAAGCCTTAATGAAACTGTAGACAATTATGACCTCGTGCTAACAGGGGACTTAGGAGTTTATGGAAAAGAATTATTAAGAAAATACATGAAAGAAACTTATAATATAGATTTAAAGGATAAATTAGAAGATTCAGCTAGCATAATCTATGATAGAGAAAAACAAAGGAAGGTAAACGCAGGTGGCTCTGGACCGGCTTGCATAGGACTTGTTTGCTTTACTGATATAATAGGAAAAATGCTAAAGGGAAGCTTAAACAAAGTTTTATTAGTTGCAACTGGAGCTTTAATGAGTCCTACAATGAATAATCAAAAACTATCTATACCATCTATTTCACATGCTGTTTCTTTGGAGGTGTTAAAGTGATATATTTATATTCGTTTTTATTTTGCGGATTTGTATGTTTAATAGGGCAAATTATTTTAGACAATACTAAATTCACACCAGGACATGTTACAAGTTTATTTGTAGTTATAGGAGCTTTTTTAGATTCTTTTGGACTTTATGATAAGTTTATTAATTTATTTGGTGCTGGAAGTTTGGTTCCAATAACCAGTTTTGGTCACTCATTAATACATGGTGCCTTAAAAGCTTCAGAAGAAAGTGGTCTTTTAGGACTTTTAGGTGGCATGTTTAGTCTAACTTCTGTAGGTATTGTTTCAGCTATAGTATTTGGTTTTATTTTAACTGTTATATTTAAAGCTAAAGATTAATTTCTTGTAGCTTTATTTTTTAAAATATGATATTATTTTACAGTAGTAGAATAATAGGAGTTGAAGTTTTACATGACAGATGATTTTGATATAGATGAACTAAGAAAGAAATTACATTCAAATCTAGTTTTAGTAGAAAAACAAATTGGTAGTTACTCATCTAAGTTTAAAAGAAAATTAACGAATTATTTAAAAGAAAATGACAGATTGTTAAATAGTGCATTTCCTGTTCTAAAGAATGTTACATATAAAATTCAAAATGCTATTTCCGATGATTTAAATAATATACTTATTATGCTTACTAAGTCACTATATAGTATGAATCCAGCTATGCTTAGAAATTACATTTTGAAAAATGAACTTAAAGTAGATAAAAAGTCAATGGAGAATTTAGATTTATTAGAAGAAGAAATAGTTTCATACATAAAAGGAAATGGCGATATAAGTAAAATAGATATTATTAAAAAATTATTTGATTCATATAGGGAAAGCATTAATTTTTCAGTTAGAAGTTTAAATAAAAAAATGAATGATTTAATAAATACACAGATATCTAGTTTAAATAAGAATAGTAGTATAATGCAAAGAGATGATAATTTAATTCTTGCACTTAGTTTTTTTAATATTTCTTATGATAAAACTAGAAATGCTCTTTTCATAAATGATGGTGGTAGTATAATTACTTTAAGAAAAACTAAAGAAGGAACTTATAGAATAAACGAAAATATTAATTTAATGATCAAATATAAGAATGATTCTTTTGCGATTGCATTAGAGGTAAATGGTGGATTAGTTAAAATAATTAATATTGATAATAAAAATAATATAATTACGTTTATGTCTAATAAAAAAGATGAAAGAAAAGGTATAAGTTATAGTATAAATAGTAACACATTAGCGGTACTTGAAGATAAAAACATCAAAGATGAAAAGGTAGAAGACTTAACTATTTTAAGCAAAGAAATGAAGGATAAAGTAAATTCTATAGAGCCATCTTTACTAAACTTTATTAAATTATTAAGTGAAAAAGAGAAAAAGGCTCATGCTAAAAAAAGTGTTTAAGGAAAGCTGAACCTATACTATCATCCTTGATATTTTTTTTAAATGATGATAAAATATTGTTATCTTATACAGATGGGAGTGATAACAATATGTCATCAACAACTTACTTATTTGATATTGAAAATATCAATGAAGCATTAGTTAAAGAAACAATAAAGGAAGTATGTGACGCCTTAAAGGAAAGAGGATATAATCCCGTTAATCAGTTAGTTGGTTACTTAATGAGTGGAGACCCAGGTTACATATCAAACCATAAAGAAGCTAGAAATAAGATACTTAAAATAGATAGAAGCAAGATTCTTGAAATATTAATTAAGGAATACTTAGATTAATGAGAATTATTGGACTTGATTTAGGTAGTAAGACACTTGGTGTTTCTGTAAGTGATAATATTCCTATGATCGCAAGCGGAGTAACTACAATAAGATTTAGTGAAAATAATAGTAAAGAAGCATTAGAACCTTTAAAGAAAATAGTTAATGAATATAATGCTAAAGCTTTTGTACTAGGCCTTCCTAAAAACATGAATAATACTATGGGACCAGCAGCCCAAAGGAGCTATTCTTTTAAGGAAATGCTTGAAAGTGCGTTTGATTTGCCAGTTATTATGCAGGATGAAAGACTTTCGTCTGTAGCGGCTAATAATGTTTTATTAAAGGCTGACATTTCAAGAAAAAAGCGTAAAGAAAAGGTAGATACTATTGCAGCAACAATAATTTTGCAAAATTATTTAGATACAAGAAAGGAAAAATAAAATGAATAATAAAGAAGAAATAAGAAATAATGAGTTTACAATAGTAAATGATGAGGGAAGAGAAATAAAATGTGAGATTTTATTCACATATGAAGATGAAAAAACCAAGAAGAATTATATGGCTTATACTGATAATACTCAAGATGATGATGGAAATACTAAAGTATATGCATCAATCTATAATCCAGAAGAGGAAAACCCAGTTCTTCTTCCAATAGAAACAGATGAAGAATGGAAAATGATTGAAGCTATCCTTACATCTTTATCTAATAATGAAGAAGAAAAAGAAGAAGAGTAATTATAAAGACCCTAAAGGGTCTTTTATCATTTTATATAAGTTGATTTTTGTGTAATTATGGTCTATAATTAGTACAGTTTGGTGGTGGAGTTATGGAAATAGAGTACGTAATTAGACAAATGGAAGTATATGCAGATGAAAAAGGCATTCCAATTATGGAAAAAAGTGGAATGAAATTTTTAACCGAGTTTATAAGATTAAATAATATTAAAAACGTGCTTGAAATAGGTAGTGCTATAGGTTATTCAGCAATAAATATAGCTTTAACATGTGATGATGTTTATGTAACTACAGTAGAAAGAGATAAAGATAGATATATAGAAGCTGTTAAAAACATAAAAAAAGTTAATTTAGATGATAGAATTACCTTAATTTTACAAGATGCTTTAGACTTTAACATTAACGACAAGTTTGATTTAATATTTATAGATGCTGCAAAGAGTCAGTACATAAAGTTTTTTGAAAAATTCTCAAAGAATTTAAAACCAGGTGGATACATAATTACTGATAATATAGGATTTCATGGTTTAGTAAATAGTGATAAGACAAAGTTATCTAGAAATTTAAGACAGTTAATTACTAAAATTGAAAAGTATATAGACTTTTTAAAGGAAAATAAAGACTTTAAGACTAGATTCTTTGAAGTTGGTGACGGTATTGCTATATCAAGGAAAAACAGTGATTAATATGAAAAAAACGTTAATTAAAGTAAATAATTATAATGACCTAAAATATCCATCTGATGGTTTTATTTTAGGCGTTTTAGATTATTCTTTTCTGTTTTCTAAAACTTTTTCTGTTAAAGAAATAAAACAAATTATAAAGGAAAATAAAGATAAAGAAATATTTGCAGAATTAAACTATATTGTACCCAATAGTAAAATAGATGAATATAAAAACGTGCTAAAAAGCCTAGATAAGTTAGGCCTAAAAGGAATTATAGTAGGGGATATAGCAGCTTTAACATATAACCTTGAAACACCAATAATATTAAATCAACTACATCTTAATAACTCATCACTTACAATTAATCACTATTATAAAAATGGTGTTGCTGGATTTATATTAACAAATGATATTACTATAGATGAAATTAATACAATAAGAAAAAATACTAAGGCTATTCTTTTTAAGGAAGTATTTACTTTGCCACATTTATCTACATCTTTAAGAAAACTAGTAAGTAATTATAAAAACTATTTCGATATAGATTCTAATAGTAAAAATTATTATATTTGTGAAAATAAAAAAAACACATACTATAGTGTAATAGAAGACAGTTATGGTACTCATATTTTGGGTAGTAAAGTACTTAACCTTTTTGATGAATTATACTATTTAGATGTTAATTATATAATACTAAATAATTATATGTTAGATAATGAAAAGTTTAAGAAAGTACTTGATATATTTATTAATAATGATAAAGAAAAGTCTTTTTATATAAAAAATGAATTTGATACTGATAAAGGATTTATTAATAAGAAGACTATATACAAGGTGAAGAAAGATGAATAAGAAAATAGAACTTTTAGCACCAGCTGGTGATTTAGAAAAATTAAAATTTGCTATTATGTATGGTGCTGATGCTGTTTATCTAGGCGGAAGTAAATATAACTTAAGAGCTAATGCAAAAAATTTTAAGGAAAAAGAAATAAGAGAGGGCGTTAAATATGCACATGAAAATAATGCTAAAGTATATGTTACTATAAATATTGTATTTCATGATGAAGATATTTCTGGACTTAAAGACTATTTAAAGATTCTAGAAGCTATGGGGGTAGACGCTGTAATATTTAGCGATCCTTTAGTTATTGATATTATAAATGAAAATAATATTAATTTAGAGATGCATTTAAGTACCCAGGCTTCTGTTATGAATAAAGATGCAGCTTTATATTATAAAAATAAGAATGTTAAAAGAATAGTTCTTGCAAGAGAGTGCTCAAGATGCGATATTAAAGATATAATAGATAATACGGGTATGGAAGTAGAGTGCTTCTTACATGGTGCTATGTGTTCAAATGTATCTGGTAGGTGCGTACTTTCTAATTATTTTACAAATAGAGATGCTAATAGAGGTGGATGTGCCCAGGTATGTAGATTTAATTTTAATTTATATGACGAAGAGAAAAATAAATTATCAAAGGAAAGTAACTTTTCAATAGCACCTAAAGATTTATCGTTATCTAATTATATAAAAGATATGATAGATATAGGAATTTGTTCATTAAAATTAGAGGGTAGAATGCGTTCTATATATTATATTGCAACAATAGTTTCAACTTATAGAAAATTAATTGATATGTATGTAAATAATTTATATGATGAAGCATATATTAAACAAGCTACGAAAATATTATGTAGATGTGCTAATAGAGATGTTGAACCACAATTTTACAATAAATTTCCTGATGAAAATGAACAATATTATATAGGCAGAAAGGAAGACTCTAATCAAGACTTTTTAGCATTAGTATTAGATTATGATGATAATAATAAAGAACTTATATTAGAGCAAAGAAACTTTTTTTCTGTAGAGGATAATGTTAATATATTTTCTTATGATGGCAAAAATTATTCTTTTAAAATAAAGGAATTAACTGATGAATTTGGAACTAAGATTGATAAAGCCTGTCACCCACAGGAAATAGTTAGAGTAAGATGTGATGTTAGATTTCCAAAAAATTCTATGATGCGTGTCAACTTTTTAGATTGACAAAAAACTATTTTTGTAGTAACATTATACGCGAACTTTAAATAAATGAGGTGGACCTATGAAAAACGGAGAAAAAGAAATATATTTAACTAGTGAAGGATTTTTAAAACTTGAAGAAGAGGTAGATAACTTAAAAAAGGTAGAAAGACCTAGAGTTATTAAAGCTATTAAGGAAGCTAGAGCACAAGGAGATTTATCTGAAAATGCAGAATATTCAGCAGCAAGAGATGAACAAGGTAAACTAGAAGCTAGAATAAAAGAAATAGAATATACTTTAGAGCATGCTGTTATAATTGAAAATAATAATGATGGTAAAGTCTCTATTGGTTCTGTTGTAACAATAAAGTATGAAGAAGATGATGAGGAAGAAGAGTACTCAATTGTTGGTACTAATGAGGCTGATCCATTTTCAAATAAAATATCTAATGAATCTCCTATTGCAGTTGCAATAATGGGTAAAAAACAGGGAGATAAAGTTACAGTTGAAAGTCCTAATGGTAGTTTTAAAATAGAAATTGTTAAAGTATCGTAATTGATACTTTTTTTGGTGGTTAAATCTTGTCCTTGTAAAAGATTGATAAATAGGTTATAATACTAATTGTTTTAGAAAGGAAGATGTTTATGGCAGAAAAAGAAACTAAAAAAGCTAAAAATATACATGATGTAGAGGTTTCAATAACTGGTACTGATTGGGAAAAGAAATTAGATGATGCTTTTAAAAAGGTTATTAAAAAAGTTAAGATAGATGGATTTAGACCTGGTAAAGCTCCAAGAAATATTTATGAGAAAAAATATGGAAAGGAATCTCTTGTTATAGAAGCTGCTGAAAATTCTATAAATGAGGCATATGAAAAGGCACTTGAAGAATTTAATGGTGTTCCTATAATTCAACCAACTGTTAATATTAAGAAGGCTGATTTAGAAGGCGTATGCTACGTGTTTACTTTTACTACTAAACCAGAAGTTAAAATAAATAAATATACTAAATTAGGGGTTAAAAAAGATAGTTCTAAAGTAACTGATAAGGAAGTTAAAGAAGAAATAGAAAAAGCTAGAAAGGAATATGCTGATTTAGAGGTTAAAGAAGGCAGGATAGAAAACGGAGATATTGCTATTATTGACTATGAAGGTTTTGATGGTGATACTGCTTTTGAAGGTGGTAAAGCTAATAATTATTCATTAGAAATTGGTAGTAACACATTTATACCTGGCTTTGAAGATGCTTTAATAGGACTTAAAGCAGGGGATAAAAAGGATGTTAAATTAACTTTCCCTAAAGATTATCATGCAAAAGATTTAGCTGGTAAAGACGTTGTATTTAAAGTAACTGTTAATGAGGTTAAAACAAAGGTTTATCCAGAACTTAATGAAGAATTTTTCTTAGATCTTGGTATGGAAGATGTAAAAACTACTGAAGAGTTTGAAAAGAAAGTAAAAGAGAGTTTAGAGGCTCAAAAAGAGTATGAAACTGAAAATAAATATATAGATGAACTATTTGAAGCTTTATTAAAAGAAACAACCGTTGATATTCCTCATGAATTAATTCATGAAGAAATAGATCAAATGGTAAGTCAATATGAAGAAAGACTTAAAATGCAAGGAATTACATTAGAACAATTCTTTAAATATACTAATTCTTCGATGGAAGACTTAAAGTCACAGATGCATGAAGAAGCAGAAAAAAGAGTTAAACTAAGATTTGCAATTGAAGAAATAATTGACTTAGAAAAGATTGATGCAACTGATGAGGAAGCAGAAAAGGATGCAGAAGAGAAATCTAAGAAACATAATATGACTAAGGATGAATATATTAAAGCATTTGGTGGTATTGAAATGCTTAAATATGATATCAAAGTACAAAAAGTATTAGATATATTAAAGAAATAAAAGATAAGATACCTATAACACTTATAGGTATTTTTAATTACGTTAATTTTTTTAAAATACTTTTATATTTACCTTGAAAGATTACAATTAAAATGCTATTATAGAAAGCAAAAGTTGGAGGGATTATGAAAAATAATTGGAGCTATTTATTAGAATTGGAAAATATAGTTAAAAAAGATAATAATATAGCAATAATATTAGATAAATTATTTGGTAAGTTTACCTATATTGAGAAACATAAACTTAAGAATGAAATTGTAATAACGGCAAAAGATTCAAAAAGTGATTATGTAATTGTTACATATAAAGATAGTGATTGCATTTATATTGCACTTGAGGATATCAATGATAAATTAAGTTATGAAATTAAGATGGATTTGCTTTCTAATGATAAGGTTAGCATTATAGTAAACTCTGTTAAAATTGATATAAAAAATGAACGATTGAAAAGCTATCAAAAAACTCAAAATATTTTTAAGTATGATGCGGACTTAAAAAATAATGCATCATCAGCTGCTATAGATACTTCTATTTGTAATTATGATTGTTTTACAGTAGAAAATAATTACACGTTACCGGATTTAAGATGTGTAACTTACATAGATGGTGATAATGAAAAGTATGAAGAAAAAAAGGTTAAATATTTTGGCGATGTAGGAATTAATAGTGATTTTGCTACATATGATTCTAAATTGCCGGCATGTCTTTTATTACAACGTAGTCATAAAAGATTTTTAAATAGTTTTAAAGAAGATTATAATAGGCCACCTGTTTATTCAAGAAAAAATAAAATAGGTTTTTAGTAGTTTATATATTAGGAGGAAGTTATGGATAAAACAAGTTTACCAATAATATTATTAAGAGGAATAGTTGTTTTGCCTTATGCAGAACTTAAAATAGATTTAATGGATGATTTAGATACTAAAATAATTGATTTAGCAACTAATAAGTATAATGGATTAGTATTATTAGTATCACCTGATAATTATTTAGAAGAAAAAGTAGAAATTAAAAACTTACCAAGACTAGGAATAGTTGGTAAGGTATCTAAAAAAACAACGCTACCTAATGGATGCGTTAGAATAACGATAAAGGGCTTAAGAAGAGCTAAAGTAGATGATTATTTTCAGTATGAAGATAATAATGATATATGCTTAGGTAAGTTTAGTTCACCTACTAAGTATGCAATAGAAGTTAATGATGAAATTGCATTAGTAAAAAAACTTAAAAGTGAATTAGAAAATTATATAAATAAAGTAGCTTATGCTTCTAATAGTATTCTATCTGAAATAAATGAAATAGAAAGTATAAGCAAACTTGTTGATGTTGCAGCAAATTTTCTTCCACTAACATTTGAAAGAAAAAATGAGTATGCTAAGATGGTTAATCCCCATACACGTGTTATGATGTGCTTAGAAGATATACAAAAAGAACTTGATATATATGATATTGAAAAGAGCTTAGATATTAAATTAAAAAAAGGCTTAGATAAATCACAAAAAGAGTTTATTTTAAGAGAAAAGATAAGAATTATTAAAGAAGAACTAGGAGATGTATCTTCAAAGGATGATGACATAGAAGAGATAAAAGAAAAAATAAGTAAAATAAAAGCTCCAAAAAATATAATTAAAAAGTTAGATAAGGAACTTAAAAAGTATGAATCAACTCCATCTATGTCACCTGAGGTTGGAATAATTAGAAATTATATTGATGTATTAATTAATTTACCATGGAATAGTTATACTAAAGATAATATTAATTTAAAGAATGTAAAAGAACTTTTAGACAAAACACATTATGGCCTAGAAGATATAAAAGAAAGAATAATTGAATATCTTGCAGTAAAGGCAAGAAGTGTTTCAAATAAAGCTCCAATTATTTGTTTAGTAGGTCCTCCAGGGGTTGGTAAAACATCATTTGCTAAGTCTATAGCAGATGCTATGAAAAGAAAGTTTGTTAAAATATCAGTTGGTGGTGTAAATGATCCGGCTGAAATAATAGGGCATAGAAGAACATATATGGGGGCTAATCCTGGTAGAATAATTAATGCACTAAAGAAATGTGGTTCAAGTAATCCAGTCTTCCTAATTGATGAAGTAGATAAGATGACTAAGGACATAAAAGGCGATCCTGCAAGTAGTTTACTTGAAGTATTAGACCCTGAACAAAATGATAAGTTTTATGATAATTATGTAGAAGAGCCTTATGATTTATCTAAGATTATGTTTATATTAACAGCTAACTATATAGATCAAATACCAGAAGAATTAAAAGACAGATTAGAAATAATTAAGTTATCCAGCTACACTGAGTATGAGAAGCTATTTATTGCTAAAGAACATTTAATTAAACTTGGACTACTAGAATATGGACTTAAGGAAGATAGTATTAAATTTTCTGATGATATAATACTTTACATAATTAATAGATATACTAAAGAAGCAGGAGTAAGAGAGCTTGAAAGAGTAATTAATAAAGTAATTAGAAGATATGTTAAAGAAATGCTTGAGGAAGAAAAAGATGAGATAGATACTACTGTTACTCAGGAAAAACTAGAAGAATTTTTAGGAAAACCTAAGTATGATAATAGTGAAGTTTTAATAAAGGATACGTATGGTGTTGTAAATGGACTTGCATATACAAATTATGGTGGTGATATTTTACCTATAGAGGCCGTTTTATATCCGTCTAAGGAACCTGTTAAATTAACTGGTAATTTAGGTGATGTAATGAAGGAAAGCGTTAATATAGCTTTAGGTCATATTAAAAGCCATGCTAAGGAATATAAAATAGATCCATCTAGTCTAGATGGAAATTGCATTCATATTAATGCAACAGAAGCTGCAGTACCTAAAGATGGGCCATCAGCAGGAACTGCTCTTGTAACTACGATAATTAGTTTACTAACTAAGAAGCCTGTTTCATCAGATGTTGCAATGACAGGTGAAATAACTTTGACTGGGAAAGTTCTTCAAATAGGAGGACTAAAAGAAAAGTCGATAGGTGCTTATAGAGCAGGTATTAAAACAATATTTGTACCTAAGAAAAATGAGAAGGATCTAGATGATGTTCCAAAAGAGATAAGGGAAAATATCAACTTTATATTAGTTGATAATTATAGTGATATATATAAAGAATTGTTTAGTAATGTTAAAAAAAGTAAATCTAAGCTTAAAAGTGTTTGACAAAACTAAAATAAACTAATAAAATGGTATTGTTAGCTGTGAAGGAATTTACGACTCTGGAGCTAAATCGTAATATAGGCGTTAACTTAAACTAAGCGCTAGATTGTTAATCTAGAACAAAGGTGGTACCGTGGACATATAAGTTCATCCTTTAATTAGGATGGACTTTTTTAATTAAGGAGGAGATAAATTATGACATTATATGAAGATTTAAAATGGAGAGGATTAATTAAGGACATATCTAGCCCTGAGCTAGAAGATAAACTGAATAATGAGAAACTTACCTTTTATATAGGAACAGACCCGACAGCAGATTCTATGCATATTGGGCATTATTCATCATTTTTAATAGCTAAAAGGTTAGCTAAGTATGGCCATAAGCCTATTTTACTAATCGGCGGTGGAACAGGTCTTATAGGTGATCCAAAACCATCTAAAGAAAGACAAATGATAACTAGAGAAGCAGTTGATAAGAATGTATTAGGATTAACTAATCAAGCTAAGGAAATTTTTGGATTTGAAGTTGTTAATAATTATGATTGGATAAAAAACATAGATACCATTAGTTTCTTAAGAGACTTTGGTAAATATATAAATGTTAATTACATGCTAGCTAAAGATATAATTAGTAGAAGATTAGAGTCGGGAATAACATTCTGTGAATTTGCTTATACAATAATTCAAGGTTTAGATTTTGTTCATTTGTATGAGGATAAAAATGTAACATTACAAGTTGCAGGATCAGACCAGTGGGGTAATATAACAACTGGTATTGAATTAGCAAGAAAAAAACTTGGTAAGGAATTATATGGTATGACTATGCCACTTGTTACTGATTCAAATGGTGTTAAATTTGGTAAAACCGAGGGTAATGCATTATGGCTTGATAAAAATAAAACATCTTCATATGAATTATATCAATACTTAATTAACCTAGAAGATTCAATGATTATTGAATACTTGAAAAAGTTAACATTCTTAAGTAAAGAAGAAATAGAAGCTATTGAAAAAAGACATTTAGAAAATCCACATTTAAGAGAAGCTCATAAAGCATTAGCAAGAGAAGTAATAACTGATCTTCACGGCAAAGAAGAATATGAAAAAGCTGTTAAAATAAGTGAAGCATTATTTAGTGGTAATGTTAAATCTTTATCAAAAGATGAGATATTAATGTGCTTTAAAGATGTTCCATCATTTGATATTAAGGAAGGCGTTAAACTAATTGATATGCTTATAGATAATGGTATATGTTCTAGCAAAAGAGAAGCAAGGGAATTTATAAAGGCAGGTTCTATTTCAATTAATGATTCTAAAGTATCGGATGAAGAAATGGCTCTTGATAAATCTTTAGCTATAGATGGCGAAATATTAGTAATTAAACGTGGAAAAAAGAAAAATTATATTGCAAAAATAAAAGGATAAACAAGTTTTATCTTTTTTCTTTTTGTGATACAATTATTAAGGTGGTTTATTGTGACATTTTTATATGATGATAAAGAATATGAAATATTAATTACAAAAAAGAAAAACAAACACCTTTATATAAGAGTAGACGATAATTTAAATATAAATGTTACTTGTCCCTATCTATACACTAAGGGTATGGTAAAAGAAATTATAGAAAAAAATGAAAAAGACATAGTAAAAATGATTTTATCAAAGAAAAAGACTTTAGATAAAAAAGAAGATGAAAAATATAAGCTTCTTGGTCAAAACATAGATGTTAGATATGAGAGGGTAAGTAAACCTATTTATAATTTAAATACATTAATAGTTAAAGATGACAATATGTTAGATAAGTGGTATAGAGCTAAGGCATATGAAATATTTAAAATATATTTAGATGAGGCTTATTATGCTTTTGAAGAAAAAATTCCGTGCCCAAAGCTTAAAATAAGAAATATGAAAACAAGATGGGGAGTATGTAATAGAAGAGATAATTCAGTTACATTAAACTTAGAATTAATAAAAAAGGATAAAATGTATTTAAACTATGTAATAGTTCATGAATTATCACATTTTGTTCATTTTGATCATAGTAAGGCGTTTTGGCGTACGGTTGAAAAATATTACCCAGAATATAAAAAAGTTAGAAAAAGTCTTAAGGAGTAGTTAATTATGATAATAGAATCAGTAGATAATAAAAAAATAAAGTATATTAAAAAACTAAGAAATAATAAGTTTATAAAAGAAGAAAAGAAGTTTATAGTTGAAGGTGAACACCTTGTTAATGAAGCCTATAACTTAGGATTTTTATTATCAGTAGTAAGACTTTCAGACTATAATGTAAACTATGGCGTAGATGAAATAGTAGTTACTGAAAGTGTTATGAAATCTATTAGCTTAATGAATAGTGCTCCTAAAGTTATAGGAATTTGTAAGGTGAAAGAAAGTAGTGAAAGTTTAGGCAATAAAATAATCATACTAGATGATGTGCAGGATCCTGGAAATGTTGGAACCATAATTAGAAGTGCAGTTGCATTTGGGTTTGATACGGTTGTATTAAGTAATTCTTCAGTTAGTAAGTATAATGATAAAGTTATAAGGGCAACGCAAGGAATGCTATTTAAAGTTAACGTTTTAACCACTAATTTATTGGACTTTATACCTAAGTTAAAAAATTCTGGTTATGAGGTTTATGGAACTAACGTTATAAATGGAATTTCTGTTAAAGATATTAAAAATGTAAATAAAATAGCTGTTATAATGGGAAATGAGGGTGCTGGAGTAAGCGATAGTGTGTCTAAATTAGTAGATAAGAATTTATATATTAACATGAATGATTTCTGTGAAAGCTTAAATGTATCTGTTGCAGCATCAATTATTATGTATGAATTGGGGGATTAAATATGAATTATTTATATATCGGGAAACTTGTTAATACACACGGCATTAAAGGTGAAGTTAGAATATTATCTAAATTTAGGCATAAAAGTGTAGTTTTTAAGAAGGATTTTAAGTTATATATTGGTAAAGATAAAAAAGAATATATCGTTGAAAAATATAGGGTACACAAGAACTTTGATATGATTGTATTTAAAGATAATTATGATATTAATTTAATAGAACATTTAAAAGGTTCTTTAGTATATGCTAATAAAGACGATATAAAATTAAGTGAAAATGAGTTTTTAGCAATTGATTTAATTGGTTTTAATGTTATAATAGATAACAAAACAAAAGGAGTTATTAAAGAAGTTTTAGATACCCCTGCTAATGAGGTTTTGGTGTTAGATACAAATATAATGATTCCGTATGTTAAAGATTTTATTTTAAGCATAAATAAGGAAGATAAAACCGTTATAGTAAAGAATGTGAAAGGACTTATATCATGAAAATAGATATTTTAACATTATTTCCTGAAATGTTTGATGGCTTTAAAAGTGAGTCTATAATTAAAAGAGCAATTGAGGATAAAAAAGTAGAAATAAATACTTGTAATTTTAGAGATTTTTCTAAAAACAAACATAAAAAAGTAGATGATACACCATATGGTGGTGGTGCTGGTATGGTACTTATGTGTCAGCCTATATTTGATGCGGTTGAAAGCTTAAAGAAGAAAAACAGCAAAGTTATTTTATTATCACCGCAAGGCAAAAAATATGAGCAAAAAATGGCTTATGATTTAGCTAAAGAAGAACATCTTATCTTTATATGTGGTCATTATGAAGGATTTGATGAGAGAATTAAGACAATCTGTGATGAAGAAATATCAATAGGTGATTATGTGTTAACTGGGGGAGAACTTCCAGCTATGGTCATAACTGATTCTATAGTAAGATTAATACCAGGTGTTATTGATGAAGAATCCCACATAAATGATTCATTTAATAATAACTTACTAGACTATCCAACATATACTAAGCCAAGGGATTATAAAGGAATAAAAGTTCCCGATGTTTTATTATCAGGCGATCATAAAAAAATAGATGAGTGGAGAAAAAACAAGCAACTTAAAATTACAAGTGAAAAAAGGCCAGATTTAATAAAGCACAAAGTGACTCTAAATAAAAAAGGAATTAAAGGAAGTAAAAACAAAATAGATGTATCTGATATAAAAAACATCAAAGTAACTGAAATAAAGTCTGTTAAGAAAACAGGAAAATATAAAGTATCAAGAATAGAGGACATTAAGGCTATAACAATTTTAGATCCTAAACATATAGTAGGCTATAAATTAAAGGGTAAAAGTAAAGATAATAGTGTAAATAAGATACTTATTGTTAAACCTTCCTTCATTAAAAAAGTAGCTATTAAAAACATTATGAAAAAGGTTAATATATTAACATATAGGTTAAATGTTGCCTTATCAAGTGATGAGGATGATGATACAAGCCGTGTTTTAGGTGAAGCTGAGATGTTAAAGAGTATGATAGTAAGTTTATATGCAAAATATCTTGGTAAAGAAAGTTTAGATAAAATAATTAAGGATATAGATCTTTTAGTAAGAGAATTTGTTAAAGCTAAAACAGTTCAAAATTCATATATAAATAAAGTTCAAAGTGGAAAAACAAGATAATAAATTAAAATAGTAATTAATAGGGTATTTAAGTAATAAATTATACTATTAAAAGGTGATTATATAAATGGATTTAATAACGTTAAAAAAGATATATTCTATTATAGATAAGTATAACTTAAAAGAAACAATAGGAGATATTGATAATTGGCTTGGACATTTTGATAATAAAATGATAAATAATTTTACTAATCTTCATATAAATCATTTAAGTGATTTACTAAATAAAAATAAATATATGCTTACAAATTTATACTTTATAAATAGCTCATATTATTTAATGGATGTAATATATTTAAATGCAGCAAAGGACGAAAAATATTTGAAAGCTATTTATAACTGTGCATGTAATTCTAATTCGTATAGTAATTATCATCATACATACGATATGCTTTTAATTGCATCTGCTAAAAGTTCATCTTTAGCTGAAAAGTTATCTTTCTTAGCATGTGATAAAAATTCATTAAATGGGAAATTTCATGAGTATGATATGAACCTTATTCTTAACGCTAATAGTGATAGTAGGGCAGGAAGCTTACTTAAGTGTGCCTATAATGAGGAACTTTTAAAGAAAGACAATCATGAATATATAATGAACCTAATTTCTAGTGTTAAGGAAGACTGGATGGCTTATGGGCTTTCTCTTATTACGTGTGATAGTGAACTTTTAAATGGTAAGCTTTATAACGCAAGTGTTAATGCTATTTTAAGTGCTAAGAGTGATACTACGCTTGATCTTTTACTTAAATATATACACTTAAATAGGTATATTAAAAGTAAGCATTATAATGATGATATAAAAATGATTGTTAGTGCTAATGATGATTATGTATCGGAGCTTTTAACTGAATGTGCATTATATTCTAATTCTATTAATAGTAAGTACCATAAAAGAGATATGGAGTTAATATATTCTGCTAAAAGCAAGATAATAGCAAAATGCTTATGTGTGTGTGCCACTAATTATAGTTCACTGAATAATATATATCATGAAAGAGACATGGATTTAATTAGTAATTCTCTTGATGATTATACAGCTATTATGCTATGTACAGAAGCATGCAAGAAAGATTTGTTAGATGGCACCCAGCATAGTGATATTATGCTTAACATTGCAAATTCTAAATATTCTGATAATGATAACGAAAAAAGTAAAAAGCAGCTTGCATTAAATCAATTTATGTGATAAAATCTTAGTGAATTTCAAAAAGGCAATCCGCCGCACTTATATTTTGCATGATTGCTGGTTATATATTATAGAAAGGAAGAAAACGATGAACAAGATTGAAAAGATAACAAGTAGTCAACTTAATAATGCTATACCAGAGTTTCGTGTTGGTGATACTGTAAGAGTTGGTGTTAAGATTATCGAAGGTAAAAAAGAAAGAGTACAGGCTTTTGAAGGTGTTGTAATATCTCGTAAAGGTCAAGGCGTTTCTGAAACATTTACTGTTCGTAAAATGTCTAGTGGTATTGGAGTTGAAAGAATTTTCCCAGTACACTCACCAAAGCTTGATTCAATTACTGTAGTAAGAAAAGGTAAAGCAAGACGTGCTAAATTATATTATGCTAGAAATATAGTTGGCCAATGGAAATTAAAAGAAAGAAATTAATAAGGCTATATATGCCTTATTTTTTGTTAAGAGGGCAAAAATGAATAAGAAGAAACTAAAAAAAATTGCAAAAGATATATTACCATATATTGTAGTTGTTATATCTGTTGTCTTAATTAGGACTTTTCTAATTACACCTGCTATTGTAGATGGTAAATCAATGGAACCAACATTATATAATAATAACATAGTTTTATTAAATAAACTTGATTATAGGCTTAATGACATTAAAAGATTTGATGTTGTAGTTGTAAATTTAGGCAAAGAAAAGCTTATTAAAAGGGTAATTGCATTGCCTGGTGAACATGTTGAATATAAAGAGGATAATTTATATATAGATGGTTTTGTTGTAGATGAAAATTTTAAGCATGCTGCTACTAATGATTTTAAATTAGAAAAGATAGGATACTTAAAGATTCCGGGTGATAAATATTTCGTTGTAGGAGACAACAGAAACGATTCCGTTGATTCTAGAATGATTGGCCTAGTAGATAAAGATGATATAGTAGGAAACGTATCTGCTAGAATTTTTCCTTTAACTAAAATAGGGAAAGTAAAATAAAGAAGGTGTTTTAATGAAAAAGGTTGTAATAGGAATGAGTGGTGGAGTAGATTCATCAGTTGCAGCAATAATCTTAAAAAATCAAGGTTATGATGTAATAGGCCTTTTTATGCGTAATTGGGATTCTTTTGCAGATGGTGAACTTGATGGAGCACCAACAACAAAAGAAGGTATATGCCCGCAAGAAGTAGACTATAATGATGCTAAAAAAGTGTGTGATAAAATTGGAATACCTTTATATAGAAAAGATTTTGTAAAAGAGTACTGGGATTACGTGTTTACTTACTTTTTAGATGAATTAAAAAATGGGAGAACCCCTAATCCTGATATTATGTGCAATAAGTATATTAAGTTTGATCAGTTTGCAAAAGAAGCAGAAAAATTAGGAGCAGATTATATTGCAACAGGACATTATTGCAGAATAAAAGATGGACAGCTTTTAAGAGCTAAAGATGATAATAAAGACCAATCATATTTTTTATCTCAGGTATCTAAAAAACAGCTTGAAAAGGTACTATTTCCAATTGGGGATATGGTAAAGCCAGATGTTAGAAAAATTGCTTTAGAATATGACTTAGTAACTGCTAAAAAGAAGGATTCTACTGGAATTTGCTTTATTGGTGAAAGAAATTTTTCAAACTTTCTAAAAAATTACTTGCCTAATCAGCCAGGTGATATTGTAGATATTAAAACAAATGAAAAAATTGGTCAGCATATTGGACTTATGCATTACACTATAGGTCAAAGAAGAGGACTTAATATTGGTGGAACTAAAGATAGAATGTTTGTAGTAGGTAAAGATTTGAATAAAAACATTTTATACATTGAATCTGGAAATGATGAATATTTAATCTCTGATTCATGTATAGTAAATCAAATTAACTGGACTTATGATAAAAAACTAACTGTTTGTACTGCTAAGTTTAGATATAGACAAAAGGATGTTGATGTAGAACTAGAGTGGATAGATGATGATAATATTTTAGTTAAGTATCCTTTGGGTGTAAAGTCAGTAACACCAGGTCAAGCATGCGTATTTTATGATGGTGATATCTGTCTTGGCGGTGGAATAATAAATGAGGTTAGAAAAGATGGTAAGAAGTTATGGTATTTGTAGCCATGACTTTTTTTATTAAAAGTTTTACCTTTACTTTTAAAATATAATAATTTATACTTTAATTAAAGATATAACTTAAAAATAAGAAATGGGGAATAACAATGCGAAATCTTGATAAAATACCTATATTTATTGATGGAAAAATAAAATTAATAACTCCAATTATTGATAACTATAAAATAATAACAGATTACGAAGAATATACTTTAACGAAAACATTCAAAAATAAATGTATATTGCATTATAATTTTTATTTAAATAATAAGTTAGAAAAATATAGCAAATATAACTTTGATGATTTTCCTTTAGAATTAATTAATAAGGTATATGAATATAAAAGATTTTGCTTAGTTGATGCCTATGATTATGAAAGAAAAAATATATATGAACCACTTTATGATTATTATGATAAAGAGTTAGTTTTAAAAATCTATAACGAATTAGTTTTGATGGCTAAAGAGTTGTTGAGTGAAAAAGATGAGGAAGATGATTATACTTTTGGTGAATGCTTTACATTATCTATTAAGAATAAACTAAAATATTACTATAAAGAATATGAAAACCATGTTCAAGATATTTATATACTATGCTCCCTTAATAATATTAATTTTGTTAGCATATATGGTTTGTTTTATAAGTATTTATCAAAAAAATAAGTATAATAATAGAGGTGATTAACTATGATAGCAATACTTTTAGCACCATTTTATGTGCTTGCTAACATTTATATAGTAAGATGGCTTATAAAATGGACATATGCATGCTCTAATATATTTAAAAATAAAGCAGTTAGGAATATAATTATTTTGCTTTATGTATTTTTTGCAAGTTCATTTATAATTGGTTTTTTTCTTCAAGTAAGATTTATAAAAGTTATAGGTAATTACTGGCTAGGGGTTGTTCAATATATTTTATTAACTATTTTAATAGCAGATTTAATAAGAATTATTATAAAGAAATTTAAACTAGTTAGTAATAAGGTTATAGAATCTAAAAAAGTTTTTGCTATCGTAGGTTTAATTTGCCTTACGACTGTTTTTTCACTTAGTACGTATGGTGTTTTACATGCTAAAAAAATAGTTTATACAAATTATAACGTTAAAATAAATAAGAAAGTAGAAAATATTAAAAAGTTAAAAATATCATTAGTATCAGATTTACACCTTGGATATAATAGTTCATTAAATCATGTTAAAAAGATGGTTAAAATGATTAATAATAGTAATTCTGATTTAGTAGTTATGGCAGGAGATATATTTGATAATAATTATAGCTCAATAAGTAAGCCAAAAGAAGTTATTAGTGAACTTAAGAAAATTAAATCTAAGTATGGTGTATATGCAGTATGCGGAAATCATGATATAGATGAGAAAATATTAGCAGGCTTTACTTTTTCATTTAAAAAAGGAAAAAAGCTAATTGATTCAAAAATGGAAGAGTTTTTAAAGGATGCAAACGTAAAGTTATTAAGAGATGAAACAGTTTTAATAGATAATTCTTTTTATTTAATTGGTAGGTTAGATTATCATAAATATGGTATAGAAGTAGATAAAAGAAAAAGCATTAAATCATTAACTAAAAGTGTAGATAAAAGTAAGCCTGTAATAGTTTTGGATCATGAACCATATGAATTAGATGCTCTATCTAAAAATGGTGTAGATTTAGATTTATCCGGTCACACTCATAATGGACAAATGTTTCCATCTAATTTATTTATAAAAATGGTATGGAAAAATGCATATGGTAAACTAAAAGTTGGAAATATGTATAGTATTGTTACAAGTGGAATTGGTGTTTACGGACCAAATATGAGAGTTTTAACAACTGAGGAGGTTGCTAATATAAACGTATATTTTAAATAAATATTTAATGGAGATGATATTATGTATGGAGCAATAATAGGAGATTTAGCAGGCAGCATTTATGAGTATGAACAAGTTAAGAAAGTTAAGCCTGTTAAGATAGATAAAATAATAGAAGATAATGCATTTTATAGCGATGATACAATTTTAACTGTAGCAGTATTAGATGCTATATTAAATAAGGGCAATTACACAGATTACTTACAAAAGTATATTAAAAAATATGCAGATTATAAGCCCTGCTTTAGTCCATATTTTGAGCATCCTTTTTCACCTAGTACAATGAATTTTGGTAAGAACATTTATAATAATTATAATACGGGTAATGGTGCAATGATGAGAATATCGCCTGTTGGATATCTATTTAATAATGAAGAGGGTGTGATTTTAAATGCAAAATTAGCTACAATTCCATCTCATAATACAAATGAGGCAATTTATTCAGCTACTACAATCGCCCTTATGATATATTATTTTAGATGTGGTTTAACTAAAGAAGAGGTATACAGAAAACTAAATATAAAAGCAGTATATAAACCATTTAAAAAATTTAATATGACATGTCAAGATACTATTGGTAATTGTTTATATGTAATATATAATAGTAGTAGTTTCGAAGATGCAATTAGAAAGGCTATTTTAATGGGTGGAGATACTGATACGAATGCTGCTATTGTAGGTTCTGTAGCAGAAGCAATTTATGGAATAGAAGACGAATTAATAAGTAAAGCAGAGAAAAAAATTCCAGAAGACTTTGTAAAAATATTAAGAAGAGCAAATAAAAAAGTAAAATGAAATGCGCAAGCACTATGATATATTTAGATATATCTTAGTGTTTTTTTGATGATACAAATTATTATAATATGATGACATTTATTTATTTGAATGATATAATTTATACATGCTTATAGATGAGAGAAAATATATGGATGATAAAAAATAAATACGCAAATAGAAACGGAGGTTATGATGAATGAAATTAAAAATGAATATAGTAATGATGTTTTTGAAAATATAAAACACGTAGATGGTTATGGAAATGAATTTTGGTATGCACGTGAATTACAAAAGGTATTAGAATACAAAGATTGGAGAAATTTCAAAAAGAATTAAATAAAGCAAAAGAGTCTTGTATAAACTCTGGATTTAATTTAGAAGAACAACTTGTTGAGGTCAACAAGTTGTCAAAGAGAAACAACAATGCTACTGCAAATATACAAGATTATGAGCTATCTAGATATATATGTTATTTAATAGTTCAAAACGCAGACCCAAGTAAAGAGGTTGTCGCTTTAGGCCAAACTTACTTTGCTATTCAAACAAGAAAACAAGAAATAACAGAACAGGAATATGATTCATTATTGGATGACGAAAAAAGATTTTATCAAAGAAGGTTAGCAAAAAGGCAACTATACTCTTCAGAGGGTTGCTTCAGCTACGGGTGTTAAAAATATGGCAGAATTTCATAATGCAGGATATAGAGGATTATATAATGGTGAAACTGCTGATGATATTTTTAAAAGAAAAGGGCTAAAATATAGGGAAGATATTTTGGATAACATGAATGAAGATGAGTTAATAACTAATTTATTTAGAATAAATCAAACGAAGCAAAAATTTTTAAAAGATAATGTACAAGGTGAGAAAGAAGCAAAAGATGTACATTATGAGGTGGGTAAAAAGGTTAGAAAAGCAATTAATGATATTGGTGGTATGATGCCTAAAAAAATGCCAACACCTAAAAAGAGCTTAAAAGAATTTGAAAAAGAAAAGAAAAAATTAGAAATAAAAGTGCAAAAGAAACTTGATGAAACAAAATAAAATAGTAAGTTGTAGGGAGAAAATATGTGTTATGAAAAAATGAAAAAAAATTAGAGTATTAACAATATCAATTTTATGTATTTTTGTACTTTATAGCATTTATATTGCTATTGTAAGTTGTAAGAGGAATTGTACTTATCCGTATGAAGCATTAGGAGCAGTAGAGATAAATAATTGGCTGGAAGCTTTTGAATTAGAAATGATGCTTAGATTATTTATATTAGGAATACCGCTCATTATAAACATTATATTTTTGATAGTATCTATAATAAAAACTAAAAAGTACCGATGATACAAATTACAAGTTATAAAAAGGAAGTGATAAAATTATGAATATGTATCAAAAAAGAAAAATGAGACAAGAAAAAGTAAAAAAAGAAAATAAAGAAGAAAATAAAATGAATATCAACTGGTAAAGAACGACTTATATAAACTTTCGTTTAAGTCCTTACTCTATAAGGCTTTTAATTAAATTTCTTTTTACATTTTTTAGATAGAATTTATAAAAGAATTTAAAAAAGGATGGTAACT
>CAKPGT010000014.1 GCA_934155185.1 uncultured Bacilli bacterium
AAACAACTTGTTAAGGAAGTTGTAACTACATCATCAAGTTCAAGTGATAATAAATGCACAACATTCACTAAGAAAGAAACATATGAAGTAGGAGATGTAATAGCATTTTGTAATACTAATACAGGTAAGAGCGAAGATTTCTATGTAATAAGTGATAATGGGGATACTGTTACAGCACTTGCTAAATATAATTTAATGGTAGGAAATAAATTAGTATATAATGACAGCTTATCAAGTGTATTATCAAAAACAGCATTAACAAGTAGAGATAAAGATTATGGACTACAGAGTGAATTGACAAAAATGGAGTTTACAGAAGAAGGCATGCCAACATCGACAACATTTTATGGTACAATAGCCTTTGCAAATGAGGATGAAAATAGAAAGAAAGCAGGATGTACTGGAAATGGTTGTTATTTAGGATATTGGGCAAATACAGATGGAAGCTTAAAGGATAGTTATAAGAATGAAATCCAAACTGATTATCCAGCAGATGTATATGATAGTAACTCTATATTATATGAACAAGTACAAAAATATCAAACTTATTTTACAAGCACATTAAATAAGGCTACATCAAAGATGAGATTAATAACATATAATGAATTAGTAGGATTAGGCTGTAGTGAAGCAGATGGTGCTTGTACAAAAGATTTTGTATATAAAGGCTTAAACTATTGTAGCACGTCTGCTTGTGATTATATCCACGTGTGGTTTGTCAATGCTTTTGGCGCCTTTGAAGTCAACACCTTCTCGGACGATGACCGCTTTGGTGTCCGCCCAGTTATAACAATTAATAAATCAGAAATATAAAATTGACAAAGCTTTAAAATATGCTATAATACTGTTTAGAAAAGCAATGAAGAAGAGTAGTAATAAGTAAAAAGCTTATAGAGAGTTAACGTTTGGTGGAAGTTAATGGTAATAGCTTATGAATTCACTTTGGAGCTTGATAGCAGTAAAGCTATCACGTATGTCTTACGTTACAAGAGTTAAGTGCATAGTAAATCTATGAAACAAGGTGGTACCACGGATAAGTTTATTCGCCCTTGTCTCATAGATTTTTTTAATTATTTAAGGAGGATTAAGATGCAAGAAAAAGTAAATGTTATTAAAAAAGAATATGAAGCAAAAATACCTAGTATTACTTCGATTAAGACATTAAATGATGTTAGAGTAGAATACTTAGGAAAACAAGGCAAGGTAACTAGCCTTTCTAAAATGATGAAAGACGTTCCAAATGACCAGAAGAAAGAATTTGGAATGCTTGTTAATGAAGTAAGATGCTTTGTTACAAATAGCTTAGATGAAATAAAAGAAAAGTTAGAAAAAGAAGCTTTAAATAAGAAACTAGAAAGTGAAAAAATAGATATTACTGTACCATCAAGAAAGATAAAAAGAGGTTCAAAGCACCCTATGACCAGAATAGAAGAAAAGTTTGAAGACCTATTTTTATCAATGGGATATACTATATATGATGGACCAGAGGTAGAAAGTGACGAAAACTGTTTCCAAAAACTTAATTTACCAAAAGGTCATGCTGCAAGAGATGCACAGGACACATTCTACTTAAAAGATGAATTTGAAAACTACTTACTTAGAAGTCAAACATCAACAGCACAGGTTCGTGCTATGGAAGAAAATAAAGAAAAAGGCCCAATTCGAATTGTTTGCCCTGGTAAGGTATATAGAAGAGATGAAGATGCAACTCATTCACATCAATTTATGCAAATAGAAGGTCTAGTAATAGATGAAGACGTTTCGATGGCAGATTTAAAAGGTACTTTAGAATTATTTTGTAAAACTATTTTAGGTGAAAAAACAAAAGTAAGATTTAGACCAAGCTACTTCCCATTTACAGAGCCATCTGTTGAGGTTGATGTATCTTGCTTTAAGTGCGGTGGTAAAGGCTGTAGTCTTTGTAAATCAACTGGTTGGATAGAAGTTTTAGGAGCTGGCATGGTTCACCCTAACGTACTTGAAATGAGTGGTTATGATAGTAAAAAATATCAAGGTTTTGCATTTGGAACTGGAATGGATAGATTTGCGATGTTTAAATATGGAATAACAGATATTAGAACGATATATGGAAATGATATTAGGTTTTTAACTGAGTTTGATAGAAAGGATGATGAGTAATGAAATTATCTAGAAAGTTTGTTAGTGATTATATAGACTTACCAAATGATTTATCTATAAATCAAATAGCTGAAGATATGACTGGTGTTGGTAATGAATATGATAGCGTAGGAAATTTAATTAATGCAAATAATTTAGTTGTAGGGAAAGTAATAGAATGTAAAAATCATCCTGATAGTGATCATTTACATGTTTGCAAAGTAGATATTGGTGATGAGGTATTAAACATAGTATGTGGTGCTCCAAATGTAAGAGAAAACATTAAAGTTGTAGTAGCTAAAGCAGGTGCTAAACTTCCAGGCGGTGAGATAAAAAAAGGAGTTATCCGTGGTGCTGAATCTAATGGTATGTTATGCTCTAAACAGGAATTAGGACTTGATAATAAATTCTTAGAGGAAAAAGATAAAACTGGTATTCACGAATTACCAGATGATACTAAAATTGGAGAAGATGCTATAAAAGCTTTAAATTTAGATGACGAAGTAATAGACTTTGAACTTACTGCTAATAGGGGTGACTTACTTAGTATTTTAGGTATGGCATATGAATTAGGTGCTATATATGGTAAAAAAGTAAAAGATATTGATCTTTCATATAATAGTAATAATGAAGATGTAAATAATCAATTTAAAATAGATATAAAAACAGAAGATTGTACTTTGTTTTTAGCTAAAAAGGCTATAAATGTTACTATAAAAGAAAGCCCTAGCTTCATAAAAGAAAGACTTATTGCATCAGGAATTAGACCTATAAATAACGTTGTTGATATATCAAATTATGTTATGTTAGAAACAGGACAACCACTTCACTTTTATGATGCAGATAGGTTAGGTAAGACTTTAATAGTTAGAAATGCCTATCAAAATGAAGAGCTAACTACGCTTGATGAAACACTTAGAAAGTTAGATAAAAATGACATAGTAATTGCAAATGAAAATGAGTCTGTTGGCTTAGCTGGCGTTATGGGTGGACTTTCAACAGAAGTTGAAGAAGACACTAAAAACATAATAATTGAATCAGCTATATTTGATAAGGTTAAAATAAGAAAAACATCTAAAAAAATACTAAGAAGTGAAGCGTCTAATAGATTTGAAAAAGGACTAGATCCTAACAGAACCTATATGGCTATCGAAAGAAGCTGCGCTCTTCTTGAAAAGTATGCTGATGCAACCATAGTAGGCGGAATGGTTAAATATGATAAAACAAATAAAGAAGACAAAGTAATTGATATAAGGTTAGATAAAATTAATAAAGTTTTAGGTATTGATATACCAAAAGATGAAGTAATATCTATTTTAGAAAGATTAGCATTTAAAGTAGAGGATAAGAAAGACTTTTTAACTGTTACTGTTCCAACTAGAAGATTAGATGTTAACATAGTAGAAGACTTAATAGAGGAAGTTGGAAGAATATATGGAATGGATAATATTAAAGGTAAACTTCCTTTGCTAAAATTAGTTAATAGTAAATTTGATAGAAGAAAAAGAGATATAAAAAATAAATTAATAGATTTAGGACTAAATGAAACTCTAAGTTATACATTAATACCAAATAGTGAAGTGCATAAATTTACTAATGAAAAATTTACTGAAATAATGTTAAATGACCCAATGAGTGAAGATAGAAATACTTTAAGATATAGCCTAATTCATTCTTTAAAAGAAATATATTTATACAATAAAGCACGCAATAATAGTGATATATCTATATTTGAAATAGGAAAAGGATTTTATAAAGAAAACGATACATATAAAGAAGACTTAAAATTAGCTGTTTTAATGACTGGCAACTATTATTTAAGTGTTAATAATTTAAAAGTAGATTTTTATACTATAAAAGGTATATTAGAAGAGCTATTATATTTCCTAGGATATAGCGGAAGATATAGTTTAAAAGTGTCAGATATACCAGATGAATTTCATCCAGGTCAAAGTGCAAGTATAATTATGCAAGGTAAAAAAATAGGTGTTATAGGTAAACTTCATCCAAATGTTGTTAAAGATGATGTATATGTATTTGAAATTAATTTAACTAAGTTATTAGAAAATAGACCATCAAAAATGGTATTTAAGGAAATACCTAAATATCCTATAGTTAAAAAGGATTTAGCATTTATTCTTGACAAAAACGTAACAGTAGAAGAAGTTATGAGTGTAATTAAAAAAGCCGGTGGAAGAAACCTAATAAAGCAGGAATTATTTGATATATATGAAGGAAGTAATGTAGATAGTGATAAGAAATCACTTGCATTCTCACTTTATTTCCAAGATGATAAGAAAACTTTAACAGAAGAAGAAGTTATGGAAAGTTTTAATTCTATAATTAAAAAAGTTACTGAAACAATTCCAGCAACTTTAAGAGATAACTAATTTAAATGAGTTTTTAGGATTTCTAAAAGCTCTTTTTTTAAGTCTTCTGATGAGTTTTTCCATATTATTTCCATAAATACACCAAGACCAGGAAGTGCTTCTTCTAATCCTTCTTCTATTGTACTATCAATAGACTCTTTTATTTCACTTTCGTTATCTCCCTTAAAACTATCAATAATATAACTTCTTATGTCTATATCTTTCATAATTTTAAATTTCCTTTCAGTTTATTTTCTGCATTATTTTACAAAATATACTTAATAATATTGAAAATATTTAAATTTAAATTTAAATTATATTTTGAAGCTTATCATCTGACACTTTTAAGTTATAAAGGTGTAAAAAAGGAAAAAAGAACAAAAAATTATGATATAATTTTCTTATAGGAATTAAGGTGATTAATGTGAAAAAGATAATATTAGTAGATGGAAATAACTTATTGTTTAGAAGTTATTATGCAACGGCTTACCAAGGAAATTTTATGAAAAATTCGAAGGGATTTCCAACCAATGCATTATATGGCTTTATTAACATGATAAATAAAATTATAAATGATGAATCCCCAGAATACATGCTTGTTGCTTTTGATAAAGGAAAGACATTTAGACATGATAAATATGAAGACTATAAAGCTGGCAGAATAGAGATGCCAAATGAATTAAAGTGGCAATTTCCAAAAGCAAAGGATATATTAACTAACTTAGGAATAAAGTGGTTTGAGATAGATAATTATGAAGCTGATGATATAATTGGTACTCTTTCTTTAATGGTTGATTCATCAAGTGATTATGAAGGACTTATTGTAAGTAGTGATAAGGATTTACTCCAGCTTATATCTGATAAAGTTATAGTTAAACTATTAAAATCAAAAGACCATATAATGATGGATAAGAATAGATTTTTTGAAGAATATGGACTTACACCTGATAAAATGATTGACATTAAAGCTCTCCAAGGTGATGCATCAGATAATATACCAGGAGTTAAAGGAATAGGGGAAAAGACAGCTTTAAAATTACTTCAAGAATATGGCTCTTTAGAGGGAATATATGATAATTTAGCATATCTTAAGAATTCCGTTGCAACAAAACTTATAAATGAAAGACATAAAGCATTAGAAAGTAAAGACTTAGTTACTATATATAAACAGGTACCATTAAGTTTTACACTTGAAGATACTAAAATAAGTGATGCCAATATGGAAGGATTAAAGAAAGTTTATGAAGACTTAGAATTTTATTCATTTTTAAAAAACATGAAAGTAAATAAAAATAGTAAAAAAGTAAACATAATTAAATTAGACGATTTATCTAGTTTAGCAAATTTAAATGGACCTTTATCATTTTATATAGAGCTAGATAAGATAAACTATCATATTGCATCACCACTTGCTATGGCAATATGTGATAAAGATAATTGCTATTTCATTAAAAAAGAATTAATTAAAGATGCTATTCTTATGATTAACGATAAAGAAAAATATACATATGATTTAAAAAAGCATTATGTTTTATTAAAAAGAATGGGAATCACTTTAAATAACGTCTCATTTGATTCTAATATAGCGGCTTATTTATTAAATTATAATGTAAAAGATGATATAGCATATTTAGCTAATCAGTTTGGATATGATATTAGTTTTTATGAAATAATTAGTAAAGCTAAAAACATAGATAATGAAATGCTAGAAAAGTTAGTTTGCGAGAAAGCTAAATTCATATATGATACTAAAGAAGAACTTATATCTGAAATGGAAAAAGAAGACTGCATGTATTTATTTGAAAAAATAGAAATGCCTCTTTCTATCGTTTTAGGCGATATGGAACATGTTGGAATTAGAGTAGATAAAGAAGTGCTTTCTAATATGAATGAGGAAGCTAATAAAAAGTTAGATGAATTATCTAATAAAATATACGAGCTTGCAGGATGCGAGTTTAATATATCATCTCCAAGACAATTAGGCGAAATATTATTTGAAAAGCTTGAAATAGGAAAGGGTAAAAAAACTAAGTCTGGTTATTCAACAGATAAATCTATATTAGAAAAATATAAAGATAGGCACCCTATAGTTCCACTAGTATTAGAACATAGAATGATATCAAAGCTTCAAAGTACTTATATTCTAGGCCTTATTCCGTATATACTAGAAGATGGTAAAATTCATACCATATATACACAGACACTAACTAAAACTGGAAGATTATCTTCTATTGAACCTAACTTGCAAAACATACCTATTAGAACTGAATTAGGTAGATTAATCAGAAAAGCGTTTATACCAGAAGAAAACTCAGTATTAATGTCAAGTGATTATTCTCAAATAGAACTTAGGGTATTTGCACATTTTTCAAAATCGGATGGACTAATAGAAGCCTTTAAAAATGATATGGATATACATACAAAAACTGCTATGGATATATTTAAAGTAAGTGAAAGTGAAGTAACTAAACTTATGAGAAGGCAAGCTAAGGCTGTTAACTTTGGCATTTTGTATGGAATTAGTAGCTACGGTTTAGCAGAAGACCTTGGAATAACAGTTAAAGAAGCTAAGGAATTTATTGAAAGATATTTTGATACATATAAGGGAATTAAAATTTATATGGATGAAGCCATAAAAGAAGCATACCAAAAGGGATATGTTACTACAATAATGAATCGAAAAAGAAAAATAGAAGAATTATCAAATACTAATTATATAATTAGAAACCAGGGTGAGAGAATGGCACTTAATACACCCATTCAAGGTTCTAGCGCAGATATACTTAAAAAAGCTATGATAGATATCTATAAGAAATTTGATGAAAATAACATAAAAAGTAAAATGCTACTTCAAGTACATGACGAACTTATATTTAACGTTTTAAAAGATGAAGAAGAAATAGTTAAGAAGATAGTAGACGATTGTATGGATAATGCATATAAACTAGATGTTCCACTAAAAGTAGATATAGAAGTAGGTAAAAACTGGTATGAAGCAAAGTAAGGAGAATATATATGCCTGAATTAGCTGAAGTAGAAACTACTAAAAGAGATTTAAAAAATAAAATATTAAATAAGAAAATTAAGAGGGCGGAAGTTTTCTTAGATAAAATAGTTTACAATAAAAAAGATGAATTTATAAATAAAACGGAAAATAAGATAATAATAGATATTAAAAGAAGAGGAAAGTGGCTCTTATTTGAGTTAGATAACAGTTACATAGTAATTCACTTTAGAATGGAAGGAAGATTTTATCTGTTAGATAAAGATGCAAAAAAAGATAAACATGACTATGTTATATTCTACTTTGATGATGCATCCCTGCATTATAATGATCCAAGATTATTTGGGAAAATGGAAGTTATAGGTAAAGACAAAATAGATGAGTTTTTTAAATCTAAAAATTTAGGATTAGAATACTTTGATAATAATCTTACCGCTAGCTACTTAAAAGAAAAGTTTAAATCACATCACACTGATATTAAAAAGATGCTATTAGATCAAAGTTATATTGCCGGAATAGGAAATATTTATGCGGATGAAATACTATTTTTATCTAAGATAAATCCAAAAAGTTATGCTGATATGATTCCTATAAAAAAACTTAACGAAATAATTATAAATACTAAGAAGGTATTTGAGGAATCTTTAAAATATAAAGGTACTTATCCTAATATAGATGGAAATAGAGGAACCTTTGAAGAGCACCTTCTTGTTCATAAAAGAAAAGGGGAAAAATGCTTTTTATGTGGTAATATAATTATTAAGGAAAAAGTTGGAGGAAGAGGAACCTATTACTGCAGTAAGTGTCAAAAACTGTACTAAATTAAAAAATAATGGAATAAATAACTGTAAAGTATTGCATAAAATGTTAATTTAATGTATATTATTACTGTTACCTGTTCTTGGATATTGGAGAAGTACTCCCTTACCGTATCTTGGAACTAGGCGAATTAAATAATAAAGGAGGATATTAAAATGCTTAAGAAGGAAGTTAAACAAGAAATTATTAAAAAGTATGCAACTCATGAAGGTGATACTGGTTCTCCAGAAGTTCAGATTGCAGTTCTTACTGAAGAGATAAATGTTCTAACAAACCACTTAAAGGAAAACATTCATGATTTCCACTCAAAAAGGGGTCTATTAATTAAAGTAGGTAAAAGAAGAAACTTACTTAACTACTTAAAGAAAAATGATATTAATAGATATCGTGAATTAATTAAGAGTTTAGGTTTAAGAAAGTAAAATATTTAAAAGTAGGCACTCTTTTTTGGGTGTCTTTTTATGTAGAAGGAGAAAATATGGAAAAAAGAATATTTGAAACAGACTTTAGAGGAAGAAAATTAGTAGTAGAAATAGGAGAACTTGCAAAACAAGCAGATGGTGCTGTACTAGTAAGATATGGTGATACAGTAGTATTATCAACTGTATGTGTTAGTAAGAATGCTAATATTTTATCTGATTTTTTCCCATTAATGGTTTTATACCAAGAAAAATTATACTCAGTAGGTAAAATACCAGGAGGATTTATTAAGAGGGAAGGAAGACCAACTGATGCAGCTACATTAGCTGCTCGTATGATTGATAGACCAATGCGTCCTTTATTTCCAGAAAATTTTAGAAATGAAGTACAAGTTGTAAATACTATATTATCAGTTGATCCAGACAACTCACCAGAACTTACTGCAATGCTTGGTTCATCTATTGCAACGTCAATTAGTAAAGTACCTTTTGATGGTCCAATTGCGGGTGTTAAAGTAGGTAGAGTAGATGGTAAATTTGTAATTAATCCAACTGTTGATGAACTAGATAAGAGTGATATAGACTTAACTGTTGCAGGAACAAAAGATGCTATTAACATGGTTGAAGCAGGTGCTAAAGAAGCAAGTGAAGAAGATATGTTAGAAGCACTAATGTTTGGTCATGATGCAGTTAAAGAATTAGTTAAATTTGAAGATAAGATAATAAAAGAAGTTGGACAAGAGAAAATGGAATATGAAGTCCTTGAAATAACTGATGAATTAAAGGATGAAATATATGGACTTGCAAAAGAACCTCTTGATACTGCAATGCGTATTAAAGATAAATTAGAAAAGTATGCTGCAATTGATAAAGTAAAAGAAGACGTAGTAGCTAAATTTGAATATGAAAATGAAGACCTTGATAAAGATGAATTAAATGAACTTTTAACTAAAGTAAAACTTTGCTTAGGAGAAGTAGAGTACGAGGTATTTAGAAAGATAGTTGTTAAAGAGAAGAAACGTGCAGATGGAAGAAAAATGACTGAAATAAGACCTCTTTCAACAGATATAGATTTACTTCCAAGAACACATGGTTCTGCATTATTTACACGTGGTGAGACTCAGAGTTTATCAGTTGTAACACTAGGAGCTCTTGGAGAACATCAAATAATAGATGGACTTTCTCCAGAAGATCAAAAAAGATTTATGCTACACTATAACTTCCCACAATTCTCTGTTGGTGAAACTGGAAGATATGGTGCTCCAGGTAGAAGAGAAATTGGTCATGGTGCGTTAGGTGAAAGAGCACTTGCTCAAGTTATTCCATCAGAAGATGAATTTCCTTATACAATTCGTGTTGTATCTGAAATATTAGAGTCTAATGGTTCATCGTCACAGGCATCTATATGTGCCGGATGTATGGCACTTATGGCCGCTGGTGTTCCTATTAAAGCTCCAGTTGCAGGTATAGCGATGGGCCTTATAACAGATGGTGATGATTATACAATACTAACTGATATTCAAGGCATGGAAGATCATTTAGGTGATATGGACTTTAAGGTTGCGGGTACTAAAGATGGTATATGTGCACTTCAAATGGATATTAAAATAAAGGGTATTACTAAGGACATATTAAAAGAAGCATTAGAGCAAGCTAAAAAAGCTAGAATGGAAATATTAAAGGTAATTACTAAACAAATAAAAGAGCCAAGAAGTGAAGTTAGTAAGTATGCTCCTAAGACAATGACATTTATGATTGATCCACTTAAGATAAAAGATGTTATTGGTAAGGGCGGAGAAATGATTACCAAGATTATTTTAGAAGCTTCTAACGTTCAAACTGTAACTGATATGAATGCTGTTAAGGTAGATATTGAAGAAGATGGTAGAGTAATTATTTATCATACTAATAAAGAAATAATTGATAAAACAGCAGATATGATTAAGAATGTAGTTAAAGAAGTTGAAATTGGTAAGATTTATTCTGGACGAGTTGTTAAGGTAATTGATGAGCTTGGATGCTTTGTTGAATTATGGGAAGGCTGCGAAGGATTAGTTCATATTTCTCAGTTATCAGATAAGAGAGTAGCTAAAACTTCAGATGTTGTATCAGAAGGTGATACTATCTTAGTTAAGGCAACGGGATTTAAAAATGGTAAACTTAATTTATCTAGAAAAGAAGTATTAACAAAAGATAAGATTAAAGATGATATGCCAAGTAAAAAGGAAGAAAAATCTGAAAAGTAATTTCTTCTTTTTTGCTGCAAAATTTTAATATATTAATTTGTTGCATAATATAGTTAGATTGTGTTAAAATTTGACTGTAACTGAGTTAAGAGGATAAATATGAAATATGTATATCATGGAAGCTCTATTCCAAACCTAAAAATTATAAAACCACATAGAAGTACACATTTAGAAAATTGGGTTTATGCAACACCATCTAAGGCAATTGCAACGATATTTTTATCACCAATAAATAGTGATTATTATTATCATTTATCTGGGAATGGTATAACAAGCCAAGTAGTATTAGTTGAAAGAAAACCAGAAATGTTTAAAAAAATATTTGATTATTCTGGGTATATATATAAATTGAACGCCAAAAATTTCAAAAGTGGTAAAACAAATTGGAGTGCAGAAGTTGTTAGTGATAAAGAAGAAAAAGTGGTATTATCTTATTATGTAGAAAATATATATAGTGAATTAATAAAATTAGATAAAGAAGGCTTAATAAAATTATATTTGTATCCAAATAGACCCAAGCATATTCCTAAGGATAATAGCGATTTAATACCAAAAGTAATAAGGTGGTATAAAAACGGAATTAATATTGATAAGTTTTATGAACTTTATCCTGAGTTTAAAGATAAAGTATTAGAAATAATTAGCATGTAAAATTAAAAGCCTAATTGTTATAAGAATTATTCTTTAATAGAAGAATATAATGTGGGCTGTCGGTAAATTAAATAAATAATTTTCTGACAGTCTTTTTTCTAGTTAATCAAAAAAAGACCTTGAACACATAAGGTATTCAAGGCATTATGTGATACAATAATCTTGTTCAAGGATGTGTATCACGTGAAATATTTTACTATAAAAAGGCAACTTTTTCTAGTCCCTCAAGGCAATATAGTTGAGGAACTTAAGAAAATTGATAAATTTATGATAGTTTTAGAAAAGTCAGGGGGGTATCTAAAATTATTAGAACTGTAAAGCAAAAAAATAAAGTGTGTAAAGGAAAATTAAGATATATCCATATAATTTATTCGCCACAATTATATATTGTTTTTCAAAATTCAAGGGAACATTAAGAGATATTGAAGACAAGTGTATATTTGATATAAGAGTAAATTATATAATGGAGGAAAATGTTCCAGAACACTCAGTTATTGGAGATTTTATAAATAACTATATACTACCAAACCAGTATGAAATATTTACTATAATTAATAAACAGATAATTATAGAATTAAATTTAAATATTGGTAATGCATATGATGATGGCACTAAAATAGAAGCAAAAGAAAATTTGTTAAGTCTTAAGGGTATAGAATTAAGAATAAATAGAAGTATTCAAGTCGAAGGTACATTTGGACAAATCCAAACAGAATATGAGTTATGATCGAATAAGAAGGGGCATAAATAAAGTATCATGTGAAATCATGCTTATGTGTTTAGGAGTTAATATAAGACGATTATTTAATTCATTTAACAATAATAGTTTTAAGAATAATTGTTGGATACGCCTGATAATTTACAATCAGAAATTTTTCCAAGAGTAAAGCAAAATAAAAAGGACTGTTAAGAAATTATTTATTTAATTTCCCGGCAGCCCCTTTTTTCCATTGCAGGTTTGTTTTGTACGATAAATATAACAGTAGAAAATGGATTAATAATATGTTATACTTTATTTGGATAGTAAGACAAAGAGGTATTTGAAGAAATGAAAAAGAAGTATAAGGATTATATAAATATTGATCATAAATTTGATAAGACAACTATGTTAGGTATATTTTGCCTTTTAATAGTAGTTGCAGGATGTTTTGGTTTTATTTATGAATATATATTTTATTTTTTTAATGGTGGTATGAAGGAATTTTACTGGCGTGGTGGTAACTTTCTTCCTTGGATAAATATTTATGCAACTGGCTCAATTATGATTTATTTACTAACTTATAAATATAGAAAAAAGCCACTTAAAGTATTTTTTATAGGTCTTGTATCAAGCGGGATACTAGAATATATATCAGGTGCAGGTATGTATTTAATAGCTAATAAAAGATGTTGGGATTACAACAAAGAAATACTTAACTTTGGAAATATACATGGTTTTGTATGTTTAAGAAGTGTTTTATTTTTTGCATTATCGGGCTTACTTTTAATTTATGCTATTATTCCGTTATTATTTTCTTTGGATAAGAAATTGGATAAGAGGGTATTTTTATTTATATCAATAACACTGTGCTCAATAATTTTAATAGATGAATTTTATAATTTATTAATTGCAAGGTTATTTAAATTACCTAGAGCATATGATGTTTACAAAAAAATAGGTTTTAAGTTTGTTAATTTTAAGTAAAGGGATGTGAGATTTTATGAAAGATAATAAAAAGCAAATTATGATATCAACTATGCTATTTTTATCATTTGTAATTTTTACTATATTAGTAAAAACAATTGATGTAAAACCAATTGGACCAAATTCTACAAGTGTTGGTTTTTCTACCTTAAATGGGTTTATGCTTAATAAAATAGGGGTTAATATGATATTTTATCAAATAACAGAAGTTTTAGGTTTAATACCTATTTTAATAGCAGCATTGTATGGTATTAAAGGAATTATGCAGTTAGTAAAAAGAAAGAGTTTATTTAAAGTGGATTCTGAAATAATAATACTTGGAATATTTTATGCTATTACTATTATAATATATTTATTTTTTGAAAAATTCATAGTTAATTATAGACCAGTATTAATGGATGGAAAATCAGAAGCATCATATCCATCATCGCATACAATGATTAGTATATTTATCTCTTTAAGTGCAATTATAGTTAATAGATATTTGATTAAAAATAGTAATATAAATAGAAAGATAAATATTTTCATTTTAATTGTTATGTTTCTTATAGTAATTGGAAGAACAATATCAGGAGTACACTGGTTTAGTGATATACTAGGTGGTTTATTAATTTCTGCGTTCTTGGTTAAAAGTTTTGATACTTTATTAAGAATAAAAAAAGAATGCACTAAATAGAATTATAAATTTTAAGATATTACAAAAAATATTAGTAAAGTAAATAGGAGGATAGCATGAGTGAAAAAGAAGAAAATAGATATAGAATTTTAGCGATTATAACACTTATAATATCAATTATATCTTTATCAATAGCATATCTTGCTATGAGTAGGATGATAAAGATAAAATCTGATGCTTCTAATCCTGGTGGCATTATAAAAGATGAAGATGTAAAGATTAATGACTACAGATGGAATATATATTTTACTAACTTAAAGACTGCGAAATACGGTGATGCTAAAATTGATAAGTATCCAGTTTTAAATAGTAATAAAAGCTATATTGGTAATTTTGAAATTACATTAACTAAACCAGGGGATAGGGTAGTATTTTATTACGATATTGTAAATAATGGTAATTTAGATGCAAAATATGATAAGACTTATATAAATGGTATTTATGATACTAGTAATAATGAAGAAAAAATAATTAAAAGTATTTATTCAGAAGCAGATTTTGATGGTGATGGAGTAACTACTTATGATGAAATAAAAAAAGCAAGTCAGAATATTAAATTAATAGATAATGGGTATAAAGGAATCATAGGTAAAAATGAGAAAAAAACAGCTAGTATAGAAATAGCATTTAGTGGAGACGAGGTGCCAAAAGGCATGGTTAGACTTGGAATAAATATTAGATATAATTATATACAAAAGTAAATTTATTTAATAATTTTTAATAATAATTCTGTTGACATATAAATTATATGTTGGTAGAATTATTTTTGTTAGTTACCTTACAAAGTGTGGTGTTATTAATGGAAAAGAAAGTAGCTTTCGAAATAAAAAAACTAGATAATATGATAACTAGATTAATATGTGATGATTTAAAAAAAGAAAATATTAAAAACATATCACATACCCAGGTTAATATAATAAAATATCTATATGTAAATAAAGATAAAAAAATATATCAAAGCGATATAGAAAAAGAAGTTCTAGCTAGAAGATCAACTATTTCCGGTATATTAAAAACAATGGAAAAAAACGGACTTATTACAAGGACTGATTCTAAAATAGATACTAGAAAAAAGGAAGTTAACCTAACTTTAGAAAGTATAAAAAGATATAAAGAAATGGAAGATAGGCTAAATAGCTTTGAAAAGAACCTTACCCTTGGTATAACTAGTTATGAATTAAATATATTTTATAAGGTGATTGATAAAATTAATTTAAATATAGAAAAGAAAGGAAATAAACATGACTAAATTATTAAAAGAATTTAATAAAAAAGACTATTTTTTAGTTTTTATATGTGCTTTACTTATTTTACTTCAGGTATGGCTTGATTTAAAGTTACCTGATTATATGTCTGAAATAACTAAATTAGTTCAAACAGAAGGAAGTAAAATGAAGGATATTTTAACCCAGGGCGGATATATGCTTTTATGTGCTGGTGGGTCATTAATATCAGCATTCATAGTTGGGTATTTAACATCTTACATATCTGCAACATTTTCTCAAAAAACAAGAAAAACATTATTTGAGAAAGTTCAGAGCTTTAGTATGGAAGAGATTAAAGCATTTAAAACAAGTAGTTTAATAACTAGGACTACAAATGATATTACTAATATCCAAATGTTTATATCAATGGGACTTCAAATGCTTATTAAAGCACCTATAACTGCAGTGTGGGCAATACTTAAAATATTAGGTAAAAGCTGGGCATGGAGTTTAGCTACCTTTATAGCAGTATTTGTTATGTTAATTGTAATTGTAATACTTGTGGTTTTGGTATTCCCTAAATTTAAAATAGTGCAAAAGCTAATTGATAATATAAATGATAAAACTAGAGAAAACCTAATTGGCATTAGAGTTGTCAGAGCATTTAATGCAGAAAAGTACCAAGAAGGTAGGTTTGAAGATGGTAATAATAAATTAACTAAAACTCAAATGTTTAACCAAAGAATGATGTCTATTATGTCTCCTACTATGTATTTAATAATGAATTTACTTCCACTTTCAATATATTTTATAGGAGCTGGATTAATTAATAATGCTGGAATGTACGATAGACTAAATATATTTAGTGATATGGTAGTGTTTTCTAGTTACGCTATGCAAGTTATAATGGCATTTTTAATGCTTGCCATGATATTTGTAATGTATCCAAGAGCTAGTGTATCAGCAGAACGTATTAGAGAGGTTTTAGATACTGAAAGTAAAATAAAAGACGGGGATTTTTCTGGTAATACTAAACTAAATGGTGAAGTAGAGTTTAAAAATGTATCATTTAGATATCCTGATGCTGATGAATACATGCTAAGAAATATTTCATTTAAATCTAAAAAGGGTGATACTTTGGCAATTATTGGTTCTACTGGTTCTGGTAAGAGTACAATAGTTAATTTAATAATGCGTTTTTATGATGCAACAGATGGCGAAATATTAATAGATGGTATAAATATTAAAGAATATAAGTTAGAAGACTTATATGAAAAATTAGGGTATGTTCCGCAAAGAGCTGTTATGTTTAACGGAAGTGTAAATTATAATATTTCTTATGGAAAAAACAAAATAGATGAAAAAACAATAAAGAAATCTGCCTTGATAGCTAAGGCATCCGAGTTTGTTGAAAAAATGCCTAAAGGGTATGAATCTAATATATCTCAAGGCGGAACTAATATTTCAGGAGGGCAAAAGCAAAGACTTGCAATAGCAAGAGCGGTAGCTAAAAAGCCAGAAATATTTGTATTTGATGATTCATTTAGTGCCTTAGATTATAAAACAGATTATGAACTAAGAAAAGAACTTAAGAAAAATAATAATGATGCAACCAATATAATTGTTGCACAAAGAATTGGTACCATAATAAATGCCGATAATATAATTGTACTAGATAATGGTAAGATGGTAGGTGCTGGAACACATAAACAATTATTAAAGAAATGTAAGGTATATAAAGAAATTGCCTTATCACAATTATCAAAGGAGGAACTTGAAAATGCATAATGAAGAAGAAAATCAAAAGTCAAGGCCTCAAAGAAGAATGCATGGCCCTAATGCTGGAATTGGTGAAAAACCGAAGAACTTATCACAAACTTTAAAAAAGCTAGTAAGTTATTTAAGAAGCTTTATGCCTTTTATAATAATTGCTCTTGTTTTTGCGGCAGCATCATCAGTATTTTCCATAATTGGACCAAATAAGTTAAGTGACTTAACTGATGAGTTATCTAAAGGTTTGATATTAAATAAAGATAATCTTGAAGTTATTACAAAAGATATTAGTAGTACACTAACTGAGGATAATATAAAAGATTTATCTAGTAAGATTGCATCTTTTAATATAGATGAAAAAGTAATTTATGGATTAATGCAAAGAGAAGAAATATCGAATGAAGATAAGACTGCTTTTCAAAACTTTTTGTCAGTTTTAAAGGAAAATAATCAAAGTAAAATTGCAGGCTCTTTAATAACTCTTCCTGATAGCATTAAAAAAATTATACTAGAAGACATAAATATAGATAATGTAACTATAACATCTGAAGATAGAGTAGAGTTTATTAAAACATCTTTAGTTTTAAATAAAGATGCTAATAAAGATGATATGATAAAGGCTATCTCAAATATGCCTTCAAGTATTCAAAAGGTACTATTAAAAGATAGTAATATATTAGGTAAGAAAATAACTTATAAAGATAAAGTTACATTCCTAAAGGAAATGAATGGTGTAACAAGTAAATCGTCTGCAAAAGAAATATATTCTAAGTTAGATAAATTACCTAATAGTATATCAAGTTTAATTAAGCCTAAGATAAATATGAGTGCAATTAAAAAAATAGTAATATTTTTACTAGTTATATATTTAATAAGTGCCTTATTTAATTTCTTAGAAGGCTTTATAATGGCAAGTGTTGCTAACAGTTTTGCAAAAAAACTAAGAACTAAGATATCAACTAAAATAAATAAGTTACCACTTAAGTACTTTGATACACACTCAAATGGTGATTTATTATCAAGGGTTACAAATGACGTTGATACGGTAGCTCAGACTATGTCACAGAGCTTAGGTTCATTTGTTAGTGCTGTAGCTTTATTTATAGGTTGCATATTAATGATGTTTAAAACTAACTGGATTCTTGCTATTACAGCTATAGTATCATCATTAATAGGTTTTGCATTTATGTCTATAATTCTTAGTAAATCTCAAAAATATTTCTTAGCAAGACAAGTAGAGTTAGGTAAATTAAATGGTCATATAGAAGAGATTTATTCAGCACATAACGTTGTTAAAGCTTATAACGGAAATTATGATGCATCAAAGAAATTTGATGAATTAAACGAAAACGTATTTGAATGTAATCGTATGAGCCAGTTCTTATCAGGACTTATGCCATCTATGATGGGATTTATTGGTAATTTTGGATATGTTTGTGTATGCATAGTTGGTGCACTTCTAACTATTAAAGGAAACATTAGTTTTGGTGTAATTGTTGCATTTATGATATATGTAAGATTATTTACATCTCCTTTATCTCAAATAGCGCAGGGCATGACAGCACTTCAATCAACCGCTGCAGCAGCAGAAAGAGTATTTGAATTTGTTGAAGAGCCTGAAATGGAAGATGAAAAGGATTTGAAGAAAAAACTAAGTATTAAAAAAGCTTCAGGTAATATTGAATTTAAACATGTTAAATTTGGTTATGATGAAGAAAAGGTTATTATTAATGACTTTAGTTGTAAAGTAAAACCAGGAGAGAAAATTGCAATAGTAGGACCAACTGGAGCGGGTAAAACAACAATGGTTAATCTACTTATGAAATTTTATAATATAAATGATGGTGATATATTAATAGATGGTATGTCAGTAAAAGACTTAACTAGAAAAAACATTCATGATTTATTTATAATGGTTCTTCAAGATACTTGGCTATTTAATGGAACAATAAGAGATAATATTAAGTACAATAAAAAGAAAGTAACAGATGAAGAAATAGAAAAAGCATTAGACACTGTTGGGGTTTTACATTTCGTTAAATCACTTCCTGGAGGATTGGATTATGAAATAACTGATAGTGATTCAATTTCAGCAGGTCAAAAGCAGTTACTTACAATTGCACGTGGTATGATAAAAAATGCTCCATTCCTTATACTAGATGAAGCTACATCATCAGTAGATACTAGAACAGAAGAGCTAGTTCAAAAAGCAATGGATAAATTAACAAAAGGCAGAACGTCATTTATAATTGCTCATAGACTATCTACAATTAAAAATGCTGATTTAATATTAGTTATGAAAGATGGTAACATAATAGAGCAGGGTAATCATAAAACATTAATGAAAAAAAATGGATTTTATGCTGACCTATATAATTCTCAGTTTAAAAATTAAAGCACCAACCTATTGGTGTTTTTTCTAACTTGAATTATAATGTTTATAGTGAGGTGACATAATTGTATGAGAACATTACATGATAGATTTATTCAGTTTAAAAATGCTCTAGATAGACTAGATGAAGTTATAAAATTCTATAAAGAAAATAATAGTCAAATAACTGTTGATGCCATGATTCTAAGGTTTAAAACTTGCACAGAACTATCTTGAAAATTATTAAAGGATTACTTAAAATACGAGAATATTGGAGGGTTTTATTCTCCTAGAAGCGTAGTAAAAGAAGCTTACGCAAATAAAATAATAGATGACGGAGAATTATGGCTTGATATGCTTGAGGATAGAAATTTAACATTACATACATATGATGAAATAATTGCAAATACTATAAGAGATAATATCATAAATAAACACTTTAATTTGCTTAAAAAGCTAGAAAAAGAAATGGAATTAAGAATAAATGAAAAATAATTTTGGTATTAGTGAACGTAGTTTAACTGAAATTCTAAATCTTTTTAATGAGTTTGATACCTTAAAGAAAGTGTATATTTTTGGCAGTAGGGCAAGAGGAGATTATAAAATAGAATCTGATATAGATTTAGCTATAGAAAGTGAAACTGATATTAAACTTAGATTATTAAATAAATTGAATGATGTAAGATGCATTCTAAAATTTGATGTTGTTGATATGAACAATTTAAAAAACGAAAAGTTACTTAGTAATATAAGAAAAGGTGGAATATTAATCTACGAAAAGGATTAGTATTTTTTTTAAAATGATTTTCAGCACAATATTTATAAATTAATCTTGACCAACATATTTTAGTGTGATATAAATTAATTATAGGAGAAATAGATATGAATGAACTTAAACTTAGTAAGAAAACTAAAATATTTACGATAGTAAACACTGTTTTAATTATATATATATTTTCACTTGCGATAGGTTACTCACTTTTAAGTGAGAATCTTAATATAACAGGAACTGTAACGGCTGATAATCCAGATTTAAATACATGTCCTTTAGAATTAAGAGAAATTAATACTGGTGAAAGTGTTAAAGGCACACTAGGAAGTGATGGATTTAAAAGATATTTTCTTGAAAAAAGTGATTATGATTTATTATATACTGAAAATATAAATGACAATATTTCACCATCATCTATAATAGATTCATATGATGTTGAAAATAACTTATATAGCTTTTTAGCGAGTAACGAAGTTCTATATCCTAGCGATAAGAAAAATACTAATAATATGTGTTCTGGTGACAAAGTATGTCCAATAAATGAATACAAGGCACTTAGTAATCCAATTTATTTTATATTTGAAAATAAAACGGCCTACCCATTAGAAAACTTTGTAATAAAAAAAGATGAAGAAAATAATGTTACACCAGCTTTTCCAATAAAAAATATAGATGTCAGATGGAAGAAATATACTTCATATAATGAAGCTATAGAAAGTGTTACTAAGGCTGAAAATAATGTGGATACATGGAATGGATTTAAATCAATATTTGAAAATTACCTAACTTTAAAAGGTGAAGGAACTTACGGAGTTTACTATGACTATGAGGACTTTTATAATCTTAATCAGATGAGTTTTACGACGGATACAATAGATAATGGACAATTTCTTGTTATAGGAATTAGTTTTAATGATGTTGCTGGAGCTACTTATGATAGTGAAACTATTTCTAGAGAGGATGACGGAATAAGTTTTAAATTTTGGGAAGAAAAATTTACTACTAATAGCGCATTTAAAATGAGATATGCATTTACCAGCTATCAAAATGTTAAAAGCTTTTATACATCTAATATTTCTGGAGAGTTTTATACAAAACCATTATCATATACTTATCCTATTAGTTGGTGGAATAAATAAGCGTGTTTTGGCACGTTTTTTTTGTGACAATTTTTGAATTTTGCTTTATAATATATATAGTGGTAAGCGTAGAATTTACTAAAAACAATAGAAAGGATGTAAGTCATGCTGGATAAGAATTTCAAAAACATTATTAGTAATATTAAAGAAGAAATTATAAATACACAAATTAAAACTATGCAAGAAGTTAATAGCAATCTAATTATGCTGTATTTTAAATTGGGAAAAATTGTTTCAGAGAACAAACAATATGGAAATAATTTTACAAAGCAGGTATCAACAGAACTTAAATTATCTTTTCCTAATATGAAAGGTTTTTCTGAAAGAAACATAAGGTCTATGAAATTATTTTATGAAGAGTATGCTTATGATGAAAAATGGCAACAGCTTGTTGCCAAATTGCCTTGGGGACATAATTTGCTATTAATTGAAAAAATTAAAGATAAAGATATTAGACAAATATATGCTGAAAATACTATTAAAAATGGCTGGAGTAGAAATATACTAGCTATTCAAATTGAAACTGATTTTCATAAAAGAATAGGAAAAAGTAACAATAATTTTAATGCATTGCTACCCCCAAGGGATAGTGATTTAGTAAATAATACTATAAAAGATCCATATATTTTTGACTTTATTACATTAAAAGAAGAATATAAAGAAAAAGAATTAGAAGAAGCGTTGATAAATAAAATAAGAAATGTATTGTTAGAATTAGGAAAAGGATTCAGTTTTGTTGGAAATCAATACAAAATTTCTGTGGATAATCAAGACTATTATATTGATTTGCTATTTTATCATTTGGAACTTAGATGTTATGTGGTCGTTGAATTAAAAACAAACGAATTTAAACCGGAATATATAGGACAATTAGGATTTTATGTAACAGCAGTTGATGAAATAGTAAAAAAAGAGTGTGATGCACCTACAATTGGCTTATTATTGTGTAGGGGGAAAAACCGAGTAACAGTAGATTGGTCTTTAAAATCTGCGAATGCTCCTATTGGAGTTTCAACTTATCAATTAAAAGGGAAATTACCAAAAGAATTATTAGATAAGTTACCAACAGAAGAAGAAATAAATTTGTATTTGAATGTAGAAGAAAGTGAAGAGTGATATGGATATGTATCAAAAAAGAAAAATTATAATGAAAAAGTTTTTTCAAAAATCCCATTTCATGGATAACAGGAGGTATTAAATGAAAAGTATTTATATAACAGATGAAAATGGAAATTTTAAGAAAACTGATAAACTTGAGAAAAGCTCTTGGATAGATTTAGTTTCACCAACACTTGAAGAAATTAAAGAAGTAGCATCTATTACTAAAACTGATGAAGATTTACTTACCAAATTAATGGATGATGAAGAATTACCCAGAATTGAAAATGGTGATAATGCAACACTAATAGTTATTGATACACCATATGTTACTGATATTAAATATAAACATAGATATAATACAGAACCTCTTGGTATAATTATAAATAATGATGGATATTTTATTACTATATCATCTAAAAAGCAGGTTATTTTAGATGACTTCAAGGAAGGAAAAATAAAAGATTTTGCCGTAAGAAAAAAAACTAAGTTTATTATTCAAATACTACTTAAAGTAGCAGCAACATATCAAAGAGAATTAGTTTCCATAAATGAATATATTAATAGTAAAGAAAAAACGCTTTATAAATCAACTAATAATAGAGAATTAATTGATTTACTTAATGTAGAAAAAACGCTAGTTTATTTTACAACATCTTTAAAGGCAAATGATGCAGTATTAGAAAAATTATCAAAAGGAACAATTTTAAAACTTTATGAAGATGATTCATCACTTATGCTTGATGCTATAATAGAAAATAAACAAGCTATAGAAATGTCAAATATATATAGAGAGATACTAACTAGTATGACTGATACATATGCAACTATTATTTCAAATAACTTAAATGATATTATGAAATTTTTAGCGGGAATTACAATAGTATTTTCAGTACCTACTATGGTAGCATCATTTATAGGAATGAATGTTCCACTTGGAAATATTGGAGCATCTTCATATAGCTTTATCTTGATAATAGCGTTCTCAGTTATATTATCACTTATAATAGCATTTATATTAAAAAGAAAAAATATGTTATAGGGAGGTTAAATTATGAAATTAGATAAAAAAGATACAAAACAAACAATTTTTATTATTATGTTTTCAGCACTAATGTTATGGGCTGTATTAAACTACAAACTGTTTATTGATTTAATTAAATTTATATTTAAATTATTAATGCCATTAATTGTTGGAATAGCAATTGCTTTTATAGTAAATGTTCCAATGAAACAATTAGAAAGAAAGATTTTTAAAGTAGATAAAAGAAAACACAAGAAATTAGTAAGATTAATATCACTTTTCTTATCAATAATATTAATATTTGGTATAGTTTTCTTAATTATGTTTTTAATTGTTCCAGAGTTTATAGAGGCTATTATAAATATTAGTAAGAATTTACCGAAAAGTTATAAATGGATAAATGAGCTTTATGATAAATTAACTAATGTATATCCAGATATTAAAGGTCAATTTAAGGATATTGATATAAAACATATAATTGATTCTACTTTAGGCTCAACTAAAAATATTGTATCAATTATAATTGCTTTTTTAACAAATATGATATCTAGATTGGTAACTTTCTTTATAGGTTTTATTATCTCAATATATATATTAATTGATAAGGAAAATTTATCAAGGCAAGCTAAGAAACTTATTACTGCGTTTTTCTCTAAAAAAGTTACAAATGAAGTAGTTAAAATAGTTAAGTTAGCTAATAGTACGTTTTCTAGCTTTTTAACTGGTCAGTGTTTAGATGCTTTTTTAACTGGATTTGAGTTTTTTGTTATACTAAGCATAATAAGAATGCCATATGCACTTATACTTGGAGTTTTATTTGGAGTAACAGCACTTATTCCATATATAGGGGCATTTATAACTTTAGTTATAGGTGCGGTTTTAGTTGCGGTGTCAAATCCAATAAATGCTCTATGGTATACTATAGCATTCTTCTTACTACAGCAGTTTGATGATAACTTCACTTATCCTAAAATAGTTGGTGGCTCAGTTGGGCTTCCAGCACTTTGGGCATTAGTTGCGGTATTAATTGGTGGAAGCATATTTGGTTTTATTGGAATGATAGTAAGTATACCACTTGCATCAATTATATATAGTTTATTAAAAGACTATGTAAATGAAAAAGTAAAAGATAAAGAATAATAACACAGTAATTCTAACATGCTATATTGACATTAGAAAGAATATATATTATACTTAAATAGTAATCATTACTATTTAGGAGATAAAATGAGATACTCAAAGCAAAAAGAGGAAATATTAAAAACTGTTATAAATACTAGTAGTCATCCGGATGCTACATATATTTATAACAAGGTAAGAGAGGAAATACCAAATATAAGCCTAGGTACGGTTTATAGAAACTTAAATACATTAGTAGATGCTGGTATGATAAGAAAAATTATGTTAGATGATGGAAATATCAGATTTGACAAGACTTTAAATACACATAATCATATTAAATGTATTTATTGTGGAAAGCTTGAAGACATAAACATCTTATTAAATAGGAATGATATAGCAAGGATAGAAAATGAAACGAGTTTTGAAATTACTGACAGCAGTTTTAATATAAACGGAGTCTGTGAAAACTGTCTAAAGGAAAGGAAGAATTAATTATGGAACTTAAAGGAACAAAAACTGAAGCAAATTTAATGACAGCATTTGCTGGAGAAAGCCAAGCTAGAAATAAATATACATATTTTGCTAGTAAAGCTAAAAAAGAAGGATATGAACAAATAGCATCTATATTTGAGGAAACTGCTAATAACGAAAAAGAACATGCTAAAATGTGGTTTAAATTACTTAATGGTGGAGATATTAAATCTACAGCTGAAAACCTTAAAGCTGCTGCAGAAGGTGAAAACTATGAGTGGACTGACATGTATAAAGAATTTGCTAAAACTGCAAAAGAAGAAGGCTTTGATAAGATTGCATTTCTTTTTGAAGAAGTAGCTAAAATTGAGAAGAACCATGAAGAAAGATATTTAAAATTACTAGGAAACGTTGATAATAACTTAGTATTTAAAAAGGGTGAAGAAACAGTTTGGATCTGTCGTAATTGTGGACATGTATACGTAGGAAAGGAAGCACCTAAAGTATGCCCAGTATGTAATCATCCTCAAAGCTATTTTGAACAAAAGAAAGAAAATTATTAATATAATAAGTTTGTATAAGAGGCTTTTAAAAGCTTCTTTTTACTGCTAGAAGGAAAGAGTACTATGAAAAAGAAAAAGAAGAAACTTGATATAATATATGAAGATAAAGAAATACTAGTAATAAATAAACCTAGCGGAATACTTACGGTATCAACGTTAAAAGAAAAAGAAAGAACTTTATTTTATGAAGCTTCAGAATATGTTAAGAAAAGTAATCCTAAAGCCAAGGTATTTATAGTTAATAGGCTTGATAGAGATACTTCTGGAATAGTTTTATTCGCTAAAACACAAAGTATAAAATATGCATATCAAAACTCATGGGATAAACTAGCTATTAAAAGGGGTTATGTTGCTATAGTAAAAGGAAAAATGGATAATGAAAAGGGTACTATAAAATCATATTTAAAAGAAACTAAAACACTTTTAGTTTACTCTTCAAATGATAAGACAAATGGTAAATTAGCTATAACTAATTATAGTGTTATAAAAGAAAATAAAAAGTATTCTATGCTTAATATAGAAATAAAAACTGGTAGAAAAAATCAGATTAGAGTACATTTAAATGATATTAATCATCCTATACTTGGAGATAAAAAATATGGTAATGTAAAAAGTCCGGCAAATAGACTTATGCTTCATGCTAATTTATTAGTATTAGTAAACCCTAAAACTAATAAGAAAATGGAGTTTGAAAGTAAAATTCCAAAAAGTTTTGAAAACTTATTTAATAATAATTAATAATATATAATAGGTGGTTATATGAAAGATATAAGTTTTCTTAAAAAAGGTTTGATTGCACACAGAGGATATCATGATAAGGACAAAGGAATAATAGAAAATTCTATAGAATCATTTAAAAGAGCAATAGCATATAAATATATAATTGAATTAGATGTTCATATGTTAAATGATGGTAATATAGTTGTTTTTCATGATAGTAATTTAAAAAGAATTTGCGGCGTTAACAAAGTGATAGAAAATTGTAGCTATGATGAAATTAAAAACTATAAATTATTTAATACGGAATCTAAAATACCATTGTTAAGTGATGTTTTAAAATTAGTTGATGGAAAAGTACCATTATTAATAGAAATAAAAAAATATTATAAATATGGTGTTTTAGAAAAGAAACTTGCTAATATGCTAAGAGATTATAATGGTAAAGTTGCTGTTCAAAGTTTTTATCCTAAAACTATTTTTTGGTTTAAAAAGAATGCTAGGAATATTCCGATAGGATTATTAACAAGTGATTTTAAAAATAGTAGTAATAATTTAAAGCGATTAATTGGGAAAACTATCTTGCTAGATATAATATTAAAATCTGACTTTATTTCTTATGATATAAATGCTACCCCTAATTTATATATTAATTCTAAAAAAAAGAAGAAGTTTATACTTGGATGGACAATTAAAGATAAGAAAACTTATGAAAAAGGTATAACTTATTTTGATAATCTGATATGTGAAAATATGGATAGATATACAAGAACCTAAGGACTATTTAGCAATAGTTTTTCTTTTTTTGTAAAATAATTTTTTCTCAAAATGTAAAATAAAAATTGCTTTTTTTGTAAAGTAGTATAATTAATTTAATAAAAAAATATATAAAATAGACGCCTAGAATCAAAAATAATATAGTACCATGTTCTATTTATTGGTACATTAAGGAACTAATTTTGTCAAAAAACACTTTACATTTCATATATTTTATTGTATACTTATTAAGTAATTTTGATATGAAGGAAAGAAGATTGTATTTATCTCACCCGATTGCGATAGAGTAATGGGTAAATGCCTAGTAAAAATTAAATATGGAATTATTGGGTTTTTATGGGATGAATACAGCTTTGTATTCATTTTTTTATGGAGGTGCTTTAATATAGCAAAAGAAAAAGATATGCCAATTAATGGGCAAATTCGTGCCAGACAAATGTTAGTTATTGGCCCGAACGGTGAACAACTAGGTATTAAATCGAAGGATGAAGCTTTAACACTTGCTTCTTATGCTGGATTTGATTTGGTAATGATTAATGAAAAAGCAGACACACCAGTTTGCAAGTTAATGGATTATAACAAATTCAAATATGAAAAAAAGAAAAAGCTAAAGGAATCACAAAAAAAGCAAAAAGAAAATAATGCTGAGATGAAAGAATATCGATTATCTCCAAATATTGATGTTCATGATTTTAATACAAAACTAACTAACGCTAGAAAGTATTTAGAAAAAGGACATAAAATAAAGTTATCGATACGTTTTAAAGGACGCGAGATGCAGTTTACTAATAAGGGAAAAGATGTTCTTTTAAGATTTGCTAAGGAAGCTGAAGACATTAGTGCTCTAGAATCGGCGCCTTTATTAGATGGCAGAACTATGATAGCGATATTAGCCCCAGTAAAAAATAAATAAGTAATTTAGGAGGAAAAATTATGGCAAAGAAAACACAAAAAACTCATAAGGGTACTAAAAAAGTATTAAATGTAAGACAAAGTGGAACAATTACAATTGGAAAACCAGGTTCAAGACATAATACTGGTTCTAAGAATTCAAAATTCAATAGAAGATGTAGAGAAGGCTCTAGTTTGAGTAAAGCAGATAGCAACAGACTAAAGAGAATAGTTGACACTTTATAATAAGAGAAGTAAAAGAAGGAGGAAATAATAATGGCAAGAGTAAAAAATGGTGCTGTAACAAAAGCACGTCGTAAGAAAATATTAAAAGAAGCTAAGGGATATTTTGGTAGTAAACACCGTTTATTTAAAACTGCAAAAGAACAAGTAATGCATTCATATATGTATGCTTTTAGAGATAGAAAACAAAATAAGCGTAATTTTAGAAAGTTATGGATAGTACGTATTAACGCTGCATGTCGTGAAAACGAAATTAGTTATTCAAGATTTATTAATGGTCTTTCAAAGGCAGGAGTTACTGTTAATAGAAAGATGTTAGCTGAAATAGCTATCGATTCACCAGAAGCATTTAAGGACTTAGTTTTAATTGCTAAAGATGCATTAGAAGGTAAGATGCCAAAAGAAGCTAAGGTAACTTCTACAGCAAAAAAAGAAGCTCCTAAAAAGGAAGCTAAAAATGAAGATATATCAAAATTAACTGTAGCAGAACTTAAGGCTTTAGCTAAGAAAAAAGGTATTGAAGGATATACTTCAATGAAGAAAGCTGAATTATTAGAGAAACTAGCTTAGTTTCTTTTTTTGATGTTTTTATAATAAATAATGTTATAATAAAATTGTATTGTAATGAGGTTATAATGAAAAATATTAATAATGCTTTTAATAAACTAAAAAAAACTTGTAATGTTATTTGGGCTAGTGATGATCATGATACTTTATATATATATTCTTATGATAAAAAATATAGAATTTTTGTATCCTATAACGCAAATATAATAGAGGTGGAAAAAAAATTTTTAATTTTTAAATGGGAATATTGGAATTTACTTTTTCATTGGCATCCAGGTGATTATAAAGATGGGGCTGAGTTTTATGATGAAGTATTAGGATTATGCAATAAAAACAATATATTAGTAGTAAAAAAGACATTATTATATTTAACAATAAAAGTTATTTCAAAGGATAAATTTAAGGAAAATAAAAGAAGATATAAAAGCAACTTATTTAGAAAGTGCTACATTATAAACATTATTTTATAATATAAAAAAGAGTATCTATAAAACAAAAAAGCATAAATAGATATTATGAAATATATGATAAAAATGATATAATATTTTTGTGGTGGTGCGTCAGTTCGGCGTATATAATATAGTTGGTGGGAAACCAACCTGGTAATCCATAGCAAGGAGCCAGTAGTTA
>CAKPGT010000015.1 GCA_934155185.1 uncultured Bacilli bacterium
TAAGAGCTGGCAAAGGTATTACTATGCATTGCGACGATGGTCAATTAAGAGCTGGCAAAGGTATTACTATGCATTGCGACGATGGTCAATTAAGAGCTGGCAAAGGTATTACTATGCATTGCAATGATGGCCAGTTAAGAGCTGGCAAAGGCATTCAGTGCAACTATACTGATGCTAATTTTAAAATCGAAAAAAAAGATGCAAAAAAACTTACAAAGGTAGCATAAGGATTACAATTGTAATTCTTTTTAGGTGAAGATGATAATAAGAGTTATTAATGATATTGAATTAAATATCAACGAAAAAAAAGCAAATGAAATATATTTTCCAGATGACTTTGCAAATAATATTAATGATAATAGTATTTCATCAATACTAAATGCAATTTATGAAAAAAAGAAAAATATTATACCTTTAACTGTTTTAATAGAACTAACCAATAATTGTAATTTTAAATGTCCTTTTTGTTACATTGCTGGAAAAAGCAAATATACAAAATTTAAAAAATTCGATGAGTTAAGGCCACTATTTGATAGCTTAATTAAACACGGAATGTTATTTTGTACGCTTACAGGTGGAGAATGTTTGCTGCATCCTGACTTTAAAAAGATATACTTATATTTAAAAAAGAATGGCGTACTTGTAAGCATATTAACAAATGGGTCTTTATTAAATGAAAAAATTATATCAATTTTTAATAAGTATAAACCATATAAAGTAGAAATATCATTGTATGGCGATGAACAACATTTTAATAAAAACACAATGCAAAAAAATTACGACCTTAAAAATATTAAGAGTAATATTTTATTGTTGAAAAAACATAAAATAAATGTAATATGCAAAACTCCATTAAATTCAATAACAGAAAATAGTTTTAGTAAAATATTAAACTGGTGTAATAAAAATAACATATCATATTATTATTCGTCTGAGTTGTTTAACTCATATGATGGAAGTGATAACACTAAATATAAATTAAAAGATAAAGAATTAATTAAACTAATAAAAGATGGTAATAATTCTTTATTAAAGCAAGTGGATTATGTGTATGGAAAAAAAATATTTTTTGATTGTAAAGCGGGTAAATATGATATGATGATAACATATGATTGGAATTTATTGCCGTGTTTTTCTATGAGAGGCAACACTTATTTTAATGTCTCATTAGATAATGGTTTTGATATAGCTTATAATATGTATAAAAATAAAATAAATCGCTTTAAAGGAAAAACGATTGAATACTGTAAAGGTTGTAAATCATTTAATATATGTACAGAGTGTGCAGCAACTGCATTAGGAAAACATGATTGTAATATTTGTAAAAAAAATGATTTATTAAGTAAAAAAATAATAGGAGAACTAAAAAATGAAAAATTACGAAACTAAAAGATTGGAAACAGAAAGATTAATAATAGATAAGGGAACTTCTGAAGTTTGTAAAAAAATTTATGAGTATGATTTAACTAAATGCACAGGTATTGATGGTAGAAATGAACTTGTAAAATCTGAAAAAGAAATAGACTTTATCGGTAATGACTCAGATAGTTATTACAAAGAATGCGAAAACGATAAATTATTTGACTGGTATATTTTTTTAAGAAGTACAAATGAACCAGTAGCAAATATAATAGCAGATAGAGAAGACGAAGAAGAAAAATCTATAGAAGTATCGTACAACACTCATCCTAAATATTGGGGCAATGGTTATGTTCCTGAAGCATTAAAAGAAATTTTAAATTATTTAAAATCGCTAGGATATAAAAAAATAGTTGCACATTTTTATGAAGGAAATGAAAAATCAAAAAGAGTTTGCGAAAAACTTGGATTTAAATTTCAAAAAAAAGAACTAGAATACTTTAAACCGGGTGATAAGTATATAAATGATTATGAATATATATTATATCTATAATTATTTATTATTTAAAGTATAAGTACTAAATAATGCTTATACTTTTATTATTGGAAAAATTAAATAAAGAAATATTTGAAATATATATTTATAACAATCATAACGTTATATATAATTAGGGGAAGGTAAAAAATAAAAGAGTATTGAACTTTGCCAACACTCTGAAGAAAGTAAAACTTTCCTTAATTATTTCCAAACCATCTTGCTCCGATAACTATAACTAACAAGATAAATAGAACTAAGATAATAGCTGCTCCATAACCAGTCCCTCCTTGGTTAGAATAACCATATGGTGGGTATGAATATCCTCCGCAGCATGGAGAGTTGTATCCATAGCCACCTTGATAACCATAATAGTACATAAAATTGTCCCTCCTCCCGTATTATCTATTATAGTTTACTCTAAAGGCATATAAAGTGTTATATAAAATACCTAGTTAAATTACTTCTTAAATAGCTAATTTTATGTATTTATATGTAAAACTATTAATAAATAAATCAAAATAATTTTTATTGTTATAAAAAATGTGTTATCATATTTATGATAGGTGATAGGATGAGAAAAGTATTTAATAAAATAGATAAACCACTTCTTGTTTTAACAATTATATGCCTTATTTTTGGGGTAATGATGGTAGGTAGTTCTTCATCACTTAAAGCTTATATGAAAAGAGGGGACAGCTACTACTACTTTAAAAGACAGTTATTGTTTGTTATAATGGGGCTTATAGCATCTTTTATCGTAGTTAAAATACCAATTAAAAAATATAAGAAATATATAGGTCTTTTTGTTGCTGGTATAACGGGTGCACTTATATATGTTTTAGTTAATAAGAAGGTAAGTAATGGTGTTTCAGGTTGGCTATTTATAAAGGGATTTGGTATCCAACCTAGTGAATTTGCTAAAACAGTGTTAATACTATTTTTTGCAATTGTATATGAAAGATTTATGAAAATAAGAGATTTAAGTAACGTTTTAAAGGTTCTTCCATTTGCTGTACCTCTGATATTTATATTCTTAGTATTTGAGCAGCCTGACTTTGGTACTATGATGGTATTAGCATCAATAACAGCAGTGATATTTTTTATGGTTCCATATGATGGTAAGACAAAACTTATAATGGTTACATTTACAGTTATATCGGTACTTATACTAGCTCTTACAATGGCACTAACGGGTAAGGGCTTAAGCGATAGTCAAAAAAGCAGGTTTAATTTTACAAATCCGTGTACAAGGTATAGACAAAAAACAGGTTATCAAGTATGTAATGGTTATATTGCTATTAATAGTGGCAGTTTACTAGGAACAGGATATGGAAATAGTAAACAAAAATATTTATATTTACCAGAAGCATACACTGATTTTATATTTGCAATATTAATAGAAGAACTTGGATTTGTATCAGGAGTAGTTCTTTTGATAGTATATTTTGCTATTATATGGAGAATTATTTTAATAGGTAAAAAATCGTATAATCTTGGTGGTTCTATTATATGCTATGGAGTTGCTTCTTTAATAGCATTTCATATTATAATTAATTTAGGTGGAGTATTAGGATTAATTCCATTAACGGGCGTTCCACTTCCATTTTTATCTTATGGTGGTTCATACATGATTAATTTACTTATATGTTTAGGCCTTGTTCAAAGAGTTAGTGTTGAAAATAGGATATTTGAGCAAAAGCATTTAGTTAGATAAAGGTATTTGAAAAAAATATCTTTTTTTTATTAAAAAAACGCGGGATTAAGCAAGTTTTAGATAAGTATTATATTGGAAGGAGGAAAAAATGATTAATTTTATAAGAAAATATTGGAAACATTTTACGATTGGTTTGATATTAGTTTTTATTATGGTAGGTAGCTTTTTTTATGATGATAATAGCATTACAACTAGTGAGGCAAAAAAGCTTTCAGTAACTAAAAAGGAGGTTAAAGAAGAGAATAATAAAAGTACCAATAAAGAGAATAATAAAACGGTATTTGTAGATGTAAAAGGAGCGGTAAATACACCGGGAGTATATGAAATTGACAGCTCTAAAAGAATAATAGATGCCATAAATTTAGCAGGTGGTTTAGCTAGCAGTGCTAACACTATTAATTTAAATTTAAGTAAGAAAGTTGAAGATGAAATGTACATAGTTGTATATAATACAAAGCAAATAGAAGATTATAAAAATGGTGATACCAACAATATTTCATGTGCTGCAAAAGAATGTGTTTGTCCTGACTCATTAAACAAAGCTTGCATAAGTAGTAGTACTAGTAGTTCTTCTAAAACTAGTACTACTAAAAGTAAAACATCAAGTAAAATATCAATAAATACTGCTTTAAAAGAAGAATTAATGACCCTAAGTGGTATAGGTGAAGCTAAAGCGTTAGCTATAATAAAGTATAGAGAAGAAAACGGCGCATTTAAAAGTATCCAAGATATTAAGAATGTATCTGGAATAGGAAATTCTTTATATGAAAAAATAAAGGATAATATAACTTTATAATGAAAAGAAAAACATGTGTTGTTTTAATATTAATATGTATTTTATCATTAATTAGAGTATTATTTACAGTTAGCTTAAGGCTAACTTCTTTTGAAGTTTATAAAAATGAGTATGGTATTATAACAAAAATAAGAAAAGATAATAATAAGACAGTACTTGATATAAAAGCTAAGAAAAAATGTAGAGTAACTTTATATAAGAATTTAAATTATAGTCTTGGTGATAAAGTTCATGTTAAGGGAATATTTAAAACAGCGGATAACAATACTGTTTTTAATCTTTTTAATTATAGAAAATACTTGTTATCAAAAAACATAAAACTTATAGGTGATAATGTAAGTGTTTCACTTGTAAGTAAAAATAATAACTTTTTATATAAGTTTAAAAATAAAATAATATATCACATAGATAAATATAAAAGTAAAAACTATCTTAGCCTTTTTATATTAGGAGATAATTCCTATATGGAAGATGACATTATTAAGACATATAGAAATATTGGTATAAGTCATCTATTTTCAATTTCTGGTATGCATGTTAACCTTTTTGTAGTAATTCTTAATTTCCTACTTAAAAAAGTAAAGCGTAAGGATACTATAATTGTATCATTTTTACTTTTTCTTCTTTTTCTAACTAATTATACCGAATCTTTATTAAGGTGTACTTTCTTTATAATATTATCAAATATAAATAAGCTATTTAAACTAAAAATAAAAAGCACTTATTTACTTGTTATAACTGCTTTTATATTGCTTTTTATTAATCCATATTTGATTTATAGTGTAGGATTTTTATTTTCAACAATAATAACTTTTTTTATAATTTTATCTAGAAATTTAATGAAGAAAAAAGGGTACATTAAAAAAAGTATTATAATGTCATCAATATGCTTTTTAGCATCTATTCCTATAATTTCAAGTAGCTTTTTTAAGGTTAACTTATTAACACCAGTTTTAAATGTTATTTTTATTCCTATAGTATCTTTGATTATATTTCCATTTGGTATTCTAACTTTTATTTTACCGTTTTTAGATAATGCTTATTTTATGCTTACGAGTTTTTTAGAAAAATTAGCAAATTTTACATGTAATATAAATATGTTTACATTTGCACTTTCCAAAACAAATATGGCTATTATATTTCTTTACTATTTATTTTTATATTTGACGATTAAAAAGAATAAAAAATACATTTTGCTTTATTTAGCTTTACTTTTCATTAATATTAACTCTAGATTTTTAATAATAAAGCCGTTTGTAACTTTTTTAGATGTTGGACAAGGAGACAGTAATGTTATAGTTATGCCAGGTGGTAAAACTATTTTAATAGATACAGCAGGCGCCTATAACATGAATGGAAAAATTGTTAATAATAGATTAATTCCATACTTAAATTCAATTGGCATAAATAAAATTGACTATTTAATTTTGACTCATGGCGACTATGATCATATGGGGGATGGTATAAATTTGGTTAATAATTATAAAGTGAAAAATGTAGTATTTAATTGTGGAGAGTTTAATGAATTAGAAAAAGAATTAATCAAAGTATTGGATAAAAAGAAAATTAATTATTATTCATGTATTAAAGAGTTAAATATAGATAGTAACAAACTATATTTCTTACAAACAAAAAAATACAATAACGAAAATGATAATAGTAATGTGATTTATACAGAACTTGATGGTTATAAGTTTATGTTTATGGGGGATGCTTCACAAGAAAGAGAGAAAGATATATTAGAGAAATATAATTTAGGTAGTATTGATTTTTTAAAAGTAGGTCATCATGGTTCAAATACAAGTTCTAGTAAGGAATTTATTGATAAAATAAATCCTAAATATTCGATTATAAGTGTTGGCAAAAACAATAGGTATGGTCATCCGAATAAAGAAGTATTGAATAATCTAAATAATTCAAAAATATATAGAACAGATCAAGATGGAAGTATAATGTTTAAAATCAAAAATAATAAATTAAAAATTGAGACATGTAGTCCATAGGAAGGAAGATGATAAAATGAATGAAATTAAAGAATATACAACAAAATTATTTGAAGATATAAAACATATAGGTGAATTTGGTAATGAATATTGGTTAGCAAGAGAATTAAAAAATGTTTTAGGATATAATCAATGGAGAAGTATAAATGATTTAATAGAAAGAGCTAAAGTATCTTGTAAAGAAAGCAAATATAATGTAGATGACCATTTTGCGTTGTACCGCAAAATGGTTGGTATAGGTTCTAAAACTCAAAGAAAAGTTATAGATTATAAACTATCTAGATATGCTTGTTATTTAATTGTAATGAATGGTAATCCTAAAAAGGAAATAATAGCTCTAGGTCAAACTTACTTTGCTATTCAAACAAGGAAACAAGAACTTTCTGAAAAAGAATACAATGAACTCACTGAAGATGAGAAAAGACTATATCGAAGAAATCAAACAAGAAAAGGAAATTATAATTTAAATCAAACTGCAATTAAAAGTGGAGTAAAAGATATAGCTAGATTTCATAATGCAGGATATAAAGGTCTTTATAATGGTGAAACAGCAGATGATATTTTTAAAAGAAAGAAACTAAGGTATAGAGAAGACATCTTAGATAATATGGGTAGTGAAGAACTTGCGGATAACATATTTAGAATTGCTCAAACAGATGCCAAATTAAAACGAGATAATGTAAATAATGAATATACAGCAAATAGTGTTCACTTCGAAGTTGGCAAAAAGGTAAGAAATACAATTAAAGAATTAGGAGGTACTATGCCAGAAGATCTACCAACGCCTGATAGAAGTCTAAAAGAAATAGAAAAAGAAAAAAAGAAATTGGAAATTAAAAACTAAGAATAGTGTGTTATAATGGATATAGATTTGGAGTTGAAATTAAATGAGTACACATATAATGAATATTATGAATGATATAAAATATGGCTATTTTGATTTTAATAATAAGATACATATAAATATTGATGAAGATTTTTCAATCCTTTATAAATTACAATCTCCTCAGGAAACATTAGAACATAAGGTTGGAGTATGTTGGGATCAAGTAGAATTGGAGAGATATTTATTTAAAAAAGAAGAAATGGAATTTAAAACATATTTCATAGTTCACTATGATGACGATAAATGTCCTACTCATACATTTTTGATATATAAAGAGAATAATAAGTATTATTGGTTTGAACATTCTTGGGAAAAATATAGAGGCATAAAAGCATTCGATACTGAAATTGATGCATTAAAAGATATAAAAGAAAAATTTATAAAAGATGAACTAAACAATAAATATAATTCTATGAATTTGTGTATCTATGAATATTCAACACCAGAATACGGAATAAATGTTTTAAATTTTTATAAACATTGTGAAAATGGTAAAATTGTAATTATATAGTATTAGTTTAACTTTTGTAGTTTAAAATTAATAATGTATTATGAGAGACCTAGAAATAAGTCTCTTTTATATTGTTTTTTATATAACATTATATCTGATTAAATTCGTATGCATAAACGTATGTCACCACATGGTGATTATGATCATATGGGAGAATCTGAAAGTTTAGTGAAAAATTTTAAAGTTAAAAATGTAAAATTTAACTGCGGTGAGTTTAACAGTTTAGAAAAAGACTTAATTAAAATGCTTCGTAAAAAGGGTATTGAATATTATTCATGTGCTTTAAAAATAAACATAAATAAGTATGAATTTAAGTTTTTAAATACTAAAGAATATAATAACGAAAACGATAATTCTAGTGTAATCTATTTAAGTATAGATGGTTACAGATTTTTATTTATGGGAGATGCAGGAGTAGAAAAAGAAAAGGATATATTAGATAAATATAATTTAAAAGGTATCCACTTTTTAAAGGTTGGACATCATGGCTCTGATACAAGTAGTAGCAAAGAATTTATAGACAGTATTAAGCCTAAGTACAGTTTAATTAGTGTAGGCAAAAATAATAGGTATGGACATCCTAAAGAAACTGTGCTTAATAAATTAGGAGATAGTAAAATTTATCGCACTGATTTGGATGGGAGTATTGAAATTAAATTAAGTAAGAATGGTTATAAGATTAGGACATGTAGTCCTTAAGAAAGGAGTAGATATGGAAGATAAATATTATATTGAATTGAAAGAAAAGGCTTTAAAGGCAGAAATATATGATAGAGCTAGAGATTATGCAAAAGATAAAAATAAAGTTAATGCATATTTTGAAATGGGAGAACTTCTAAGCAAAGCAGGAAGAGAGTATGGTAAAAATATAATTAATAATTATTCTGAAAAGCTTATGTTTGAAGTGGGAAAAAAGTATAATTATAGAACTTTATATAGAATGAGAAAATTCTATGAAATATTTAGTGATGGAAAATTGACCACAATGTGGTCAAAATTGTGTTGGAGCCATTATCGTGAAGTTCTATCACTTAAAAATATAAATGAGATAATATATTATTTAAATGAGTGTGAAAGCAAAAATTTAACTCAAAGACAATTGCACGAATTAATAAAACATAACACTTATAATAGATTAAGTAAAGAAACAAAAACGAAACTCCTCAAATCAAATGAATTAAGGGTAAATGATTTGGTTCCAAATCCTATAACAATAAAATCTGGTTTATTAAAGGAAAAAATATCTGAATATGCATTAAAGGAATCTATATTAAATAATATTGATCATTTCTTAAGACAGTTTGGTATTGGTTTTACTTACGCTGGTAATGAATATAAAATTAAAATTGATGGCAGATATAATTATATAGACATACTGCTTTATAATATTAAATACAAGTGTTATGTAGTTATAGAATTAAAAGTAACTGAACTTAAGAAGGAACATACTGGCCAGATTATGAATTATATGAATTATATTGATAAAAATATAAAAACTATTGAAGAAAATGATACAGTAGGAATCATTATTTGCAAGCAAGACAATGAATATGTAATTAAATATTGCTCTGATGATAGAATAATTGCTAGAGAATATGAATTAGTATGAAATATCTAACTTTCTATAATAATTTAGTTCATGCTAAAGAGGTGGTAGCTTATATATTAAAAATAACAGAATTTGCTGTATGGATTTAGATAATATTATATAAATTAAGTAAGAATGATTATAAGATTAGGACATGTAGTCCTTAAGAAAGGAGCGATAGGTAAATTATTATAATGAGATTAAAAATGAACTTTTAAATAATGAAATAAATAGAAAAGTAAAAAATTATTCAATTAATAGAAGTGACTTAAGTACATATTATAATGTCGGAAAAATGATTTCTGACGATGGAAAACACTATGGAGATAACATTATTAAGCAACATTCTAAAAGGCTTAAAATAGAAGTTCATAAAAAATATAATACAACTTTGTTAAGGCGTATTAGACAATTTTATTGCTTGATTGAAAAAGGTGCGACAATGTCGCACCAATTTGGTCCTAATGGAAAAAGTATAGCAACTTTTTATAAATAATTATAAAGTTTTTTTATTCAGTGAATAATCTTCTAAAATTTTATATAAATCCATGTTAATACATTTTTCAACTAGTTGATTATCATTTTGTATTATGTAATTATTAATTAAACAACTAGAAAGGATATTTGCCAATGGATATTGTAACAAACAATTTACAATATTATAAGGAATATCATACTTTATTATAGATTTTATTTTTTTAACATCAATATCACTTTCTACGATTATTCCTTTTTGTCTATATAAATTTTCATAATATAATTCATTTTCAATGGCTTCTAACATTTTATTTTCAAAAAACATTATATTATTTCTTCTAGTATAAATTAAATCTTTGTAACCTTTGTTTAATAGCCAATTTTCTAATTTTTTTTCAATATAAAATGCAAAAGTTTCAGATAAAAACCAATACTCATCAGGAATAATTTGAGGTATGCTATTTCTATCAATAAAATGAGCTAATTCATGAACTATATTAAAGAGATCGCCATCATTTCCACATAAGCTGATATTTGTTGTATTAATTTTTGTATCAGTAAAAGATTTACTAATATTTTTGTTAATAATAATTCTTCTACTTTTAATATTCTCTATAATAGTGTTGTAGTATTCAATATTATATTCTTTATAAAATTCAAGAGCCATTTCTAAAGGACTTTCTATTTCACTAGAGTAATTCTGTTTTTCAAAGGCGACATTAGTAGTATTAAAAATATTTATTAGTTGATAAATAATATCCCTTTTTAGAAATTTCTTATACGTTAATTCTAATTTTACTTGTTCTATAAATTTTTTTATTTGTTGTTCTTTCATATATATCATCATCCTATTTATTTGAATATGCAATTTTCCGTGACAAAATGTGTTTATAAGTTGATAATTGAATTTAACTTTATATGTTTATTTTATCACAAATTTTTGTATTATAAAACTTGAACTATGAAAGTTCGAATTTGGTATCAACCTAGAGCCGGAGTCGTTATGATGAAATTTTAAGATTTGATGATATTAATAAAATTGCATTTTATATTGAAATTAGTGAACAGCAAAATTTATCAGTTAGACAGTTAAGAGAAAAAATAAAATCTAGCGAATATGAAAGGTTAAAAGTAGAAGTTGGGAAAAGTACAATGTTAGATATTTATATGATATGAAAAAATTATATTTGTTTGCAAAAGTGCACCCGTTGGGTGTGCAATTAACTATTTCCCATTATAGAATACTATTTAAGTTAAAAGATGATAATGAAATAGATTATTATATAAGCCAAATAAAGCTGAGAAATTTAGATAAAAGAGAATTAGCCACAATTATAAATAATAAAGAATACCAAAGACTTGATGATGCAACAAAAAATAAATTAATTGATAAAAGAGTAAATAATGTAGTGGATTTTGTTAAGAACCTTATATTAATTAAGAATAATTTTAATTATAATAACATATCCGAAAAAATGTTACAAAAATTAATTTTAGAAGACATAACTTCATTTACTGAAATATTTCAGCTTAATCTATGAATTGACATTGACGTCCTCGAGGCGATTTGGTACTTTATGTATAGAGGTGAATAAAGTGAGGTTAAAAATATTGGAATCTAGTTGGTCAGGATGGATGATAGACTTTAAACCAAAAGAAACAGAAAAAGAGTATGATATAAAACTTAATGAAAAATATGTAATAAAAACGGTGAAGCAGTCTTACGTAAAAGATAATAAATGTGTTGAAGAGGAAGAAGAAATATTTTCGTTTAAAATTACTGAAATAAATAATTGTAGTATTAAAATTCAAACTTTTCAATCATTTTCTGATAATGATGATAATACTGTTAATTTACTTAGTGATAAAAAAGAATTTATTGTTACTAATGAAAAACCATTAAAATTAACAACACCTACAATGGATGCAGGAGAAATTTTCATACTTTCATTAATAAAATAATACCTAAAAGAATGACATAAACTTTGTTTCTCCCTAGGAAATGCACACTATAAGTAATTTGTACTAGAAAATATGATGAAAGTGTAGAGTGTATATTATAACGTTTTAAAGTATGATACAACAAATACATATTGCAGAAAAAGCATGAAAAATTATGAATAATTATAGCAACTAAATAAAAGAAAAAACAATTATAGCTTGCTTTTGGCAAACTATAAAGTTAGATAAAGGAGAATTTTATTATGAATTATGATTTAAGTATTAAGGCAAAAAATTTAACTGTATATTGTTCAAAATCATTACAAGAATTTTCTAAAGAATTTGTAGATTGTTACAGTAAATCTATTGATGGGATTAAAAATAATCTAGGAGTTAATGATGATATAAAATTAGTAGTTTTTTTAACGGATAATATTAAATACGCTAACTTTGTTTATGGATATTCTGACTTTTCTGGCTTTTTTAATGATAATGGAGCTTTCGCGTACGTAAACTTGAATGGTAAACAAGATAAATGTTTGATGATTAGAAAAGTAATCCATGAATTGGTTCATCATATTTATTTATATTATGTTTATGGTGAAAAAAATGAAAGAATAACTTGGGCTGATGAAGGCATTGCTCAACTTTTTTCTGGACAAAATGAGAAACTAAATGATGCAAATTTATATAATGATTTTTTGAGTCAAAATTTATCATGCGTTAAGAATTTTAATTTAAATCAATTAAATCATGATGATAAAAGTTTTTTAAACGATAATGGCTATAATTTATCATATATTGCAGTGAGGTATTTATATGAAACGAATAGTTTGGATAAGTTTATAAACATTATAAGTAATCATGATATATTAATAGAAATAGGAAGTTCTGTTTTAAAAGATGCATGTAGTTACTATGGCATAAATAGCAAGCATATTTAGCAAAAATATAGAAAGAAACAGAGCTTATTCTTCTAAACATCAAGGTAAATTTAATAGTTATGCTGCTGCAATGCCAATTATAGAACAAGTAGGCTGGAGTCATGGATTGCATGAATTAGAAAGATAATATGATGTTGTTTATTAAATAGTTATAAAAAGTATTCAGAAATAAATTTAGAAGAAGTTAAAGGTTCAGTTTTAAAAAAGGTAAAAGAATAGTTTAAAATTAGTGCAAAAATCTAAAAATGCTTTGTAGCTAATAAATTTTCATAATATATGTATAATTTCTAAAAAATGTGCATATTAAAAGTAGACACTGTGATATGTCTTTAGATGCTAAATACTATTTATATTTAGCAAAATATGGTAAACAAATTAACTTGTATGCCATATATTATTGTAGAACGCTTCAGCATGCAAAAGCGTTTTTAGATAGATTGAGAAACTAAAAAAGAAAAACACTTTTGGTTTCTCTTTTTTTAAAACTTTCTATATAATCCAATAGCTTTTCCAAGTATACTACAGTTAGGAAGTATGATTGGTGCCATTGTATTATTTTCTGGTTGCAACCTTATATGACCTGCCTCTTTATAAAATCTTTTTAAAGTAACTTCATTATCATCTGTCATAGCAACTACTATATCACCATTTCTTGCAACACTTTGTCTTTGAACAATAACAATATCTTTATCAAAGATACCAGCATTTATCATGCTTTCACCACTTACTTTAAGTGTAAATATTTCTTCCTTATTTGGAATTAAGTAAGCTGGAAGACTAAAGTATTCATCAGGGGTTTCAATAGCTTCTATTGGACTACCTGCTGTTATTTTTCCAAGAAGTGGTACTTGAACTACATCCTCATTTAAGTATTCATTATTACCAACAATTTCTAAAGAACGATACTTAGAATTAGTTTTCTTTATATAACCTTTATTTTCTAATGCAGTAATATGTGACTGAGTTGTAGCAGGTGAGCTAAGTCCTAAAGCAGCACCTATTTCTCTTACAGCAGGTGGATAACCATGCTTTGCAATATAGCTCTTAATAAAGTCAAGCACTTCACTTTGTCTATTTGTTAATTTTTCCATATTATTTCCCTTTCTACAAATATATATTATCATAATCACTTTACATTGTCAAACAAATGTTTCATTTTTATATTGACACATACTATTGTTCGTGTTAAGATTGAATTACGAAAAGAAAGGAAGATGATTATGAAACTATTAAAAGATTATAAGGGAGTTGCAATTATTTATATTATTATTACATTATTTAACGTTATATGGATTGTAAATTATGAAAAACCAGGCGAACAAAAACGTGCATCAAAAGAAAGAAATATAGTTATGAATGCTTAAAATATAATTGATAAATTCCTTAATATATTCTATAATTACTTATAGAATGGAAGGGATTAAATGTGAACAATGAAAAAACTATAAATGCTATTAAGGCACTATCTATTGCCGAAATATCAAAGGCTCAAAGTGGACACCCTGGTATTGCTCTTGGCGCAGCTCCCATATTATACGTACTCTATAACAAGCATATGATGATAGATGTAACTGATGATAAGTGGATTAATCGTGATAGATTTGTAATGTCAGCTGGGCATGGGTCATCACTATTATATGCTACGCTTTATATGTCGGGCTTTGATTTAACAATTAAAGACTTAAAAAGCTTTAGACAGATAGATTCAAGAACACCCGGTCACCCAGAATATGGAATAACTCCTGGTGTTGATGTATCAACTGGTCCACTTGGCCAAGGTATTGCAAATGCCGTTGGAATGGCTGCTTCTGAAAAGTATTTAAATGAAAAATTTAATGGATTAATTGATTACAAAGTATACGTATTATGCGGTGAAGGCGATTTAATGGAGGGAATATCATATGAAGCATGTTCGCTTGCTGGAACACTTAAGTTAAATAACTTAATAGTTTTATATGATGCAAATAATGTTACCTTAGATGGTGAAGCAAAAAAAAGCTTTAACGAAAACATACTAAGACGCTTTGAAGCAATGGGATGGTATACAGATACTGTTTTAGATGGCAATAATCAGTATTCGATTGATATGGCAATTGAAAGAGCAAAGAAAATAGCCGATAAACCATGCTTCATAAAAATTAATACAATAATAGGAAAAGATTCTCTTTTGCAAGGAACAAACAAAGTACATGGTTCTCCGCTTACTAAGGAAGATATAAAACAACTTAAGGACAAATTAAAAATTGATTCAGATTTATTTTCAAACATAAGCTCTCTAAGAAAAGAAATGGCTAATTTTATTAGAGTTAGGGTTGCTCATGATAAGAAAAAATGGAGTATAAAATATAATGCGTATGTAAATTCATGCGATGATGCAACAAAAAGATTCTTAGAATCTCTATCAGAAGATAAAAGATATGATGTAACAAGACTATTTAAAGATACATTATTTTCTGATGATGAACTAAGAAACATTAATGGTCAAGTAATGAATAAAATTGCTAATAATTATCCTTCATTTTTAGGGGGAAGTGCAGATTTATTTTCAAGTACAAAGACTTACTTAAACAAGTTCGGTGATTTTTCAAGTAGTAATTATAGCGGTAAAAACATATGGTTTGGAGTTAGAGAACATGCCATGGGAGCGTTTATAAATGGTATGGCACTTTCTGGATTAAGACCTTTTTGCTCAACTTTTTTATCTTTTGCTGACTATCAAAAACCATCAATTAGAATGGCTAGTTTAATGAATCTTCCTGTTACGTATGTGTTTACACATGATTCGGTAATGGTAGGGGAAGATGGACCAACTCATGAGCCAGTAGAACAGCTTGCTATGTTAAGAAGTATACCAAACCACTATGTATATAGACCATGTGATGCAAATGAGATAATAGGTTCTTGGCAAACAATATTAAATAACGATAAGCCATCATCAATTGTACTTTCGAGAAGTAAATGTAAGAATTTAGATAAAACGGATCCTTTAAGCGTTAAAAAGGGTGCATACATAATAAGAAAGGAAAAGAAGAAATTATTTGGAATAATAATTGCAACTGGTTCGGAAGTTTCTCTAGCACTAGATATAGCAGAAAAATTATCTAGCAAAAACATGGAAATAAGAGTTGTTTCTATGCCATGTATGCGTTTATTTGATGAACAACCACAAAGTTATAAAGATGAAATACTACCTATAGGTTACAAAACATTTGTAATAGAAAGAGCATCTAAGTTTGGATGGCATAAATATGTATATAGTGATAAATACATAATGGGTTTAGATGAATTTGGATACTCTGGTAAACCTATAGATGTCTTAGAGAAACTAAAACTAGATGATGAATCTATATACAAAAGAATAGAAAAATTATTAAAATAATAATGTATAACATGTTTCGACACCTTTTTTATAGACTATATATTATTCTATAAAAGAGGTGTTTTTCTATGAGAGTATATTATTTATTTAAAATTAATGATTCCTTTTCTAAACTTTACTATAATAAAACTTATTATTTATATAAGATGCTAGAACAAATATCTAAATCAAGTCAAAATGATTTTATAATAGCATATAGACTATTTAGTCAAATGGCTACTGCTTATAATAAAGTAGAAATTAATAGCAATATATATAAAGCATTTGAGTATAATGATAAATACATGAAGACATTAAACAAGCATATACTTAATGATGGTGTAGAAAAAACTAAATTAACCGTATATAATACATATATTAAAATTAGGACTAATCAAAACTTAACTTCATTTTTTAAGGTTCTAAATAGAGAAAAGAATATCTTTGTATGTGATTTTAATAATAAAGATTATTTTTGGTTAAGTAAAGTATCATCAAAAAGCCTTGTATAAAATACATTTTAATAGTAAAATAAATATACGAAAGGAAGATGATTATATGTTAGCAAATATTTTATGGTGTTTGTTTGGACTTATAGTAGGTGCTATAGCTGGCTTTTTTGGAGCTCGTGCGTTTATGAAAAAATACCTAAAGAAAAATCCACCAATAAATGAAAAAATGATAAAAATTATGATGCAGCAGATGGGAAGGACTCCTAGTCAAAAGCAAATCAATCAAATGATGAAGGCAATGAATAAGGTACAATAGGTATTGTAATATTATCTATAATTATGCAAGACTGTTTACAAAATGGTTTTGCTTTTTTTAGTGTAAAATTTTTAAGATAGGCGAAAGTTGATTGACAATAAAAGTATGTATTCGTATAATTAAGGTGTAAGGTAGAACTTATGATGGCAGTTAAAATAAAAGATGAAAAGGAATAAAAAAATGGGTGTAATAAAAAATGATGTTGGTAGACCATCGAACAAAACTATCAAAATAAGAAGAATATTAAAGGGAATGGCTATAGTGCCAGTAGTTGCTTTACTTTTTTTTGCATACTATAAAGTTAATGATAAAAAGACAACTAATACAGTTATAGAACCCTCAAAAAAATTATCCAAATATAGAATGGAAAATAATTCTTTAAGTGATTTTGATTTATTTTTCTTGAAGGCTGAAAATAATGATAAGAATAGCGTATATAGCCCGCTATCAATAAAACAGTCATTAGCTTTGATTAAAGAAGGGGCAAATGGACAAACTAAAACGCAAATAAGTGATGTAATTGGTGACTATAAATTTACAAAATATGAAAATAGCAAAAATATTAGTTTAAAAAACGTTATGTTTGTTAAAAATTCATATAAAAATAATATAAACCAAGATTATGCTAGTCTAGTAAAAGATAAATATAATTCTGATGTTATTTATGATGAATTTGCAAGTGCTAGTAATATTAATTCTTGGGTTAGTGATAATACATTAAATTTAATTAATAATTTATTTAAAGATAGTGACTTAAATGGTAAAGATTTCGTAATAGCAAATGCCCTTGCAATTGACATGGATTGGGTAAACAAGATACAAAAAGTAGAAGAAGATTATTTTGTAGATTATGCCCATGAAAATTTTCACGATTCTATAACACGACTTTCGGCTTTAGGCTTTTCAAAACTAAAATTTAATAATTCTTCTAAAAACTATAATTCTGTACAACTGGCTGCAGCAATTAATAGATATGATATTGTAAAGGAATTAGGAGAAGATAATATAAGAAAAACAGTTGGCGATAAATATGAAGAATGGTTAAATAGTGAAGATTCAAAGGATTGTATTCAGTATCAAAAAGATGACTATCCTTCAGATGTTAATAAGTATCTTGATAAATATATAAAAGATTTGAATTCTAATTATGAAAAATTAGATAATTCAACTGATTTCTTAATGTATGATGATTCTAATGTGAAGGCATTTGCAAAAGATTTAAAAGAATATAATGGTGTAACATTACAATATATTGGAATAATGCCAAAACAAGAAGCGTTAAATAACTACATAAAAGAATTGAATTCAAAAAAACTTAATGATGTAATTAGTTCTTTAAAAGAAATTAAGTTAGATAATTTTGAATCAGGCAAAATAACAAAAATTAATGCAAATATTCCTCTATTTGATTTTGATTATGAATTAGATTTAAAAAATGATTTAAATAAAATTGGGATTACAAATATTTTTGATAGCAATAAGTCAGATTTATCAAAATTTACAAAAGCAAAAGGAGCATATATAGATAGTGTAACACATAAAGCTAATATATCTTTTTCTAATGATGGTATTAAAGCTTCTGCAATTACTGCTTATGGTGGTTTAGGTGATGGTGGAGGTTGCTTTGATTATTTATATGATGTTCCTGTTAATGAAATTGATTTAACATTTGATAAGCCTTACATATTTATAATAATAAATAAGAATAGTGGTGAAGTATGGTTTGTTGGTTCTGTTTATGAACCTAGTTTATACACTGAAAGCTTTGGTTACTAAAGTACTATACAAGGCCTTATTAACCTAATATAGAATGAAGCCATGCGTTTTATAGCCTCATTCTTTTAATTTATATAAAAATTAAAAGTGAAACTAGTTTATGCTATTGATATAATTTTTATTTTAGCTTAAAATAGTATTCATAGGAGGTTTACTATTATGAGAGAGATAAATATATTACCAGCGGACACTTTTATAGTAGTGAACCGAACTATACTAAGTGAAAATGATAGAAAAATTATAAGTATGTTATACCAACCAATTATTGGAAGTATAGCTACCAGCTTGTATTATACATTATGGGCTGATTTAGATAAAACAGAGCTTTTAAGTGCAGAATATACTCACCATCACTTAATGACAAGTTTAAGAATCAAGCTAGATTCTATTATAGTTGCAAGAAAAAAATTAGAAGCTACAGGTTTATTAAAGACATTTGCAAAAAAAGGTGATACTAATAGTTTCGTTTATGAGTTATTTTCTCCTATAAAGGCATCTGAGTTTTTTAATCATCCAATATTAAACATAGTTTTGTATAATAATGTAGGGAAAAAAGAGTACGAGAAGCTTTTAGAATATTTTAAAGTGCCTAGAATAAATTTATCTGGTTATGAAGAACTTACTAGTAGTTTTGATGAGGTATTTGAAAGTGTTCCACTTTCTTCTTACGATAACTTAAATGAAGATTTAAGAGTAAACAAAACAGGAGTTATAAAATTAGATCATTCATTTGACTTTGATTTACTAATGTCATCGGTTCCAAGCGGTGTTATCACTAATAAGACATTTAGTAAGGAAGTAAAAGAATTAATAAATAATTTATCTTATGTTTATGACTTAGATGCAATTGATATGAAAAGTTCTATATTAAATTCGATTAAAGAAAATGGACTTATAGATAAAACGATGCTTAGAAAAAATGTTAGAAATTATTATAAGTATGAAAATGAAAATAAGCTTCCATCTTTAATATATAAGAGTCAGCCAGAGTATTTGAAAAATCCAGTTGGAGCAGAGGATAAGAGAGCAAAAATGATATATGTTTTTGAAAATACTACGCCTTATAATTTTCTTAAGGGTAGAAGTAATGGAGCTAAACCTTCCGCTAGAGATTTAAGTCTTCTTGAGTCGCTTTTAAATGATTTTAAACTTAATCCTGGAGTTGTTAATGTATTAATCGATTACGTATTAAAAATTAATAATAAGAAACTTACTAGAGCATTCTTAGAGACCATAGCATCACAATGGAAAAGGTTAAATATAGAAACAGTAGAAGAAGCTATGAAAGCAGCAGAAAAAGAACATAAAAGAATGAAAAAAGAAAGTAATCAAGTATTTACTAAAAACGCTACTAATAAAGAAGTTTTGCCAGAATGGTTTAATCAAAATATTAAAAAAGAAAAGTTAAGTGATGAAGATGAAAAATCACTTAAAGATATGCTTAAAGAGTTTTCATAAAGAGGTGATATAATTGCAAAATATTAAAGAAAATATAAAACAAGTTAATGATTTAAATTATAAGTTAAAGGTAGCTTATAGTCAGGCCTTAAAGGATAACGATGTTAAAGCTCTTTGTGATAGTATAAATTTAAGTGATGATGAATTAATGAAATATACATCTTATTTTGAAGACTCTGCAAAAGAATTTAGAAATTGTAAGAATTGTAAAGGACTTATGGAATGCAAAAATAGTTTTACAGGTTACTGCTATTTACCAGTTTTAAATGATAAAAATCTTTCATTTTCTTATGTAGCTTGTAAATATAAAAATGACTTTATTAAAGAAAATAAGTACTTAGATAATGTTCTTAGTTATGATATGCCAAAAGAAATTAGGGGAGCAAAGATAAAGGATATTTATGCTGATGACAAAAATAGAGTACCAGTTATAAAATGGATACTTAATTATATAAAAGAAGCAAAAAAAGGAAAATTTGGAAAAGGCTTATTTTTACATGGTAATTTTGGGTGTGGTAAGACATATCTTATATCTGCAATGTTTAATGAACTCGCAAAAGATAATATTAAAAGTGCAACCGTTTATTGGCCAGAATATTTAAGAAGTCTTAAAGATAGCTTTCAGTCTAGTAGCAATGATGAATTTAAAAATAAATTTAATGATATAAAGTACTCTAAATTACTGCTTATAGATGATTTAGGAGCAGAGGGTGTAACAGCTTGGAGTAGGGATGAGATACTAGGTACTATACTTCAGTATAGAATGCAGGAAGGCTTACCAACTTTTATTACCTCTAACTTAAATATGAAAGAATTAGAAGAACACTTAAGTATAACATCTTCTAATAGAACAGAAAGAGTTAAAGCAGTTAGAATTATAGAAAGAATAAAACAGTTAACTATCGATACAGAAATGATTAGTAAAAATAATAGAAAATAGAAGTCATCTTACCATTTGACTTCTATTTTACTTTCTTAAAAAATATTCATATCTATATATGTGATATCATAATATTTTAGATTTATATCTAAAGCCTGTGCATAAAGTAGGTGCTTTTCCCATAATACATAATCCTCATTTCTTAGTTCACGTATTCTACTAAAATCTTTTAAAAACCTCTTATAAGAATTAACTATATATTTATAAGCAAAACCCTTTTTTGTTAACTTTAAGTTTAATATTCCTGTAAATTTGTTCATTACATATAATATTACATTAGGAAATGTAAGCAATACAAATCCATAAACTATTGAAGGATCTAAATCAAATCCAAACCTTAAACTTTTATAAACATAAATACTTGCAAAAATTAAAAATGTAATAGAACTAAAGAAAAAGTAAAATTTTAAAAAACTTAAATCGTTATCGTCATAAGCTAATTTTTTATTTAAGATATCTTTTTTTACCATCTTGTTATAATCTGAATAATTAAAGCTGCTTTTATCTTTACTTGTTATGTAATCACATATATATTTTTCCGCATAAGAAACCATATACATTTTATCTGTTTTGTTTATAATTGTTTTATTATCCTTTTGTTTAATTTCAATAATTCCATTTAATTTTAGTTGCATTAACATAAGATTGATATTTTTTCTTGCTAGAAAGTTTTTACCACTTAAAAATAATACATCACTAACATCTAGAATACTTGGAATATCTCTTACATAATTGAAATTTAATTTTAATTCACTAAAGGCCTTTTTTCCTATTATTTTATTTCTTATTAAAACTATCAAAATAGATAACGCCATAAAAGTAAATGATATTATACAAGTTTTAAGCCCGCCAGTTGCTAACCCTATGATATAGTAAACTATAAATATTAAAAAATAATTAAACATGCTGTCCCTGAATTCATCAAACATACTATCACCAAACTGATTATATAAAAATTTTTCTATTTTTTCAAGAAATCATATGATCTAAAGATAAAATTGTGTGGTTGTAAATGATGTGAGACCAAATTTATAAAAAAATTTATGCAATATGATACAATAAATTTGTTATTGTT
>CAKPGT010000016.1 GCA_934155185.1 uncultured Bacilli bacterium
TATAATATTATTTTTTAATGTTTCATCTTTATAATTACATAGTGGATATCTAGTAACTAAGTCAATTGATTCTTTTTCACTATAACCTAGCTTAATTAATATTTTTACACTTTCTATCATAGTAAAACCCCCTTATAAAATAATTAACATATATATTATCATTTATATCAAATATGTCAATAATAATCATTAACTAAAGCTAAGAACTATCAAAAAAAATGAGCAATCAAAATTACTCATCTCTTATCTCATAAAAACCTAATTCTCTTAAATATTTTTCTTTATCTCTCCAGTTTTTTATTGTTTTAACATAAAGTTCTAGAAATACTTTTTTACCTAGCATTTCTTCTATATCGCATCTGGCTTTAGTTCCTATCTCTTTTAACATAGCACCCTTTTTACCTATTATTATGCTTTTTAAAGAATCTCTTTCAACTATCAAACTAGCATTTATTATAACCTTATCTTTCTTTTCAATATATTCTTCAACAATGCATGTTACAGCATGAGGAACCTCTTCGTTTGTTAGTCTCAAAACTTTCTCTCTAATTAACTCTGATACTCTAAATTCAGCTGAAGTATTTGTTATATCTTCATCTGGAAAATACTTTACGCTATCAGGTAAGTAGTTTTTAAGAGTTTTTATAAGCTCATCTGTATTTTTATCCTTCAAAGCAGATATTGGTATTATTTCTTTAAAGTCATATAAATCTTTATATTTCAAAATTAAATTAAATAATTCTTCTCTATTTATCTTATCAACTTTATTTAGTATTAAAAACGTAGGCTTATTAGCTTCTTTTATCTTATCTAAAACAAAATTGTCTCCCTTGCCAAATTTCATAGTTACATCTATTAAAAATAGTATTATATCAACATCCTCTATTGAGTAGTAAGCTTCTTCATTTAATAATTGTCCTAGTTTATGTTTTGGTTTATGAATACCTGGGGTATCAACAAATACTATTTGTGAATCAGAATCGTTATATATTCCCTGTATCATATTTCTTGTTGTTTGAGCCTTATTAGATGTTATAGCTATTTTATACCCTACTAATGAATTAAGCAAAGTTGATTTACCAACATTAGGTCTTCCCACTAAACTTACAAATCCCGATCTTATTTTAATCACCTCACACTAATTATAACAAAAAAATTAAAGATAATCTTTAATTTCTGATTAAATATATAATTTTTGGAACAAATATATATAAGCCTACTAATAATGCACAAACGGCAGAAATTAAAACTGCTCCTGCAGATACATCTTTAGCTACTTTAGCTAGCGGATGATATTCTTCTGTAACTAAATCAACTGCTAGCTCTATAGATGAATTTATAAGCTCTGATGTAATTACAAATGCAACTAAAAAATATACTAAAAGCCATTCATTAAAACTTATATGTAATATTATTCCAAATATTGTAACACATATAGTTGCTATTATATGTATAAGCAAATTTTGCTCTCTATCAAAGAATCTTCTTATCTTCTTCATATACTTACCTAAAAAGTGCTATAACTTTAGGCACAAAAACAACAAGCCACATACCAGCTGCTACCATATCTGCAATAAAGCATGCTGCTGATGCAGTATCTTTAGCTATTTTTGCTAGCGGATGATACTCTTCTGTAACCAAGTCAACTACAGCTTCTATTGATGTATTAAATAATTCAGCAACTAATATTAAAGCTCCCATAACAAGGGTTATAACCCACTGTATTGGTGTAATTTTAAAGAATATACCGCAAGAAACAATAAATACCATAACTAAGACATGAAGCACTAAGCTTTGCTCATGTAAGTAAGCATATTCTAAGCCTTCAATAGAAAATTTAAAACTTTTAAGAATCCTTTTAAAACTTAGTTTCTTTAAATTGTTAGACTCAACATATTTTCCTCTAGATACTACTTCTTTAGTCTTCTTTTTTAATCCCATAACTATTTAACAACTCCTTTTGAAGTCCGAACATAACTTCTTCATCTTCCTTATTCATATGATCATAACCTAGTAAATGTAAAAGACCATGAACAGCTAGAAAGCATATTTCTCTTCTTGTGCTATGATTGTATTCTTTTGCTTGACTTATTACTCTATCATAAGATATATAAATGTCACCAAGTACTCTAACATCTTTAGTATCAATTTGCTTATTATCTTCTAATGCAAAAGTAATAACATCTGTTTCTCTATCTATGTTTCTGTATTTCTTATTAATTTTATGAATACTATCATTGTCAATAATTATAACATTAAATAAAACATTTTTCAATTTCAAACTAGACGCACAGTAATTAATAAAATCTTCTACCAAGCTAAGTTCTTCAACAGGCTTTTTATATTCATTAAAAACTTCTATATAATTCATAGCAACCTCCAAAAATCAAATACAAATAACAAATATATTATAATCAATATTGATAACAAACACAAGATATCCTTTATAATTTGTCTTTGAAATATATTATTGTATTTACTTTGAAGCCTATAAATAACAAATCCAATTATACCACCTATAAGGTTAAGCAGTATATCATCCACATCAAAAGTTCTACCTATTGTGCTTTGAGTGGTCTCTATTAATAATGACAATAAAATGGAAGATAAAATTATTATATATAGTTTAGTTTTCTTTACATAGTAACTTATAAACATACCAAAAGGAACAAATAGCAATATATTACCAATAACATTTCTAACAAATAATTTTGATGTTATTTTATATCTAAATATTTCCTTAAATAATATAAAGTTATTAGTTCCATAGTTTTTATCTTTAAATGTTACTATATAAAATAATATAACAAAATAAGAAACAAAAAGGAGTCTTATAATTTCTTTTTTTGGTACATCCAAATTTCTTTTTAAGACCGTATAAAAAGTTTTAAATAATATTACTATTACAAATAAGGATATTATATACTTAGATCTTAGCATTATAACATATTTATTCATCAGTTTGGTTTTCTATTTGAACTTCATCAGAGAGCCTATAATCAGTAATGTCCTCATATACCTTAAAGAAAACATTAGATAGTATACTATTATTATCAAACGTATAATTAAGTGTTTTTTTGTCAATTATATATTCACCTTTTTTAAGTCTTTCTTTAATCTTTTTTTCAGCTACTTCTTCTGCCTTCATGATGGCCATTTTAGTATCTAAACTTTCTTTTTTAACCTTAGTTTTTCTTTGCCTTTCCATTCTAACTGAAAATGGGAATATTTTATCTTTTATAAATACTCTCTTTTTTTCTAAGTATGAACTTACATAGTTCTTTTTAAGTGATATTTCTTTATTAAAAAAGCTTACTATAATATTGTTTTTAATCTCATCTAAATAAGTTATCTCCTCATAGTATAATGGATATTTAACATTTACCTTATACCATACTTCAGCATAAACTACTCCTTTTGCTGCAACTTGTCCTTTTACGGTTTCATCTTTTATAATGTCACCAGATATTACTATATCTCCTTTTGTAACAAAATCATTATTCTTTTTTAATATAACACCATCTTTTGCTTCTATTTTCATTATAATTCCGCTTTTTTTAGCTACTATATGTCTATTTTTTAGTATTTCTTCTTTTTTATTTACTTTTCTTTCTGTAACTTTTACAATTAATTTACTTCCCTTTCTTTCTATTTCAAGCCATTCTAGTTTATCCTTATTATTTTTTACTATTTTATCTATTATTTTTACTCTTTTGTTATAGCTTGGTATTATTCTATATTTAGATATTTTATAATATTTTAATTCATCATTAACTAATGTTCTTATGTTTTTATCATTATGAATAACTTTAACCTCAAAAGCAGTATTACTAAGTAAGTAAAGGAGTATAAGTGATGCTATAAATGATATTATAAATGAAACATTATTTTTTATATAATAAATAAAGAAATATGGTCCATATATCTTTACAATTTCTATATCATAAGTAGTTTTATTATTTATTAATTTTAAGTAATCAGTATAATTAATATTTAAAAGTGTCTCTTTGTAACTAATATCTTTATATTTAGAATAACTAATGTTTTTGTTTATTAAAAATTGCTTAATAAACCTTTTAGTATTTCTACCAGTTATTTTAATTCTAACGATACTATTCATATTAGTGCACCAATATAACTTTCTTAATTGTGCCTTTAATAACTAAAAATTCTTTAAACATAGTTTCTATTACCAGATTATCTCCTAATATCTCTACTATCTTATTTTCCTTTTTTACTATTATCTTATTGCTACTAAAGCTTTCAACATCATCATAGTAATAAATACTAATCTTTTCATCTTTTATTTTTATTTCAAATGTATTACATTCAGCATAATCATTAATTATTCTCTTAAGATTCATAGTATCACCATTTAATAATATGCAAATGTAAATAATAAAATTTATTATATAATGAAAAAACCCACTATATAATATAGTAAGTTTCTATTTGGTAAGTAAGGAAAAACTATGCAGCTCTTCTTTCTCTTTTTGCTGCTTTTCTGCTGTTTTTAATAGCCTCCTTCTTAGCATTTCTTCTTTGTACCCCAGGTTTATCGTAAACTTGTTTTCTTTTTACTTCTGAAGGGAGACCACTTTTAGCTACACTCTGTTTGAACTTTTTTATAGCTCCATCAACATTTCCGTTTTTAACTTTAACAGTTATCATTTTCCTTTCCCCCCTCTCCTTTTTTTCTACTAGTAATTATAACACTTAAGATAAGTTATTACAACATTTTTTTTAGTATTTATAACAAAAAGTGACATTTTATGATAACTTTATCCTATTACATTGGGCATGACTTACCGCCGAAAAGTCTTCTTATACCACTTCCAAAATATCTTCCAACATCCATAAATGCTTTTACACCATTTATAAGTGCATTAATAACCGTGCCACTTAGGCTAAATCCTGCTTTTATATTTTTAAGTTCTTTACTTGTTAATTTCATCTTTTAATCCTCCCTTATCTACATTTAAATGGTCTTGTTATTCCATCTAGTATTCCTGCTAAAAATGTTATTCCTGCAATTATTCCAGCCGCTATCCATCCAGCTGAGCCTCCATTTATATTACTAAGCTCTTTGTTTGTTAATTCTGTCATCTATTTCCTCCTTATTTTTAATTTTTACACCATTATTTTTAAATGAAATTATTTTATCAAATAATTGTGCGTTTCCTTTTCTATGACTTATCAAAATTACGGTTTTATCTTTATAGTATTTTTTTATAAACGTTAGTATTTTTCTTTCTTCAGCTTCATCAATTTGGTTCGTTGTTTCATCAAAAATAATTACACTACCACTATTTAACAAAGTTTGTGCTATTATTACTTTTTCCATCTGACCACCAGATATATTTGAATTAGCATTATCAATTATAATATCCTTATTAAGATTATTTATGGCTAAATATTTCTCTATTTTAGGATCAGGAGTTTTTCTATCAAAATAGATATTTTCTTTTATTGTCTTGTTAAATAGTTTGGCTTTTTGATCCACGTATGTTATACTTTGCCTTACTGTTTCATTAGAAAACTCACTTATTTTCTTACCATTTATATAAATCCCTTTTATATCACTATCTATTTGCCTTGTTAGAATCTTAAATAAAGTAGATTTTCCAGCTCCAGTTTTACCACAAACTAAAATCCAAGAACCTTTCTTTATGTTAAAATTAACATTTTTTAAAACATAAGTATTATCTATTAAATAACTAAAATTTCTAAATGATATATCTTTAATCTTAATATCAGAATGCAATGTAAGTTCTTCTTTGTTTTTCAAACTCTTTAGCCTAGTTACCGCACTCTTAAAATTAGCATAAAGCATCTGTGATTTACAAAGCTCTAGAGTGGACGATATTAACACATCATTAAGTGAGATTATGAATATAGATTTATATATATTCGTTTTAGTTATTATTAAAATTACAAATACTAAAGCCTTAAATATAAGTGAAATAACATTGGAAATTATGGTTTTATTTTGATAAGCAAAGTTTAACTTACTATTTTTATCTATAAAATCTTTATAATGTGCTTCAAATCCATCTTTAAAGAATTTTTCTTTACTCAAGTTTTTTATTGTCATGATGCCATTTATACAGTCGCCTATTTGGCCGTTTAAGTTCTCGTTTTTCATCTGAAGTTCATATATACTTGAAAAATGTTTCTTTAAAAATAACCTATCAATTATAAAAATTATGCCAATCATAGTAACACTTATTAAAAATAGAATTTTATTAGCAATAAATAACACAACTAATATACAAACTAAAAACATAATATTAATAGATAATTCTTCAACTAAGGTATATATCATTTCTTTTATATATGATAAATCATTAACCTTAGCTATTAATTCACCAGAACCATTTTGATTATAAAAATTATGTGGGAGACTAATCAAACTTCTAAGTGTATTAATCGTTATTCTCTTATCAATACTAATTTCAAATTTTAAAGCTACTTTTTGCCTAATAAACATTATTATTTCTTTAAGAAAGGATGTTGCAAAAAACAATACCATCATGTAGTAAATATATTTAGTATTACTATAATTATTAAAACTCTTTAAAACTTTAGAAAAAAGAAAAGAACATATAATGCTTGTAAATGAAAGAAAAAGTGTCAAAATAATTGTCTTTATAGCAAAAGCTTTCTCTTTTTTTAACTCTTTTGTAGCTTTTTTATTTTTAAACATAATAACAATACCAGTATAGATATTATTAAAGTCATTTTTATTAATATATCTAATTTGTGATGCTGGATCTGCAACAAGTACCTTATCATTTAAAACTTTAAGAAGCACCATAAAGTGCTGAAGTTTATTTTCGTTTATAACATGTACTATTGCTGGAAGTGCTATGTCATCTATAACACAATTTTTATATCCAGTAGCAACAATACCATACTTGTTTGATAATTTAACAATATCAAAAGCGCTTACCCCCTCCTTGTCTATTTTGAGTTCTTCTTTAATATCATTTAAAGAAGCATTCTTTCCAAACAAGTTTAATATCATTGCTAAGGATGCGGCTCCACAATCATTAATGTTTTCTTGATTCACGAAAAATTTTTTATTCATTTAATTACCCTCCCAATTATATTGTTAGATGTAATTTTTAAATTCCCGCGTTTTTTAAAAGAAAAAATAAAAAAATTTTTTCAAAGTATAACTATCTAAAATAAATACACAAAAAAAGCCTTACAAAATAAGGCTTTGATTTCTTATGGCGTCCTGTAAAGGATTCGAACCTTTGACCCACGGCTTAGAAGGCCGTTGCTCTATCCAGCTGAGCTAACAGGACAAACTAACTTGTTCAAAAGAACAAATTAATTATAACTCAAAATAATAGATTATTCAATATTTTTTAGCACACTTTTTGTAATTTCATTGCCATTTACAGTAAATATTACCTCTTTTACACTATAATTATCTCTAACAGAGAGGCAAATCGAGTAAATTACCTCTTCTAAGATGCTTTTTTTGTCTGTGTCATCAAAAATAAAGTTATTAAAGTTTAGTGTAAGCACGTCATCTTTTAATTCATATCCTAAAAGTTTAGTATTATAGTTTAAAAAGCTCATTAAGTTAGTTTCATATATATGTGATGATGTTAATTCATCTATAATTATTTTTATTTTCTCCCTATCATCGTTACTAACTTTAGTTACAGGAACATAATAGTATCCAGTATTATTCTTATTAGTAAAATATATAGTTGTTTCCTTTACGTTTTTATAATTATTAACATCATATTTTTTATTTATACCATCTTCCCTAGTAAATGGCTGAGTTAAGTTTTTACGACTCTTTGGTAAATAAGTTAAAGGTTTACCATCTATATTTATATACACCTTTTTTATCTTATCAATAGTAGTTAAATTATAAGTTAGTATCTGAATTAGTTTTTCTTCATTATTAATAGAGACATCATAAAAATCGTTTGATAGATCAACATATACTGAATCGCCTTTTATTTTAACACTATTTATTTTTGTATCACTAGGTAGTATTGCCTTAAATCCATTAGGTACCTTCTGCTCATATTTACCATTTATTATAAGCAGTTCTATAAGCATCTTAGCATATTCTTCATCTGAATTTGAAGATAAATCTATTGTGCATCTTGCTATATAATCATTTCTATCCATTAAAAATGCTTCCTTTTTCTTTACAAGCACAGCTGTTTTAACAGATTTCTCATCTTCTAATGAATATTCTTTGCTTGTAGGAAATAATAATAGAAGCAAAAGTAGCAGTAGCATACCTGTTGTTCTAAAGATTTTATTATAAGTAAATTTTCTTAGCATAATAACCTCCAATTAATAGTATGAAAAAACCGCATTTAATATGCGATTTTATAAAGTGATCTCTTTTAATTTTATAAGTTCAATTACCGCGCAAGCTCTGCCCTTAACCCCTAGTTTTTGCATAACATTAGATATATGATTTCTTACTGTTTTTTCACTTATACCAAGTTTATTTGCTATTTCTTTTGTTGTCTTATTAGTTATAAGGTAATCAAAAATTTCTTTTTCTCTTTTAGTTAGTATTGCCTTTCCCATAATTTCCCCACTTTCTCATGATAAGAGGTTTTAATATTTTTCTATATTATAGTATGACAAAATGGGAAAACTGGTACTTATTTTTGAAATTTAACTGATATATATTTTTTATTTTCAAATTCTTTTTGTATTAGTCTCATTACATTATTTGCAAGAGAATAATCATGATCTTGTTTTTTTATAGTAACACTTATGTTATTACCATCTATTTTTACAAAAGATTTAAGTTTTAAATCACTTTTTATTTTTTTAACTAAGCTTTCTTCTTTGGCTTTCATGTCATTTATTTCTTTAAGTCCATCATATGCGTTATTCTTCTCTTCAACAGTTGCATCCTTATTTGTTAGTATCTCATTATAGCTTGCTGCTAATGTTGCTCTTTCTTCATCCGCTTCAACTTGTAAGGCAGTAAGCGAATCTGACTCAGTAACATTAGTAGATACATCTTTATTTTTTTTAGTAGTATTTACCTTATTATCGTTCATTTTTCCTGCTTTCGTTAATAATTCACTCGGCATTGTAATATAATAAACACTAAGTATTAAAATCAAGCTAAATAACGTTAAAAACCACATTTTTTGTTTATTAACCATATTATCCTCCAAATCTTTCTAGTTAACTATATGTTATATAGCTTAATTAAATTACAAAAAAAGAATCTATTTATTAGATCCCTCTTCTGTATTTAATACCGCATTGGCAAATGGCATTACATTCCTAATTTTTTCGTCTAGTTCTTTTTGTTTTTTGTCTAGTTCTTTTTCTTTTTCATCAAGGCTCTTTTCAAATTCATTTAATTCTTCATTCTTGGCTTCTGCATTCTTAATTAATTCATTAACAAATTTCTCATCAGATTCATTCTTCACCTTAGCTTCATCTAAATTAGCTTGTCTATTATCAATATACTTTAATCTGTTTGATAATCTTCTAATCATTTCTTCTACAACTTCATGTTCGTTAAATTCAGTTTCTATACTAGATAGGCTACTTCTTTTATCCACAACATCTTCTTTTTTATCATTGTTATCCTGATTTATACTAACAACTGGAGATTTAGCTATTTTAAGAATTTCTTCAACATCATAAGAATGTTTTGGTTTTTCGCTTACTAATGGTTTTTCCTCTTTAACCTCAATTGGTGCAATAGGCTCAATATCCATTGGATTTATATTAACACTATTTAATGTATTGGTCTCATTAACTAAAGGTACCTCTGGAATATCTTGAGCAAGTTGAATATTTGGAACCTCTGGTATTTCATTAAGTTCAGGTATTTCAAATGATGGGGTACTTTGAACGTTGGCACCTTCTTTATCTGAAGCATCATCATAAAGATTTATTGAACTTAAAGCACTACCTACTTCACTAACAAAATTATTTAAGTACAGACTGCTCATTTTATCAATAGTAGTTTTAATCATGAAATATACATTATCTTTGAAAGTATTAAAGATGCTTAAAAGTCCATTTTCATCATATGTTCCCCTTGCTTTTAACTCATTTATGAAATCTTCAATTATTCTTTCTATTTCTGCATTTTTACCATTCTCATCTAGAAAATCAGTTCTTTTTATCTTAACTATTTGAAGGTATTTATCATTAAGTAGTCCGTCTAAATTTTCTATGAACCTAGTTTTTTCATCAAAAGAGTTAATAGGTGTCATCTCTATCTTGTCATTTATTTTCTCAATAAATTGTTCATTTACGGATTCAACATTTCTTAAATCTTTTATCGCATAGTTTTCAATTTCTCTTGATATTGGTTCAACTAAGTTTTCCTTAACACTAGAAATTGCACTTGAAAAATCTAAAGTATAATTTGACAGTGTTACAACTTCTCCAATTATTGATGTAGCTTTTTCATCTATTTCGTTTTTTAAAGTTCTAAGTTCTATACGATATTCATTATTTCTTTCACTTACATGTTCTAATACATTATTTAACTTATTATTCATTGTAATTACCTCCTTCTTCTTCAGAAGAACTTATTTTGCTTAAACCCTTAATCAATGGCTTCATATTAAGGAATATAACCTCAGCTTCAGATAACCTTGAATTTAAATCAATTTCTCTAGCATTTAGATCTAACTTTCTGCGAGATAGTTTATTTTCTCTTTCAATATTTGCCTCTATATCTTTATTAGTTTTTGTTAGAAGCTCATCAATTTCGTTTTTCTTTTTCTCAGTTTTAGCTTCTTCTCTAGAAAGCTTTTCTTCTCTTGTATTAAGACTTAATATAACCTTGTTAAATAATGTCATATCATCATATTTTTCAAATTTATTATTTACTTTTTCTTGTACTTCAACATTAGTTTCTTCTTCTAAAACGTTTTGTTCTTCAATATTTTTCATTTCTACATCTTCCCCTTTTTCTTCAGACTGTTTTTCTATTCCTAATTCATGTTCTAGTTCATCAATTAATATCTTCTTATATTTTAAGTCAGCATCATCGATTAGCGCCTTTAGTCTTTCTTCAAATTCTTCCTTTGTTTTCTTAACTAAATCATTTGCGGCAGAAACCAAAAACTCATTTTCTTTAATTAGCGAAATAATATTTTTACCAACATAGATTCTAACATTTTCCATAATTGGTTGCATATTTAAGTCCTCGGTCATATTAAGCTGATTAGAACTCTTATTTTTATTTAGTTCTTTTAAATACATTTTAGATAACCTATCTAAGCTTATTTCATTTTTTACGTAACTTTCAATAAAATAATCATTTGTAATTTGAAGTGCTAACGAATCAATAAATAACTTCCTTTTTATTTTTTTTACTATTTGCCTTGATATTAATTCTTCAACATCACTTCTAATTTTCTTTTCTCCAATATCTAAATTCAAATCGCTTATTATGGATTCCATCTCTTCTGCAAAATGATATATTCCAGAATCAATTAAATTAATTAAATCTTGTGCAATTATCTTGTCATTTAAAGTATTGCACTTTAATAAAACACTATTTTTAATTCTTTCTATTACACCTAGCATCACTAGCCTCCTTAAAACAAACCAATCCCCTTAACTGATATATAGCATGCAGCTATCTATCATAACTAATAGTATTTTACCACATAAAAAAGCAAATTTAAACACTAAATTCACTTTTTTTAGCACTTATACCTTTTTTCTTTCATTTATTACATAAAAAGCTATTACTAAAACCGACATAAATGACGTTATTAAACCTTCTTTCATACCATCAGGATAATATTTTAGTTTAATGTCATGACTACCTTTACCTATATCAAATGATAGAAACGAATTATTATCATAAATCTTAACGTCCTCTTCATCTACAAAAACCTTCCATCCCTTATCATATGAAATGGTTGAAAACACGGTCTTGTTATTATCAGCATACATGTTTCCTTCAATATATGTATCACTATACTTCTTAACCTTTAGCTCACCACTATTTATATACGTATAGAATTGTTTAAATTTATCATTATTTATGTGGTAAGCATAAAATTTAAGATTACCTCCTATACTCTCTTTAAAGTTTATTCTTAATTCTATATCTCCCTTATTAAGTTTACCTGTATCAAATACATAATACTCATCTGACGTAAGTGAATAGTATCTATCATTTATATTAAAACTACTTACGTTATTGCCACCAATGTATAAATATATGTTTTGTTCTTTTGGATTATCAAGTGTTAATATAAGACTCGTCGAAGGATTATCAAGTTCGTAGTAGAAATCCCCATTAGAGTTATTGCTAAATGATGGTGAAGTTATTTTGCCACCTAATAAATTTTTAACTTTGATAGGCTCAAAGATGTTTTGAACATTAGAAGATAATTCTACGAATTTTTCTTGATTAAGAAATGGATTATACTCTATTAGCGACCAGTTTTTAATGTCTTTATTAACCGCGTATGCTATAGAAGAACTATAATTATATCCAGTTAAATTGTAGCTATCAATAGTATCAATAAGCGTATAATAATCATTTTCTATGTAATCACCCATTATATATTTAACATTAAACATTGTATTATAAATAGGTGTTTGATAATTCTGATAGTAATAACTATTGATGTTATTTCCTGCCATACCAAGTTTTCTTTGAGCCTTAGCAGTGCTTTCATAAGCCATTGAACTAAATGTTGATATACCAGAATAATTATACCAAGCGCCATCATTTAATGTTAAATAGCTAGTTTTCTCAAGTCTATATAGACCATTATCATCACTTTTTGCCTTTTTAATTAGCTCTTGATAAGGTTTTTTTGTACTCATAAACGTTTTTATATCATGGTTAATGTCCCAATTAGTATTAATACCATATATGCACTCTGCCATTATGAAAAATAGTAAAATCGTCTTTATAATTTTTTCATTTAAAAACTTTGAATTATATAATATATATAATAAACAATATATCAATAGAAGTATTAAAGACGCAATTGCTTTGTCAGTAGTAATGTTTTTAAAGTCAAGCTTTAGTGCTACTAAAACAAATATAATAACAAGTTCAAATCCAGCAAGAACCCTAAGAGTCTTTAATTCTTTAAGTCTTGTTAAAGAATAATATGCTATCATTATAAAACCAAAGACATAAATAAATGAATATCTCCAAGGCAAATCATTAGGGACATGAAAAGCATGCCATATAAAATCTAACCTTGTAATAGCAAATGAAGAGATAAATACTATGAAAAATATAACAGTTGCTATCTTATATTTTAATTTTATGTTTTTATTTAAGAATAATAGTATAACTGAAGCTATAGAAATTAAGCCACAATATACATTAGGAAGTGGTAACTTATCACTTGCAAAAACCGTTCTAGAAACCCCTGTTATATGATTAAAGAAGAAATCTAATAATCCAAATGAAGTTTTAAGATATGGAAATGAATCGGTTGTAGCAGAAATAGATGCAAGTGATTTATATAAAGGAATTAACGCAAATGAAACTAAAGACGCTGCTAAAATAGATGATATAAAAAAGTAAAGCCCGCTTATTATAAATTCCTTTATTTTAAATCCCTTTTTACACCAAAAGTAGCCAAGAAAATATAAAACAGAAAAAATGCATATCATATATCCTATAAAATAGTTTGCAAAAAGCATAGTAGCTAAACTAAATACATAAACAAGTGGCTTTTTATCATCTATTATTTTATTTATACCATATGCTATTAATGGTAAAAAACCCATTCCATCAAGCCACATTATATTCCAGTAATAAGCACAAAAATACCCAGAATATGCATATAAAAGGCCAAATATAGATAACAAAGCACCATCTTTTTTAAATGTTTTCTTTAAGAAAAATGACATTGTAGTTGATGCCATAACAGCCTTTAATGCTATAATCACTGAAAAAGCCATTACGATATTTTCTTTTTTAAATAGAAATAGAAGTATATTAAATGGGCTAGATAAGTAATTTAAAAAATTACGATAAAAAGGTATTCCCCCACCAGTATTAAATGAATATAGTAAACTACTTCCACTTTTTACTCTATCATAAAGCTCATTTAGTAAAGGCCCATATTGATGATAAAAATCAACATCAAGCATGGAATTATTACCAAATGGTGCTATTTTCTGGAGTATAAAAATAGTTGATATAACAACAAGTGACAATGCAAAAGTTATATATATCCATTTATTTTTAATAATATTTTCTTTTATTTTCTTAATCATACTATCACCATAATAAATGATAACATTAATTAAGATATTTATCTAGTACTTTTTATTCTAAGTATGTATTAACTTTATCTATATCTCTTTTATTAAAAATAGTTAGTTTATAGTTAATATCAACGGTCGCTAACAAAATATCATCATACTCCTTATAACCTTTTACCTTAAGTTCACTAATAAGCCATTTCTCATCTTTTTTTATTAATTCTAAATTATGTTGCATTATCTTACCATCTATTATAACATTAGCACATAAGCCTTGCTTATCACCTTTTAAATTCATACTTTTATTTGTAACTGGTGTATAGTCCTCTTTAGGTAAAAAGCTTATTTTGCCATTCGCTTCCATAAGGGCATATTTAATATTACTTACATCAAAATAGCCAGATATTCTGCATGTTTGTAAAAAATCATTTATATCCATCTTTGTTCTTTTTAAATTTCTATATATAAATTTTCCATCTTGTATTATTATGGTTGGAGTTCCAATAAAAAAACGCCTTGCTTTAATACTTTTCATAGTAAGAAACGAAACAAAAGCTGCAATAAAGCCAAATATTATAATAGAAATAATTCCATTAAATACTTGCGAGTCTAAATTCATTGTCATTTCTGCTGCAAAATTGCCTATAGATATACTTATTACATAATCAAACAAACTAAGCTCAGAAACCTGTTTTCTTCCTATAAAATTAGTCACTATAAAAAGAGTTATTAAAGAAAAAATAGCCCTCTTAGATACAACAAACACCTCATGAAAATTAGTTGATAAAATATCTTTTATCATTTTTATCACCTATAATTATGATTAACTATGATATAAAAAATTATTCAAAAAAACTTAAGAGATTATCCCTCAAGTTTATTATTTAATTATATATGCTTTCTGCTAACTAATTTGTTTTAGCTTGTATAACTCCACTTTTTGAAACAGATTTTATATTAGTAGTACCATCTATAATATATTCAACATTAAAATATATTACTCTAGTTACATCACTTTCTTCAAATATAACAGTATCTGCTAAACTACTTGGTTCTAATCCTACGTAGCTACCATTTCCTATCTTATATGCAAGTTTAGATACACTAGCATTTTCGCATGTAACATCATACTTAGCACTGTTTGTTTCTACTTCTTTTATAGTTAAATCACAAGTGCCAGATAAAGCTTTAGTAGTAGTTACGTTTTTGCCTGAGAACTTTCTTAGTTTATACTTAGTAACCTTACTATTATTAGGGTAATATATTACTTTAAACGTAATATCTCCTTTTAACTGTTTTTCACTAAATGGCACAGTATCATTAAGCTTTTTAGTAAGCAATTTATTATAATTGCCATCATCTATACTATATTGTATTTCCTTAACTTTGGCATTATCACAACTTATAGAATAATCTATACCATTATACTTTTTAGTTAATGATGAGAAAGAACAATAACCGCTTCCATCCTTAAGAACTTTTATATTAAACTTAGCAGTTTTATTTGATCCATCTAGTGTAGTTGCAACTATCTTAGTTTTACCAGGACTTAGTGCTGTTACCTTTCCATTCTTATCTACCTCTGCTATGCTAGGATCCATACTTTCATACTTAATTGACTTATTTGTTGCAGATGATGGTAAAACAGTTAGATATACTTTACGAGCAGTATTTTCTTTTAATGTAATATCTTTAACTAATGGTTTTATTTCTGTTATTAAAACCTTCTTACCATTTTTATCTTCTCTTACTATTCTACCTATTAAATCATTACTCTTAAATCCAAAAAGCGTTCCATATCCAAACACTATAAGTAATAGAACCGCCAGAAAAGAAATAGTTACTATTATAAGTGATTTTCTCTTTGTTTCCTTATCAGCTAGTCTTGGCCTTCCTACTGGATTTTTGTCTTTATCACTGCTAAAAAATTCTCCTTCTTTTTTCATCTATAACACTCCCATATTTACTTTTTTCCTATTATAATAATATCATCAAAAATACCTAAGAACAACTATATCATATAAATAGTGTAAAGTAATTTTACATATATATTAATACAAATTATTGTTATCAAATACTTTATCATCAATAAGTAATTCATGTATTTCTTCTTCTAAATTATTTAAGTAAACATCTTCTATTCTTGAAACCATACATTTTTGTGATATTAAAATAGAGTTTAGTTTTTTTGTTGCTTCATCTAAATCATCATTTACTATAACATAGTTATATTTTGCTACTTCATTTATCTCTTTATACGCCTTTTTAAATCTTTCAATTATTTTATCATTACTTTCAGTACCACGTTTTTTTAATCTTAATATTATATCTTTCATGGTGGGTGGCATTATAAATATAAATAAGGCATCAGGCACTTCTTGTTTTATTTTAAGTGCTCCTTGAACTTCTATAACTAGAAAAACATCAATCCCTTTATTTAAATAATCTGTAATTTTTTCTTTGGGAGTACCATAATAATCATCATTATATAAAGCATATTCTAAAAATTCTTCATTTTCTATCTTTTTTTCAAATGTTTCTTTATCAATAAAGTAGTAATTTATTCCCTCTTCTTCACCTTTTCTAGGTTTTCTAGTTGTGCAGGATACTGACACCCAAAAATTATCATTATATTCTCTTAGTCTTTCGCATATTGAATCTTTACCAGAACCAGATGGTCCTGATATAACAACCAAACTACCTCTTGTATTAGATTTAATTATTTTATTCATAGTAATTACCATGTACAAAAAAAGACCACAACGGCCTTATTTGCACTTTCCTTCCCCAGGATTTGCACCTTTTTCATATTTTTCACCAACTAATTCACATGAAGTCTTAGTTATTGAATCCTTTAAATAACCACCAAATACCTTAATTAAACTAACCGCTATTACAGTTACTAATGCTATTATTAATACATACTCAACTAATGCCTGTCCATTATTTTTTAAGTTTTTCATAATCCACATCCTCTTATCATACTAACTATAGTTTACCACTTTAAGTAATATCTTGTCAATTACTGTTTAGTTTTATTTTCTAATTATTCTAGTAGTATTTAAAATTGTAAGAAGTGTAACACCTGTATCAGCAAAAACAGCTTGCCACATACTAGCCATTCCAAAAGCACTTAATATTAGTATAGATACTTTAACACCTATAGCAAATATTAAGTTTTGTTTAATTATTTTTTTAGTTAGTTTAGATATTTCAATTGCAAGAGGTATTTTAGTTAATGAATCATTCATTATTACAACATCAGATGCTTCTATTGCAGATTGTGAACCTAAACCACCCATTGATATTCCAACGTCTGCTAATGCTAATGATGGTGCATCATTTATTCCATCTCCGACAAAAGCGGTTTTCATATTATTTTCTTTAATTATACTATTAAGTTCATTATATTTATCTTCTGGTAGCATCTCGTATTTTACTTCATCTAATCCTACTTTGCTATATATATCTAGTGCTGAATCTTTATTATCTCCAGTAAACATATAGGTTTTGATCCCATTTTTCTTAAGTTTTGAAATAGCTTCTTTAGAATCTTTTTTAATGCTATCTGTTAATGATATTTTAGCAGATACCTTATCATCTATACTTAAATATATATAATTATCATCTTTATCAGTCTTTATAAATGTAGGTGATCCAACCTTGATTTTTTTATCATTAATTTTACAAGAAATACCTCTACCACTATACTCTTTAAAATTAGTAACATTATATTTTTTAATTTTCTTATCAAAAACATTCAATATAGATTTAGCTGTTGGATGATTTGAAAGACTTTCTATAGATACTAGGTATCTTACTATTTCATCCTTGGTATATTCTTTATTTAATATAACTAGATCATAACTATTTGCGATACCTGTTGTAATAGTACCTGTCTTATCAAATACTATTTTATTTACGTAACTAAGGGATTCAAGAAAGTCGCTCCCCTTTATTAAAATACCTGATTTTGATGCCTTACCAATTCCAGAAAAGTATCCAAGTGGTACTGAAATTGCAATCGCACATGGACAAGATACAACTAAAAATACTAATGCTCTATATATAGAATCTTTTATACTTATATTAAATAGAGGAAGTATTATTGCAATTAAAAGAGCAAGTACTAATATTATTGGTGTATAAATTCTAGCTGCTTTAGACACGAATGTTTCTGTTTTAGCTTTCCTATCACTAGCATTTTCAGTTAATTCTAAAATTCTAGATACTGTACTATCTTCATATTTGCTAGTTACTTTAACTTCTATTAGTTCACCATGATTAATAGAACCTGATAAAACTTTATCATTAACCTCTACTTTTCTAAGTTTACTTTCCCCTGTTAAAGCTGAGGTATCTAATAGTGAATTTCCTTTTAACACAATACCATCTAATGGAACTTTCTCACCCTTTTTAATTACTATAATATCACCTATATTAACGTTTTCAGGAAGAATAGTTACTATTTCATCATCTTTCTTTAAATTAGCATAAGAAGGCTTTATATCCATTAATGCACTAATTGATTTTCTAGAATTATTAACCGCTAATTCTTCTAATATTTTACCTATTTCGTATAAAATTATTACCATTAAACCTTCATGAATATTATTTGTTAAATAAGCTCCCACACAAGATACGGTAACAAGAAGATTTTCATTTATTGTCTTGGACTTAAAAAGTAGTTTAATAGAATTAGTAAACGTTCTAAAAAGAAGACATATGTAGCTTAAAATTATAAATATTTTAGATGGTATTCCTTTAAATATAAACATACCTAAAGCGCCAAATATTATACCTAAAACAAGTCTTGCAACATGAAATTTAAGTTTACTTTTATTTTGAGCTGTCTCATTTAAATCTAAAATAATAATATCAGGTTCTACTTGCCTTACGATATTTGAAACTAATCTTTTAGCGTCATTACTATCTGTTTCAACGGTCACAAGTAACTTAGAAAAATTTACTGATGCAAAAGATATATTTTTTTCAGCATTAAGCTTTTTTTCTATTTCAAGTGCACATCCTGCACAATCTAATTCATTTAATTTATATTTATATCTCATTTACATGGTCACAACCCATCTTAAATATTTTTTCAACATGATCATCAGCTAAAAAATAGTATGTCATGTTTCCCTCTTTTCTATACTTAACAAGTTTAGAATCCTTAAGTATTCTAAGTTGATGTGATACAGCTGACTGACTAACTTTAATTTTTTCAGCTATATCATTTACGCACATCTCATTATTTATAAGAACATTCATAATTTTAACCCTAGTTGAGTCTCCAAATATTTTAAAAAGTTCGGATAAATCTATCATCTTATCATCATCAAGTAATTTCATTTTTATTTCCCTTCTATATGAATATATGTTCATACATTAATATTATACGTAACAAAAAAGAAGCTGTCAACATAATTTTTTGCTTCTCATTAATTTTATACTATTACAATCATTTATTTTATACCTAGCATTAGTCATTTTAAGTACTTTCTTCTTAGACAAACTGTCACTAGATTTATATTTAGCATTATTATTGCTACTTATTTGTGGTATTCTAGAATTTTTATATTCACTTATATATTTAAATGCTGCTTCTACAATATAATCATATATTGGATCAGAAGTATTTGTATTTGCTAAATTACTTTGGAATACTCTAAATATTGCACCATCTAAGTGAAGTTCATAATATCCACCACAATATATAATTAAATTACTTATATTATACTTTATTAGATCTCTTTTTAAGTTATCAATAAAAGTATCTATATTAGTTACTAAAACATTTTTAACCATTATAATCCCCCTTTCTGGTAGTTTGCGCCATCAAAAACCCGTTAATAGTTAGTATTATATACGATTATAACAGAAAAGTCCAGCATAAATTGCTGAACCTAAGTTTAACATAAAATTCTTTAAATATAATACCATTCTAATCTATAGTTTCTCTATTTCTTCTTTAGTTAAATCAGTTATTTTTATTATAGTATCTAATGGTATATTTTCCTCTTTCATTTTCTTAACAGTTTCTATTTTAGTTTGATTTATTTCCTCTTCAAGGCTTCCTTACGGCCAGTTTTCCTAGCATCAGCTATATCAACATTTTTCATCCATTCATCTTGTTCTTCTTTTATATAGTATCCCTTTATATAATCATCCATTGATAATGATGTTATCTTATTT
>CAKPGT010000017.1 GCA_934155185.1 uncultured Bacilli bacterium
GGTTGGGCTGTTCGCCCATTAAAGTGGCACGCGAGCTGGGTTCAGAACGTCGTGAGACAGTTCGGTCCCTATCCGTTGTGGGCGTTGGAAAATTGAGAAGATCTGTCCTTAGTACGAGAGGACCGGGATGGACTTACCTCTGGTGTATCTGTTGTAGCGCCAGCTGCAGTGCAGAGTAGCTATGTAGGGAATGGATAACCGCTGAAGGCATCTAAGTGGGAAACCAACTTCAAGATGAATTTTCCTGTTTTTTAAAAACTAAGATCCCAGAAAGACTATCTGGTTGATAGGCTAGACGTGGAAGCGTAGTGATACGTTGAGCTGACTAGTACTAATAGATCGAGAGTTTAACCCTATAATTTGTTGAACCATATTATCATGTTTTCGGAGAATTATTTCTCTATATTTTATTGGTAACGATAGCAAAGTGGATACACCTGTTCCCATCTCGAACACAGAAGTTAAGCACTTTAACGCCGAAGATAGTGTAAGCGAAAATAGGAAGTTGCCAATTTTTTTTTGTATTAAAAAAGAGACTCAAGGTCTCTTTTAATTCTATACAATGAAAAAATGATAAAAAAGTTACTAAATAATCAGATTTTAATTAAAAGGCAGTGTTTATTTTTTTTCTAAACACTGCTCAATCATAGAAATAACTACATTATTAAAAGAAGTATTATTATCTTTCGCTATTTTCTCAATCTCCTTTATCAACTTTTCTTTTATGTATAGTGATTTATAGCCAGCCGGCTCCTTTTCCTTCGTTCTTTTTGGAACAAAAGCCATAATATCACCCCTCATATAAATTTTAATATATTAATATATAACATGATATATCAGGAATTTCTGATATTAACTTTATACCCGTATTACTATATAATTTTCCTAGAGGTATTTGTATGTTTTTTTCAGCTAGTAATATGTATTGTAAATATGTAATTGATATTTTGTGTTCAAATATAAAGAAACTTGTTAGCAAAAATGAAAGTTCTGATGTTTTAGATGATAAACTCTATGAGTCATATTTAGAGTTAGAAAAATTACTGGCGGTGGAATTTCACTAACTATTGTTATATTATATTTATTTTATGTGCATAATTTGTAACATTATGAAAAAATTGTATTTTATATTGAAATAACAATTTTTTTTTAATATAATGGATATGGTGATAAGAATGGAATATAAATATACATCAAATTCTGAAGAAGATACATTAGTACTTGCTCAGAACTTTGAATCTGAAAAATTTAAAAATATGGTTATATGTTTAATTGGTGAGCTTGGAAGTGGAAAAACAGTTTTTACTAAAGGCTTTGCAGGTGCATTAGGTATTGAAGAAAATATTACTTCTCCTACTTTTAATATAATTAAAGAATATCAATCAGGTGAAATGCCACTTTATCATATGGATGTTTATAGATTAGAGGGTAGTAACTGTGACCTTGGTATTGATGAATATATGAATATGGGCGGAATAACTATTATTGAGTGGGCAGATTTAATTAAAGATGAATTACCGGAGGAAAGATTAGAAATTAAATTCAAGATTGCTGGTGAAGAGAAAAGAATACTTACTATTACTCCTTATGGTAGCAAATACGAGGATCTTTGTGAGGATGTAATTTGATTACTCTTTTTATTGATTCATCTAGAAAAGACCTATCAGTCGTACTTGTTAAGTCAGATGAAATTATTTATACTTCAAATATTAACTCATTTTATAGACATTCAAATTTTTTAATGAAAGAAATAGTTTGCGCTTTAAATAAAAATAGTTTAAAAATAAGTGATATAGATAATATAGTTGTTTTAAATGGCCCTGGAAGCTTTACTGGTGTTAGAGTTGGTGTTATAGTATCTAAAACGCTAGCGTGGGCACTAAATAAAAAAATATATACTTTATCTACTCTTAAAGCTTTATCACTACAAGCAAATGAAAAGACTGTAATATCGGTAATTTCTGATAAACGTAATAGTGGATATGTTGGTGTCTATTGCAATGATAATAATTTTGAGAAGTATCTTGATTTATCTTCTATTAAAGATATTGTGATTGATAAAAAAGTTACTATAGTTTGTTTTGATAGCGATGACTTTGTTAAATCAGTTTATGATTTATTATCAGAAAACAATAATGTTTCCTTAAAAATTATAGATGAGTATGATTATATGAAAGTTATAAATTATGCATTAAATAATACCCCGTTAAATCCACATTTAGTTAAACCTGTTTATATAAAACAAATCGATGCTGAAAAGAAATCTGTATGATTAGAAATTATATTGAAAGTGATATAACAGAAATTACTAAATTAGGCAGTTTTTTGCATAAGAACTATAAGTTTAAATTAGATGTATTTTCGAAGTGCTTAGTTTGTATATTGAAAGAAAAATTAGTAGGTTTTATTGTATACTCTATTATGTATGAAAGAGCCGAAATTATAGATATAGTAGTTGACCCAGATTATAGGGAAAGAGGATATGGTAAATGTCTAATTAGTGAAGCATTAGATGAGATAAAGAATAATAAGTGTCAAAATGTCACTTTAGAAGTAAGTTCTGGTAATGATGCTGCTATAAAGTTTTATTCTAATTTTGGATTTAAGAAAGTAAGAGAGATTAAAAACTATTATTTTGATATAGAAAGTAATGTTTTCCATGATGCGTATTTAATGGAGCTGAAATTTTAGAGGTGGTAATATTGAAAGATATAAATATATTTGCTATAGAAACTAGTTGTGATGAAACTAGTTGTAGTATTATTAAAAATGGATGTATTGATGTTGCAACAGTTATATTATCGCAAATAGATATACATAAAAAATATGGTGGTGTTGTTCCAGAGATAGCTAGCAGGAGCCATACGGAAGCTATTACATTGGTATTTGAAGAAACTTTAAAAAAAGCTAATATGACATTTGATGATATAGATTTAATCGCTGTTACGTATGGGCCAGGGTTAAATGGTTCTTTATTAGTTGGTATTGAAGCTGCTAAGGCACTTAGCCTTGCAACAGGAAAACCATTAATACCAGTTAATCATATGGCAGGGCATATATATGCTAATAAGTTTGTTGGTGAGTTTAAATTTCCACTTTTAGCATTAGTTGTTTCTGGTGGACATACCGAAATTATATATATGGATAAAGAATATTCATTTAAAAAAATTGGTGGTACTTTAGATGATTCCATTGGTGAAGCATATGATAAAGTTGCGAGGGTAGTTGGCGTTCCTTATCCTGGCGGACCTTTAATGGATAAGATGGCACATACTGGTAAGCACGCGTATAATCTTCCAACACCTAAAGATGATAGTTCTTATGATTTTAGTTTTAGTGGTATAAAAAGTGCAGTAATTAACTTAGTTCATAATGAAAAACAACGTGGTAGGGAAATTAATAAAGAAGATTTAGCTACTTCATTTCAGGAAACCGTTGTCGATATATTAGTTAAAAAAACGGTTAGAGCAATAAAAGAGTATAATGTTAAACAACTTTTAGTTGCAGGTGGCGTTTCTGCTAATACTGGTTTAAGAAATGCATTAGATAATGCTTGTAAAGAACTTAATGTTGAACTATTAAAACCTGAAATAAAGTATTGTACAGATAATGCTGCCATGATAGGCGCAGCAGCATATCATGCATATTTAAGAGGAAATAGGGCAGATTTTACATTAGATCCTAACCCAGGTTTAGACTTAGATAAGGAGAGCATTTAATATGAAAAATAATAAAGGTTTTACATTAGTAGAGTTATTAGCTATCGTTGTTATATTAGCTCTTATAATTTTAATAGCAGCACCAAGTATGACAAATCAAATAAAGAAAAAGGAAAACACTGACCAAACCATACTAGATGAAAAGATATATAATGCTTCCCGTATGTTTGCTACTAAATATTATGCTGCCGATATAGTTAACGGTAATCCTTTTTCTTTCACCCTTCAGGATTTAGAAGATGATGGATTACTTGATTTAAAAGGAAAATGTAGTGATAAAATGAGTGAGAAGATAAATTACATAGTGAGTGAGAAGATAAATAACGGAAAAAGATATAACTTTTACAAAATTAAAGACGACGACTGTGCCTCAGATAATATAGGTAGTGAAAGCTAGCCTATAATTAATATAAAAAGACTGTAGGAAACTATTTATTTAATTCCCAGGCAGTCTTTTTTGTTATTATTCCTTCACTATAGGTTCAAAATTACTTATAGCGTCCGTTAACTTAGGATGTCTAATTACAAAATGAATTGTAGGATTAGAGCTTTTAGATAGTATTACAAGACTATCTTTTATAATTGTAATATTTATATTATTAAATGTTTTGTAATTATTTATAATTAAATTATAATTTTTATTTTCTTTAGCAAACTTCTTTGTTAATTTTAAGTGTTCTAAATACTCTTCATAACTATAGCTTATTTTTTTACTAAAAAACATATTTTCAAGGGATAAGCTAATGTCACCTTCTAGAATGTCATTTTTTGAAACATTGAAGATATTATCATTTATCTTGTTCTTATCTAATATCGATTTTATATTTTCCCTCTCTTTATTTTTATATGAAATTACACTTTCTATATCTTTTTTTGAAACTTTGCATCTTTTAAGTATTTTTAATAATAGTTCATCAGAAATAGTAAATAGTGGAAGTGATGATAATATCCTTTTTCTTTCTTTATTAATTTTTATACTATTTATTAAAAACTCTTTGTATTTTTCTGAATTTTCCTCCTTATAGATTTCCATAAGAGGGTTTGCTTTTTTCAAAATTAAATTTGCTTTTTCTTTATAATACTTAATTTCCTTAGCATTACTTGTTACATAATATTTTCCTTTACTATGGTAGCCTTTTATACATTCTCCAGTAAGTATAACGCTTCCTGATGTATAATTAATATGTTCATATATACTATTTTTCTTATCCTTTATGTAGTAAGGAGATATTTGTCCAGTCATGTATATAGGAACCCAACTTTCAAGACCAAGCATCATTTCATTAAAGGGTCTATCTATATTATGAATTATATTTAAATTTAGTCCCTTTTTAAGACTCATAGCTACTCCAAACATCCATTTTTTTCCGAAATCAGTGTCTTTTGCCATATCCTCCATTGGCATATCACTACACATGAATATATCTTCTTTTGATTTAGATAATACAGTTGCCTTGAAAAAGTCAAGTTCTGCTTTTTTCATCTCTTCTAATCCATAATAATTTTTACGTCTAGCCTTATAAAAAGGTATAGTTGGTACTTTTAGTTCATCAAATTTAATGGCTTTTATGTAGTCATTTAGGTTGAATTCGTCAAGTTTGTTTAAAAAGTTGCTAACGCTTGCTTCCTCTTGCTCATTTTTATTATTTATCAGCCAATTAAATAGTGTATCATATAAATTTTCATTACTTTCTGTGCATCCTGTTAAACTTAGTATTGTTTTTTTATCATTAGCAGTATTAAATTTATTTATGACATAGTTACAAACTTTTTTTATAAATTCATTAGGATCGGACGGCTTTGTTTTGCCATATCTTATTCTTGATATATGTGATGCATCAAATACGATGTATTTCGACATGTCATTTGTATTAATATTTAAAGTAGATATCAAATTATTTAAGTTTTTGCTGAAGTTGTCATAATCAAATGAATTTTTATTTGATACGCTTTGATTAAGCTTTTTTAAGACGTCCTCCTTACTATACTTAACTTTGCTGCTTTGGCTAATAACATAAATACCATTTGCAATATCTTTGATTTGTTTACTATTTTCTTTTGGCGTTCTTTTTCCGCTTCTATATCTGCTTATTACTGATTCTGATATCTTGGATGCTTCGGATAAATTTTTTGAAGAGCAGTTTAATTCCTTCAAATAAAAATTTAGAATTTCCTTGAAAGTCATATAGCACTCACCTCAAAAATAATTATACAGTATAAACGTGATATATGCAAAAAAAGTTGCCACTAAAAGCATTGATTTAAATGGCAAGTTAATTGTTGATAGCATTAATTTTAATTATAATGATTATAGGAGAGAGGTGTTTGAAATAAAAAACAATTTTTTTAAAGACAATAAAAACATTATAATAGCAGGTTTAATAATTATAATTGTTGTTTTTAGGTTCTTAAACTACAATAAGGAAAATAAAAAAGAACCTATATCTACTAAAAATGATGTCAAACTAAAAATTAGAGAAAGTGAGATAAATAAATTAAGCTTAGAAGATTATGGAAATGATGTCTTTACAATGAAAAAGCCTAAAGGCTGGAGTGTAGATGCTGCAGGTTCTGGAATTTACTATGCTATTAGGGTATATGATCCTAATAATAGTATTAATCAGGTATTTTTGATGCTTAAAATGCAACCACTATTAAAGTCTGAGGCAGGTAAAGCAAAGTGGCAGGAATATTATAAGTTAGCTGGTAGTGATCCAAAATATAAAGTGTTTGCTGATGCTGTTGTTTTAGATAATCCAACTACAGAAGGCTTCTATCAAAAATTTAATGATATATCAGCTTATATGAATAATATTGAGCCTACTTTATCAGCATTTAAATTTCCTGCTTTTAATAATTTTAGTAAGCAGGAAGAATTTGAGTCAAATGCTAGCATGAAAAGTGTTTCACTAGACAGTAAAACTCTTAGAGCAACATTTAGTGATAATAATGGTACTAATGGTGAAGGATTATTTATGGCCTCAATAGTTAATTTTGGAAATCAAACTCAAGGCGGAGTAGATATGCTTTATTACATGATATATGATATAGCTGCTGTAACATCTGTAAATAATGAATTTATAAATTATAAAGATATATTATTAGATTCACTAAAAACCATAGATTTTAAAAGTGAGTATGTTAAAAAGACAATAGATGATGGTAATGCTCAAACAAAACAAGCTTTAGCGTTAAGCGCTTCTGTTCAGAAAGCTTTTGATTCATATATGAGTGCTTGGGAAAACAGACAAAAAACCTATGACATAATTAGTCAGAAACAAAGTGATGCAACACTTGGATATGAAAGAGTGTATGATACTACTAATGGTGATATTTATAAAGCCTATAACGGATTTACTGATGATTATGATGGTGAAAGATATAAGTCTGTAACTGATGAGATGTATACAAATAAAATAAATGGTTATATTGAAAAATGATGAATAAACTAGGGAGGAAAAAATATGGCATTAATTAAATGTCCTGAATGCAACAATAACATAAGTGATCAGGCTGATACTTGCCCTAAATGTGGGTATGAGTTAAATAAAAAGAGTTCAGGTAGCAGTAACAATAAAAAAACATTTAACAATAAGGGAAATTTTAAATATTTAATTATAATAGCTATCATAGCAGTAGCCTTTATATACTTTGGTCAGACTAAGGAAAGTAATGGTGGAAATATTGATGGAACAACTAAACCATCATCAAATAATGGATACTTAGTTTATAGTGATAATAATTTAGGTATATCATTTGAATACCCAGATGGTTACAAAATTACAAAAGATAAAGATGGCTTTATCTATGTGTCTAGAAGCGTTAATAATTCTAATGCAGTAATTCCTTATGTAATATTAGGAAGGTATGAAAAATATAACAATTCTGTACAATTTTTAAATAATTTTACTGATTATATGAGAAAAAATTACACTGACCTTAAACTTACAATAGATTTAGTATCCGGTAATATTGGTGATAAATTAGTATATGGAGTTGCTTACAATTATACTTCAAATGGACACCTAATAGTTGATAATAGATATGCTACTGTAATTAATAATATGGTATATATGATCGGTTCTAAAGAAGAAAATACTAATAGTACAGAGGTTAATAACCTAGTAGAACAGATTATTAAAACATTAACTGTAGGAGGTGCTTAAAATGGCATTAATTAAATGTGTAGAATGTGGAAAGGAAGTATCATCTAGTGCTAAAGTTTGTCCACATTGCGGAATTAAACTTAACTTATCTCCTTGCCCAGAGTGTGGTGCTAGGTTAAAGGGTGATGAAACCGTTTGTCCAGACTGCGGTTATCCTATAAAAAATAAAACAACATCTAATGTTATAGCTGAAAATTTAGATAAAATAACTGGTGCTAAATCTGAAAATTACGTAACATTTAAAGACTTGTTTAGAAATACTTTTCAAAAGCATTCTGATGAAGAATTAGATGATATATTTGTTTGCGGAACAAAAAATACAACACCAGATATTAAAAACATAAGGCCTAAAGATGCAAGTGCATGGGTATACTTTAAGATATTAATATTCTTTGTAATAGCTTATATACCAACAAGAATGGGTTATATTACATATGGACAAGCAAATTTCTTGCCTGCAATGATAATGCTTGGTGCTTTTGCTATACCAGTTACAGTACTTATGTTTTTCTATGAAATTAATCTATTTAGGAATATTCCTTTTTATAAGGTTGTTAAATACTTTGTACTTGGCGGAGCATTAAGTTTAATTTTTACAATACTATTATCTACTTTAGGATTTAATATGGATATATCAACTTATAGTGGAGCATTAATGGTAGGATTAGTAGAAGAGGTGGCAAAGGCAGTTGTTGTTGCACTATTTCTATTCAAAAGTAAAAATAGTAATTACATCTTAGATGGACTGCTTATAGGAGCTGCTGTAGGAGCTGGATTTGCCGCATTTGAAACTGCTGGTTATATATTAAGATTTGGGTTAAGTAATGGTAATGCTGCTATGCTTAATATAATTAAACTTCGCGGCTTTTTAGCACCAGGTGGACATGTTGCTTGGGCTGCTATTGAAGGTGCTGCTTTAATGTATGTTAAGGGATTTGATAAACTAGATAAAAGGCATTTGAGCGATAAAAGGTTTCTTCTTATTTGCTTAATTCCTATACTTTTACATGGTATATGGGATATGCCAATTAGCTCACCTTATTATATAATTCAAATTGCTTTAACTGTTGCGGCATGGGTAGTAATAATATACTTTATAAATCTTGGATTAAAGCAAATAGATGATGCAAAAAGATTAGAAAAAAATAAAGAAAAAAATAGGTAAAAAGAGCCTATTTTTTTGTTATTTTATTTTCTATAAAAAGAATTATAAAGTAAAGTATGCTAGTTAATATTCCAAGTAGTATTACTCCTGTTATAACTAAATTTGTATTAAATACTTGAGAGCCATAGTTTATTAGGTATCCTAATCCTTGTTTTGATACTAAGAGTTCGCCCATTATTACTCCACCATAGCAGGTATGGGGAGAAATTACTATAATTATAATTGCAATTTTTTGATTTGTGTCAAGTTTTTAGATACAAATCTAGGAAAAAGGAAAACACTAATTTAATTACATAAATGTTTTAAAAAAAATAGCTGCATCCTAGATTGTTAGGGGGGTAAAGTATTTTCAAATATAAAAAGATAGTGTATAATGTAGGTGTTGAAGATATATATGAAAAAATAAAATGACTTATTACAGATTGCAAGTCCTCATATGAAAAATTTGCAAAAGAAAATAACATAATTTTAGAGCAAATAAAATCGGGCATTCATATTAATTAATACGTATTTAATTTTAGATGATATTATAGGGATAGAATCATATAATATAGTTCTAATTAAATAAATCTTGGAAAGGAGGAAAAGAGTGAAAAAAAATTTACTAGTAAAAATAATTATAGCTGTAGTTATTCTTACAGGATTAGGATATCTTGTATATATAAACTATATTTCAAAAGAAAAAGAATTGGTTTTTGAGGCGAGAATTAAAGAAGTTGCCATAAATGATAATATATATACCGTTTCAGTTGAAGAATATGATAAAAAGAAAAAAGAATATACTACTGAATATGAATTTGAAGTGAATAAAGATACTAAAATAATTTATAATAATGAAGAGTCTACTAAATACAAATTAAAAGCTAATCAAAAAGTAACTATTACCTCATCTGATGTGATATTACCAAGTGAACCTGCTAAATTATCTAATGTAAAAAAAATAGTAATCTCAATGGATTAATTAGTATAAAAAGTTTTGCTAGTTATGCAAGACTTTTTTTATTGTGAGTTGACTGCTAAAAAACAATTAATTATATTTATAGAATATTACCAATATATTAATGATTATTATATTGAGAAGGCTAATACATAAAGAGTGATTTTTTATAAAAAAATTATATCAGAATAATTTGTATGAAATAAAAATAAACTTAATTAGGGGCGACTATATTAGTGGCTAATAAAGTGACAAATTATGATTCAAATGGTAAAATTATAAATCCAAAAGATATAGTAATAAAGATACCATTGATATATGAACTAATTAAAAAATATACACAGTAAAGGTAATTGTAATTAAGGTGGTTAATCACCTTTTTATTTATTTTTATAGTTAAAGATACAAACTGTTAAATGTATGTTATCATGTAAGGGCAATCAAATATAGTATATGACTGCTTTTATAGTTAGAAGGAGGTAATTGTTATAAAAGCAGGATTATATGCTAGAGTTTCAACTGATATTCAATTAGAGGGTTATTCAATTGATGCACAGAAAGAATTTTTATTAAACTATGCTAAAGCTAAAGAGTTTACTAAATTTGAATATTATGTAGATGGTGGTTATAGTGGAAAAGACTTAGAACGGCCAGCCATTCAAAAACTTATAAGAGATGTTAAAGCTCATAAAATTGATTGTGTAATTGTATTTAAACTAGATAGAATATCAAGAAGTCAAAAAGATACTTTATATTTAATTGAAGAGGTATTTAATAAATATAATGTGGGCTTTGTTTCTGTGAGAGAAAATTTTGATACTACAACTCCATTTGGTAAAGCAATGGTCGGTGTTTTATCAATATTCGCACAACTTGAAAGAGAAACGATACTTGAAAGAACGAAGATTGGTATACAAAAAAGAGCCGAAAATGGATATTGGAAAGGTGGAGGCAAAGATCCATTTCCTTATACCTATGATAAAAATACAGGAACTTTAATTCCTGTACCAGAACAGGTAGAATTGTTACATAAAATGATAAATCTTTATTTAAATGGTTATAGTTTTGTAAAAATCAGTAATATAGTTGGTATGGATGAAAGTATGGTTGAAAAAAGGATACTTTCAAGAAGAACACTCGGTATTGTGCCATATAAGAATCAAGAATTTAAAGGAAAACATGAAGCGGTAATATCAGAAGAATTACATAAGAAAATAATTGAAACTAACAAACTGCGAAGTAAAGCAAGAACCGAAAATCATTATTTGTTATCAGGAAAAATATTTTGTGGTCATTGTGGTGCAAAGTATAGATATCAAAAATGGGGAAAAAGATTAATTTGCTATTGCTACTCTCAACAAAAAAGCAAACCCAAATTTATTAAAGACCCTAATTGCAAAAATAAAAGATGGGACTCATTTGAAATTGAAGATGTGATATTAGAAAATTTATTTTCAATGTCACTTGATGAAGATATGTTTAGAGAAAAATACGAAATTGCACAAGTCGATGTTATTAATGAATATGAAAAAAGATTTGCGAAGATAACTTTACAAATAGGCAATTTAATTAATTTTATTTCAAATGGTATTGCAATTGATGACACTAAAAAGAAAATTGAAGAATTAGAGCAAGAAAGAAAGTCGATATTAAAAATAATAGATAATGCTAAAAATAATGAAGATCATAATAGAGGATCATTAGAAAAGTTAAAAAATCTACAAACTGCTTGGAATAAAATGACATTCGAAGAAAAAAGAATAATAGTTATGCATGTTGTTGATAAAGTTGTGGTAACTGATAATGATATAGAGATATTTTATAGGATATCTTAATTTTTAAAAATATTTTCTCTCCATTGCACCATTAGCCCGACAAATGTCATTGATAAATTTATTTTAAGGGAACTTATTATAGTATTTAAATTAGATGGAAAAACTACTCTTGTAAATATTTGAAACTTATTAGCATTAAAACTTTTAAGAAGTTTAATACTGATTTTATTTGTATGTTTAAAACCAACATATACACTTATTATAGTAGATATTGTTGATATTAAAAGCGCCATTAGTATTATTGAATTTTGATTAGCCCCGGCCCAGATAATTACTATTGGACCTAAAGCCACCTTTGGTAGGCTGTTTAATATGGTAAGATATGGATCTAATACTTTAGATAAAAATGGACTTAACCATAATAAGGCAGCGAAGACAATACCAATTAAAGAACCTAGTAAAAAACCTATTAAAATCTCTTTTAAAGTTATCCATATATGTATAAGTAAATCATTTGATTTATATAGATTTACAATTGTTTGAACTACTTTTTTAGGACTAGAGCATAGAAAAGTATTTATTACTTTATAATCAGATAGTAATTGCCATATTAATATAAATAAAGCTAGTATTAATATTTGACATGCTATAACTTTTATTTTTTGTAGTCTTAGTCTCTTTAAGTATTTTTTATGTTCTGAGCTAGCATTCATTATGATCAAAATCCTTCCATATCAAGTTATAATAGTAGTTAAATTTTGGATTGTTTCTATTTTCACTTGGAATTGTTTTATTGTCCATATTAATTTCATATATATTTTTAATAGTTGCTGGCCTGTTACTTAAAACTACTACTTTATCTCCAATACTTACAGCTTCATTTATATCATGGGTTACCATTATGGCAGTTTTCTTTTCTTCTTTAATCATTTTAAACACATCATTTGAAACTGTTATTCTAGTTTGATAATCTAAAGCCGAAAATGGTTCATCTAATAAGAGTATGTCTGGTTTGATAGCGAGTGTCCTTATTAAAGCAACTCCTTGAATGCACTTAAGACACCAAATAGTGTATAAGTGTTTAAACGCAACGTAATATAATCATAGATATCTATTTTGCTTTAACAATATTTTATTTAAGTGCTAAATTATTGTCTTCTTTATATTGATAGTTTAAAGCATTTTTATTTGAAATAGCTGATTTGTTAGTTGCCTTTTCATAGGACCTTCTCGCATCATTTGCAACTTGTCCACCTTTACGAGCAACCTTCATATTTTCTTTAAACCCTTGAGGATTTTCTTCTTTTGCAATGTCGCAAGTTGCAATTTCTCCTAAATCCGTAAGTAATACTTCTATATCAGTCATGTTATCTCTTAAAGATTCTTTTCTTAATCTTTTATAAACTTTATACTCACTTGCCTTCATACCAGACCAACCTTTATATATTTCATTAGTAAGCATTGCATACTCGGCAGGTTTTGAAATGCCACCATCTTTCCATATATCAGTTAGTTTAAACCTATTAATTATGCCTAATAATCTATTTTTGATCCATTCATCACTATAACCTTTATTACGATAGTAGTTTACGGCACGGCTGACTGCTTTTTCAGGATCAAATACTTCATCAATTCTTTCGCTACCTAAATTTGCTAGCCACATTTTAAATGGTTCTGCTTTGGGACTAGGCACGGATTCAATAAGTCTAAATATACCTTTTGTATCTAATGTATCAGTCAAATAGTTTTTTCCATCTTTTTTTGACTTCATTTTTAGTTGCACGATTTCTTCGTGCAACTGACTTCCTTCAGCTTGCAATTTTCTTTTTAAATCACTCCAATAATTTCTCGGAATGTTAGAATTAGTTAATGCGCCTATAACATCAACAACACTAAAATAGTATTCTTCTTTTTCACTATCCCAAACACTTCTAATGGTACTATCTTCAAACAAATTTGTAACTGTCTCTAATTTATCTAATTTCATTTATTCACCGTCCTTTTCCTCTGATTTTTTATCATTTTTCAAAAAATTCATTACCAAATCAATTAGTATATCTTTTTCTTTTGGATTAGACTGCGCTATAAGTAATGTGATTGCAACGAGTGTGTTATTATCAATAACTTGCCCATTTTCATTGTATAAAATATTATAAAATTCTAGAAAATATATAAATAATGTAGCAGCTATTCTTTTATTACCATCAATGAAAGTATGGTTTTTGGTAATTAAATATAGAAAATTGGCTGCTTTTTCCTCTATAGTAGGATATAAGTCGTTGCCATCAAAAGACTGGTATATTGTACCTATAACCTCTTTTAAACCCTCATTTCTTTCAAGTGCGAATAAATTGCTGTCACTATTAAATTTAAGTTTACTAACTACATTCATACATCCTTTATAAGTAATATGTTTACTATTTTTAGTCCCATCTGGTTTAGTTATTCTTTTATGATCGTAATCATCAAGTAAATTTAAAGCATTTGAATAGGTATTTATTACTTTAATTATTTCCTTAGCTTCTGAACCCTTTAATTCAGTATCTATTCTTCCAGCAATATCTATTAATTTTATTGTCTTTTCGAGATATTCTAATCTTTTCTGATTTACCGCGTATCCCTTTAGTAGATAATCTTTTAGTATTTTATTTGACCATTTTCTAAAAATGATACCATTTCTACTTTTAACTCTATATCCAACACTGATTATCATGTCTAGATTATAATAATCAACTTGATATTTTTTTCCATCTCTTGCAGTTGTTGCAAATTTTGCAACAACTGATTTGTCTAGTTCTTCTCCCAATGCATTTTTAATATGCCTAGAAATAACAGACTTATCTCTATCAAATAATTTAGCCATCTGATCTAATGATAGCCATACTGTTTCGTCTTTAATATTTACCTCTAATTTAATATTTTGATTATCAAATATAATTATTTCATTTTTCATTTTCATTCCCTCCTTTGCATAATTATAATGATTTAACTATTATTGTAATTTAGTTATAAATATATTAGTATATTATCTTTTTCTCATATAATTATCTAATAAAGGTGAGTCTTTAATTAAAAAGTTAAGAAATTAATAATAAAGTATTTGAAATTTAGAAATTTATGATATTATTAATATAGAGGAGGATAGGATGAAAGGATTAAAAAAGATTGTAGGGGTTTTGAGTATTATTGTATGTGTTTTATTTTTATCTCCAAATGAAGTGCATGCAAAAGCGGATTTTGATTCGCTATTAACTAATGGTAAGTTAGTTATTAATGGGGTTGAACCAAAAAGTACAATTGAAGCAAGTGATAGATTTGGAAAACATTTTTATTTGTTAGGAAAATATGATTATACTATTCCAGAAGGTGCTTGTGATGATACGTTTAAAACATGTTTCATAGTTTACCGTAATGGAATGGAAGGCCAAGAAGACAAAGAAATACAAGTCGAATACAAATATGATAAAAGTATAAAAAAAGTTACTGATAATCTTGTAAGTAAAATGGGTGATAAAAGAATATTTGAACTTACTGATATGGAACTTATTAACTATTTATTATATAAAAATGAGGAATCTAGTTTAGCTAACTTTTCTTTAGAATTTAGAAAAGCAATTGGATATAAAAATTTCGAGTTAGATGTAAGAGGTGGAGATAACCATAGATTTTATACTGAAAACATAGGAATAGGTGAATTCATTTATAATGGTACGCTATACGCTTATGAAGATGGAATAGGAGTTAGTGCTAAACATATAATCTATGTAGATAGTAATGCATCTGATATAAAAGCTGCAATTAAAAAAAGAATTACCGATACTTTTGGTAATGTAGATATACAAGTAACTGATGGATTAGCAATGTCTAGCTTCTTGGAAGAAGAAAAAAATAATGCTATGAAAGAGTATGATGAAAGTCAAATGCTTCAAGGCCAATACCAATCAAGAGAAGAATATGCAGAAAAATACATGAATGAAAATTACTATAACGCTGATTCTAATTATCATTTTATTACATCAGATTCTATTTTAGAAAACTATTATATAGTAAAAGTAAACGGAGAAGAATATAGTTTTGCTGTAATTAAAGACAGTTCTAAAATTAAAAATAACGAAAAATATAAAACTATAGATGTTAATAGTGATGTTGAAATTAATTTAGATGGCTCTAGAATCCCATTAGATACACTTATTAAAGTTTCAAGATTAACTAGTGGTGAAGAGTATGAAAAACTAATTAAGATTTTAAATACTACTGATGTAGAAATGTTTGATTTAAAATTATTTTCAAAGTCAATGGATAATTACATAACTAAATTAGAAGACGGAACTTTTGAGGTAAGACTACCTATTAAAGATAGTTTAAAAGATAAAGATTTAACTGTGTACTATGTTGATGAAAATGGAAAGAAGATAGAGTATAAGGTAACAAAAAAAGATGGATACGCTATATTTAATACTGACCATTTTAGTGTTTATTCATTAACTGTTAAGAACTCTTCTAATAAAACCATAGTAGAAAATCCTAAAACTAGTGATAATATTTTAGTATACACTTTATTAGCTACTATTTCATTATGTGGACTATCTATTATGATGTTTTATTTAAAGAAAAAAAGCAATTAAAAAGTAAGTTCAAATGATTATAATACCTTTAAAGTACACACTAAATAAAAATAACCAAAATATGGTAAAATTTATTTAGGAAGGACTTTGGAGGTGTTTTTTGATGGGAAAACATAAGAAATGGACTTTAGAAGATAAAGTCAAAATAGTAAAAGAATTTAAGAAAGGTGCTACAATATCATATTTAAATAATAAATATGGTATATCAGGATGCGGTACAGTAAGTAGGTGGAATCAAGAATACGATGAAGGAATACTTGGCATAGATAACCGTGGCAAAAAGAAATCACAACAAGAAATTGAGGATATTGATATATTAAAAAAATCCTATGCTCTTCTAATGGAAATCCGCTCTCAGCAACGCGAATAGAAAAATATCAAATTATTGATAGATTAAAAGTGGAATATCCAGTTACTAGAATATGTAACGTTTTAAATGTTAAGAGAAGAAGTTATTATAAATGGTGTCAAAAGGGAAAACCAATAGCTAATAATTTTGATCAGTCAATTGCTGATGTGATATTAGAAGAGCACGAAAATAATAAAAGAATTTACGGAACAATAAGATTAAAATTTGCAATTCAAAATAAACTAGGTCTAATTTTAAACCATAAATTAATACGAAGATATAAGCATATATTAAATATTATAACTATTAAAAGGACTAAAAAAGGATTATCGGTTTCAAGAGCAAAAGAAAAGAACCTTGTAAACAAGGCTCAATACATAATTGAATGTAACTTTAATTCAGATACACCTAACAAAAAGTATTCATCTGATGTAAGCTATATTAAATGTAAAGATGGAATTCTTTACTTATCAGCTATTAAAGATTACTTCAACACTGAAATTGTATCATTTTCAACATCAAATTGCAATGATGTTAATTTAATAAAAGATAGTTATAAAGATTTGAAGCCAAATAAAGATGCAATAGTTAATACAGATCAAGGTGCAGTATATTTTGCTTATGAATATGTAGAATTAGCAAATAATATGGGATTTACTAGAAGTATGTCTCATCGTGGGCATTGTTGGGAAAACTGTCCTATAGAAAATTGGTTTATGCAATTAAAACATGAATGGCTTTGTCAATTTGATAAGTTAACTAGAAAAGAAGCTGCAGAAGAAATAAAAAGATACGTTCATTGGTATAACAACGAACGTATTCAAAAGAAACTTGGATATTTATCACCTGTTGAATACAGACTTAAATATTCATAATTAAATATTTTTATTTAGTGTGTACTTGACAGGTAGTACTATCAATTGAACTTACTTTTTAAATGTTTTAAAATTCCATATAATTTTTATATCCCTTTTATTAGTATCATTATTTAGTTTGCTTATATATATTTTTTGAATAAATTCTTCAATGATAATCCTATTTAATGATTTAAAAGGTATATATTTATTAAGCGTTAAACTAAAATCACTTATGGTTTCTTCCTTTTTTGTATAATTTATTATTTCATGATTAATTGATTCTAATTGCTTACTATATATTTTTTGATCTTTACTATATTCTTTAACTAAAATTTTAAATTGTTCATCAGTTATAACGCCATCCATTCTGTCTTCATATGCTTTTTTTAGATAGTCTTTATACTTTGACAATTTTTTTTGAGTATCCTTCTTTTGCTCTATTAAAGTAGAAGCATGATCTTTTTCAATGTTTACTTTATCTATTAACTTATGTTTTTTTAAGACTTCTACGTCATAAAATTTAAGTATTTTTTTATTTATTTCTTCTAATAAGACTTTTTCTAAAGCGTCATATCTGATTGAGGTCTTATTTATACAATCATTATATCCATCATGATTATTAGAACATACTAGGTATTCGTGCCTGCTTGAATTTTTCTTTCTCATATAGTTATTACATTCTAAGCAAAATACTTTGCCAGAAAAAACGTGAACGGTTTTACTTTTACTAATTGGTTTCGTTCTTTCTTTTATAGCGACTTGCACTTTAAAAAAAATATCTTCATCTATAATAGCCTCGTGGGTGTTTTCTCTTTTTATCCATTCGGTTTTATCTTTATTACGTACCTTATGGTTTTTATAACTGATGGTGGTTCTTTTTCCTTGAATTAAGTTACCCAAATAAACTTCATTTGTTAAAATTGTTTTAATAGCATTTGCTGACCATTTTATTTGTTCTCTAGGCCTATTACTTATTACATTTAGTTTTATACCTTTTTGGTACTTATAAAAGGACGGGGAAGCAATATTTTTATTATTTAAATATTTTGCAATTCCAGTAAATCCAAGCCCTGTTAAATATAAATCAAATATTTTTTTTACTATTTTAGATGCAATTATATCTATAACTAATTTGTTATTATTATCTTTTTTTATTTCATAACCAAATGGCGCAAAAGGAGATATAAATTCCCCCTGTCTCATTTTAGCATAAAATGCGCTACGAATATTGTTTGATACATCCTCCAAATACCACTCGTTAACAAGGCCATTTATTTGCCTTGATTTTTTATTGCCTAAAATTTCAGTATCTGCATTATCTGACAGACCAATAAATCTGATATTCCATTCTTTAAATTTATTGTTTATATATTTTTCTACAATTTCCATATCTCTAGAAAATCTAGACTGACTTTTACATAATACAATATCCAATTTTTTATTTTCACAGTCATTTATAAGTCTTTCAAATTGAGGCCTATAAGTACCCGCCCCAGATAAGTCTTCATCACAGTATGTATCTACAAGTGAAAAATAAGGATGTTTATTTATATAATCAGTAAGCATGTTTTTTTGATTCTTAATAGATTCACTTGCTTCTTCTTTATTAATTTTGTCTTTATCTTCGTTAGATAATCTAAGGTATATACCAACTCTTAACATTTTATTATCATTATACAAGTTTATCCTCCAATCATAAATATTATTAACTGCTTGCACTTATAGTAAATTATTAGATGTTATTTCTAAAAGCATTATAACTCTAAATAACTTTTCATTTATTATGTTTTTTAAATCATCATAAGTTATATCTTCGTCTATTGTTTCTATAACATTATATATAGTATTCATAAATCAACACCACCATATATTTAATTATATGAATAGTGGCTAGAAAATAGTGAAATTATTTATAGCTAAGATATACTTATAATGGGAAAGAGGCCGTGCTTTAACTACAGAAGCACATCTATATATAATTAAAATATATGTAAGAAGATAATAGAATTTACAGTAGTTTAATCTAATACAAAAACACCAAAAAATCTTGGTGTTTTTAAAAACTACAATTTTTTTCAATTTTGGTTATAGCTAGTGTATAACCAAATGGTTTTAATATTTTAAATAATGTATTAATCTGAGGGTGCTTGCTTCTATTTTCTATAACTGCTATCATTTCTCTTACAGCATGAGCTTCTTTCGCCATTTGTTTCTGCGTTAAACCAAGTGTAAAATATTTTTCCTATTTTACTTAAAATCTATATTTTTTGTTATGCTAAAATATCTGTGGATAATTATTTGTGTCTATACTGCATTCAAGCAACTCTTTGAATGTAGTGAAGACATTTTTTGTAAATTTCCTTTATTTATAAGGGTTTGTTTGATACCTGATTCAAGCATCTTTTTTAACCTAAATCCAATTTAAGTGATGTCCTTTTTTTAGACACATCGCGATTGCAAACATCCATTTATTACCAAAGTCAGTATCTTCTGCCATATCTTCCATTGGCATATCACTACACATAAAAATATCTTCTTTTGACTTTGACAAAACAGTTGCTTTAAAGAAGTTTAATTCTCCTTCTTTCATTTCTTCCAGTCCGTAATAATGTCTTGATTTTGCTTTATAAAAAGGAATACTAGGAACTTTTAATTTAT
>CAKPGT010000018.1 GCA_934155185.1 uncultured Bacilli bacterium
AAATCCTATATAAATAAAGATTTTCTATTTTGTAATCAAATTGGAGAACCTTATGATCAGAAAACTTTTTGGAAAGAGTATTCTTTAATGTTAATAGATGCCGGTTTACGAGATAAAAAAGAAAAACCAATTAGAAATAAAATTAAAAAGAATATAAAATCTAAACCCAAATCTCATGCTGATAAAGTTCAAGTTACATTCCATACTTTAAGGCATACTTTTGCAACTAGAGCAATTGAACAAGGTATGGAAATTCCAGTACTTAGTAAAATTCTAGGACATGCCGATATAAGTACCACTTTGAATAAATATTGCCATGCTATTCCAGATAGGAAACGTGAAAATATGGAAAAAATCGAGTGTTTATATGATGATAGCCTAGATGGTGGAATCTAGGCTATTTCTATGTAAATAATATTTTTTATCATAAAAATTCCCTATCCTGTTTTTCTACAATAATTATCTCTCATCTATATCTATTTCCTTATATGTATATTGGGCTACTTCACAATTTCCTAAGCATAATGGAAGTAGTGTGTCCATATCTGGTATTCCTTCAAAATAACATTTTACTGGAATGCTAATTCCTCCGTGAGCTACTATTAATATTCTTTTTCCTGCATACTCTTTTCGAATACTACTTAAAAATTTATTTACTCTATCAAAAAAGTCTTTTATATTTTCTGCTCTTTCATATTGTAGATTTTGTTTATAACTCCAAAAAGCATTAAAATCAAAACCAGTATTAGGCATCCCCTCAAATTCTCCAAAATCCCTTTCTGAAACTCTTTCGTCAATTATGATTGGAATGTTTCTCTCTTGATTTATAATATCTGCTGTTTGCTTTGCTCTTTTTAATGGAGAACACAATATTAAATCTATTTTTTCATTTTTTAAAGTATCTCTTGTAGCTTCAGCTTGTTCAATTCCTTTTTTATTTAATTCAATATCAGCTTTTCCTTGTACTTTCTTTAGCACATTCCAATCAGTTTGTCCGTGTCTTGTTAATAATATTTCCATTATAAACCTCTTTTCTAAATATTCTCTTTCAATAATTTATCCAAAAATACTGCAACACCATCTTCATCATTAGATAATGTAATTTCATCTGCTTTTTCTTTAACAATATCAATTGCATTATCAACAGCAACTTTATATCCTACTTGTTCAAACATTGACAAATCATTATTATCATCACCTATCGCAATAGTTTCATCTTTTGCAATTTTTAGAATTTTTAGTAGTTTTTTTACTGCATTTCCTTTATTTGAATCTATATTAGCTATATCGCAAAATATAGTATTGTTATCTTTAAATTTAATATCTAATAAACTTTTATGCCTATTTTTTATCTCTACATTTTCTACTTTTTCTATTTTAGGTATTAAGTTTTTTATTTTATCAAAACTACTATCTGCAATGGTACATTGAACAACATCATTTTTATATACAAAATCTCTTATATTTTCTTCTAATTTCTTTTCTTGTTCTGGATGCTTTACTTTATTAACTACTCTGCCCTCTCCTACATTCATAATATATCTAACATCTTCTGGATTAGCAATTTCATAAAGTTTTATCAGAGCCTCTTTATTCATTTTATTAACATATATAACTTTATTTTGTTCATAATCATAAATATTGCCACCACTTGAAGTAATAATATATTTACTAGCAAAACATTCTCTACTTATTTGCTCTGTATATTTTCTTGGTCTTCCAGAACATAATATAACTAATATTCCTTTTTCAGTAACTTTTTTTATTGTATCTATTGTTTTGACTGAAAGATTTTTGTTACTATCTCTTAATGTTCCATCTATATCTATAAAAATTGCCTTAACCATAAATTTCAACTCCTAATAATCTAAATTTAATCTTTATCATAAATACTTTTTCTATGATATTTTTCTGCATTTAATTTTTCTTTTAAATATATTGACTTTTCTAAATCAATATCATAAACATTCGCTAGACAAAGAATATAGTATAAAACATCATAAAGTTCTTCTTCAATAGTTCCTTTTATATTATCATCAACCATTCTTTTATCTTTTCTAATACATTCCGAAAGTTCCCCTGCTTCTTCTATAAATTTCATAAAATATCTATCAGATATTTTACTATCACCTATTGTTACGCCATCTATTTCTTTTATTTTTTGTTGTAGTTCTGTTAATGTCATCCTATTCATTTCTATTATCCCTTTCCTAAACATTAATTATTATCTTTCCATCATTTTATAATATGTTATTAAATCCGAAGTTTCAAATTTTAGTTTATTAAGTGTATTTTTCATTACTTCATTATTTACACCAACTAAATCAGTAATAAAATTGCATTCATCTTCAATTTTTTCAAGTTCTTTTATTAATCGCTTATATATTCCTTGCCCTCTATATTCACTTTTTACATACGCTTGAGATAAATATATTCCTTTTCCACAATTTGCCCAATATACATAAGAGTATAATATCATTCCTGCAGTTTCGCCATCAATTTCAGCAATAATTGATTTACAAATTTTATCTTCAAATAAATCTTTATCAATTCTTTTTTCAAATGTACTATCATTTAATCCAGATAAAATATTTATTTCTTTATTGGCATTTAATATAAATTCTTTATCTTTTAATTCTGCATTTCTAAAAATCATAATATATTCCTCCGTTATTTACTAAAATCACTAATACATTTACTTATTTCTTTCTTTTGTTCTTCAAAATTAAATCTTGTTACAGGTATTTTCCCTATCATATCCATTTTCATAAAATGATTTAATATATCAAATGCTTGTAATGTATTTTCTGTTCCGTTTCCACTTCCACCTGCACAAGCTATTGAAATAAATTTCTTTCCTTTAATTTTTGAATTATCATTAAAAACATCACATCTTTTCAATCTATCAAAAAATGTTTTTGCACTTTCACTCATTTCCCAGAAATAAACTGGTGTTACAAAAATATATCCATCATATTCATTCATCGTAATATAAATTTCGTTAAAATCATCATTCATAATACATTTATGTTCCTCTAAACAAATGCCCCATCCTCGTTTACCACAAGCCATACATTTTTTAATGTTTTTGTAATTCATACATATATGTTCAGTATTTATATTTTTCTTGTTTAATTCATTTATACACTCATCAACACAAGTAAAAGTCAATCCTTTTTTATTAGGAATATAACTATCTTCATTTACTTTATTATTACTAAAACTTAAAATTAATATTTTCATAATTAGCTCCTAATATTATTTAATCTATTTTCATTACTGCCACAATACAAGTTTCTAACAATTCATCATATTTATTTTTATCTATTCCAAGTATATCAAAAGATTTTAATTCATCTTTCATTTCAATAAATTTATGGATCTCTATATTTTTAAATCCAACTTCTCCAAAAAATGATTTTATGTGTTCTATATCCTCGAATCTTTCTTTTAAATCATTTCTTGATGTAATTATACTTACATCAGTATTATAATTTGGTATACATTCATCTTGCTTTTGAAGAAGTTTTTTAGGAGTAACATCACAAGTAATCCATACACCATTATATTTTTTTAGCATATTATAAACATTTGTAGCAACAATTTTCTTTTCTTCAAATGTTAAATATCTTAATAGTCCCTCATTTATAATCGCAATTTCTCTATCCTCATCAAAATATTTTTTGCATTCTATATAGTCTTTTTCATTTAATGCATTACCGCTTATTATATGTAAATTATCATTAATATTATCAATAGCTTTTATTAATTGTATTTTGTTTTTAGAGACATTATCTAAATCCATTTCAACATATTTGTAGCCTTTCTTTGAATAAATCAATCCTCTTGAAGAATAGCCTGCTGCAAGTTCTAACACTTGTTTTATCCCTAATCTATCAAGTAATCTATTAGTTAATTTGTATCTTGCTTCTATCTCTGGTGCTAACAATTTATTCAATTTAACTTTATCATTACAATTTTGACTTAACCACTCATATATTTCCTTTTCATAAGGAATGTCTGTAAATATTCTTGGATATGCGGTAAAAATTGCAGTTGGACTAATACTTTCAAAATCTTCTAACATTTTTGTTTTCTCCTTCAATTTCAAATTTACTATTTATTCATCAAATAATTTACATTGTTCTTTATTCCATGCTGGAGTACATACAATTGCAAGTTTAAATGAACCTTCCCAATAGTAAATATCCTTTTTATGAATAAATATTATATCTCCTTTTTTAAATCTAAACCATTCTCCATCTCTTTTATAAATTGTACCATTACCCTCTAGTATATAACATAATTCTTCACATTCTAAATTTGAACAATATCCTTTTTCTGGATATCTTCCATTTATTTCATTTATACAGAAGTCCAAATTCTTTTCATTTAAGTCTATTGAATATTCTAATACTGAACTTGTATCTGCATATTTGAATTTTTTTGCTTGTTCTTGTTTAACTATTTTCATTTTATTCCCTCCAAGACAATTTACTTTTCTTATTGCTATTACTATATCACAAATTCCTTAATTATTCCATAGTTTACATTTATTTCTATTGTTTTTCATCGTGATAGGGGTATTTTGCTGGGGTAAAGTACAAAAATAAGACTACTTATTTTCTTGTAGTCTTACTCCTATCTATATTCTATAATTTAATTTTTATTTGCTTGTTTCGGGTTATGAGCGAGGTTTGACCGATTTTTGTGGTTTTGTGAAAATTAGAGTTTTTGTTGGTATTTCGGTATTTACAAGAGTTTTGATTTACAGAACATTTGTGCATTTTCAGGACATTTTTGGAGCAGATTTTACCCAATTTTTACCCAATGGGTATGGTTCGTTTGTTCTTACGAAATTGGCTCTTGTCGATACTTTTTGAAATGAAAAATTTTAATTTTTAGGAGGATTTAGATTATGAATAATTTAAGAGAAGTTAATGATGATATCTTGAAGGATTGGTTAGAATTTAGAGAGGAGACTTTATGTTGTCAACTTTCTGATAGGGATTATAAGTATAATTTGAATTTTGATAAGTTTTGCGAAAAGATTTTGCGTAATGTTTCTAAGGATAATAAGCAGTTTGTTCAGTCTCAACTTGATAAATTGTATGATGATTTTATGATGTATCTTGATTATTGGAATGAGAAGTATTATAGGAATGGTTTTTGCGATGGGATGCAGCTAATTGGTGGTAGTTTTGATAATTAATTAAATATATTTTCCAAAGTTTTTTCATTTTTTTAATATCAAAGTAATTGTACAACAAAAGGCGAGTTGATTCTCGCCTTTTATATTGATTATTTTATACAATCTAAAAATTTATACACTAATTATTAATTACATTACTTCATTTTATAACTCTTCTTAAATAACTTTTCCATATCTATGTAATAATCATTTATTTTAGCTAGGCATTTTTCTAGCTTTTCCTTTTTTTCTAGAGATATGTTATTTTCATTTATTTTAGATTTTATTTTGTCTCTAGTATTTATTAGTTTTTCTAGTAACCATGCAAAATTATATAATGGTCTATATAATTTTAATTTCTTCATCATCTCTCTAGCTTTTTCATCTTCCGAATCAATTCCTCCAAATTCATTTCTAAAAAATATTTGGTTATAATCTTTTTCAACAGGGTTATAAAATAATTCATTTTTTATCTCTAACTTATCAATATTACCTTTGAACTTGTCCGATTTTTCCCTATTGCATTTAGGGCATACATACATTAAATTATTATAATTATTACTAAATGTTTTATCTATATTTTTAAATGTCTTCCTAGGTACATAATGATCTATTGCAAATCCTAATGGTTCAATTATAAAATCCCAGGTATTGCAATAAGCACATCTATTATGAAAATCTTTTCTCAAAAATTTTTTATAGCTTTTATAGCGTTTATATTCTTTATTACATGTTCTTGTTATTTTAAAATTTCTAAATTCATCATATTTCATTTCTTACTCCAATAAGTTATTTACTTCATTTAATAAATCTAGCACATCTTTTATTTTTTGTGGATTTACAATTTTTTCAATTTGTGTATAGTCTGTTGGTTTTAGTTCTCTAAGTTTCTCTTCATTATCTATTATCTCATTAACTATTTCTGAGTTATTACCTGTTTGAGATATTTCATCTTCTAAAATTTTTATTTTAGTCTCTATTTGTTTTCTATTTTGAATATACTTTTTCGCATTAATGAATATTTTATTTACTTGCTCTTTTGATTTTTCTTCATCAATCGCAAAAAAATCACTTTTTTTGTATACCTTATCTGGATCAACAAATATATTCTCTATGCATTCTTCTGCAACATTAGTAAGCATTATCATAGGAAATTTATCTACTTTCTCTTTTATATTTTTAAAAATTTCTGTTCCTTCTATTTCTCCTGTATTTCCCATTATTTTTTGATCTATAATTAATGTTATAATTTCTCCATATTTTATATCGTTTAATATATCCTTTGATAGCTTTGTGATTGAAACACCCTCTTCATTTTCCAAAAGATATATTTTAAAATCCACTTCAACATCCTTAGGCTTATTTTCTTTTATTACACCTCTAATTTTACTGATGGCTGTTTCTTCGTCATCAATTATGCCTATCATATATTTATCCATAAAGACCTCCTAATTTATAGGTATATTAATTTTAATGCCAAAGCCGTCTTTTTTTTGCATTATATGTATCTCTCCATAATTTTTATTAACAATTTCTCTCATTATCCATAGTCCTAATCCTGTTCCTTTATCACCTTTACTTGTCTCCCCTGCATCAAATACTTTATCTGGATTATCTTTATATTTTTCATCTAACTTTGGTCCATTATTTTCAAGGTATATTTCTATAGAATCTTTTTTTTCAATCTTTATATATATTTCTCTTCTCTTTCCTTGTAATTTTTCTAAAAACCATGCAGAATTCAAAAAGAAGTTATTAAATATAGAGTATAAATCAATCTTTTCTATATTAATTATTATATCATCTATATTAGGCTCATTAAAAAATATATGTTTTTTGTCCATTAATGGTTTCCAATCATTAATAATATTATTCACAAATTTTGAAATTTTTATATTTTCTTTTTCAAAAGAATTTCTTTGTACTCCATCTAATACAACTGAAATCCAACTATTTAATAATTTATCAGTTTTTTCAGCTTCATCTATAAACTTAAATGGATTAAGATCTTCATCACCTTGATATTCTTTTCCATTTAATAATTTTTTTACCGTATGCCTTATATATTGCATTCTATTCCCCATATCATTTTCTATACCTCTTAATTCATGAGAAAATGTATTAGTTATAATACCCGCCGAACCAAAAGACATTAAAATTTCTTTAGTTTTTTGTTCTTCATTTTTTTCTTTATTTAATTTATAAACCGTTTCTCTGTATTCTTTTTTTGAGTATTCATCATTCTCTTCACTATATTCATCGTTGTTTTTTTCTTTTTCATTCTTTATCGATTCTAATATTCTTTCCTTGTTATCTATTTTTTCCTCTTTTTCAGATAACCATTTACCATACTCTCTATAAACATATTGTCTATCATATTCAAAAGCAGATAAAACTTTTTGTATCATCTCAACAAAAATATAATATTCCTCATTTGTAGCTAAACCTTCACGATTAGCCATATCTATTAATCTAGGGTTTTCATTTCTTCCTATTTCTACACATCCGATTGTTTGATATGGTAATGTTCTCCAATTTCCTGACGGATGCTTAATACCAGCTGGACTTTTTTGTGCTCTAACTCCTAAGTTTAGCCAATCATACATACCATCATCAAATTCTCCATAAGGCCTAACTTTAAAATTATCTCTATACAATTTTATACCAGAAAATTTTTCTAGCATTTCTGTTCTACTTTTCTTTTTGATTTTCTTTATTATAGAATCGTCACTGTTTCCCCCTTTCATAAAATATAAATCCATCTTAAAAGGACCAACTTTTGTTATTTTTTCTAATTCATAATCTTTTATTTCCTTATCAACTATTAAGTTTATTTCTATTTCTTTATCGTAATCTTCTTTATGGTAATTTTTTACTTTAAAAGCTTCTCTATTCCAAAATTCTGATAAATTAAATTCATATATCTTTCCATTTATTTTTGTAATTGCTTTTTCGGCATTTAAATCAACTTCATTTCTTTTTAGTAAAACTTTTATTGTATTATTTCCATCATATTCTGCTTTAATTCTATAGTCATAATCTTGGATTTCCATATTATTGCTCATAAAATTAAAATTACTATCATAAGTATTATTTATATATATTTCAAAAGTATCCACTGTACCTAATGGATTTATACTTTGCATGTTTGTATTTACTTTTTTAAATAATCGTTCTGTCCATTCTTCTCTAGTAGGTGTCAATACCAATATAGTTCCTGTACTCCAATTGAATTTTTTTAATCTGGAAAATTCTGTTTTACCAATCAATTCTTCTACTATTTGTTCATATGTACCATTTTTATTTTCTAATGTAGCTTTAATATCATTTAATAATTCAACCTCATCAAATTGCTTCCAATTTATATTCCACTCTAGTAATTTATCAAACTTATTTTTAGTATATACCTTTGTTGCTGTTGAAAGTTTCTCAAGTGCAAATCTACCAATTCCTTTTGCTCCTGTCTTAACTCTGCCTTTTTCACTATACATATTCTTCTCTTTATCGCTAGTAGCTATATTCATCCATGTCGTCTTCATTATATTCTGAGTCATTCCTATACCATTATCTATAATGATAATTTCATTCTTAGAAAATAATATTGACTGCAATTTTGCAATATCCTCATCTTTAATTTCATTCTTTCTTATTATTTTATCACTTTCTTTACTCTCAGCATCATAAAATTTTAATACATATTTTAACTCTTCTTTATTTAAATAATGTTCTAAATATGTATATGTTGTATTTTTTAATATATTAGGAAATGGCATATTATATTTTATGTATACACATTCTGCATCAGCATCATATGCATTCTTAACTAACTCAATTATGGCTCCATCTACCGCAGAAATATTTTCTCTTCCTATAAGTTTAGCTGTCTTTGCACTAACTCTAAATTCCAACTCTTCCATATAATTCTCCTTATTTAAAACATATATTCATTAATATCTTTTGATGTTATTCTCAATGATTTTCCACTTGCATTTATTCCTTTTCCTTCAATATAATTAAAGAATTCTTTACTCTTTAGTATCTTATCAGCTTCTTCTAATGTTTTATCCTTTATCGGTATAATATATATACCTGAATATGGTACATTATTTTTAGGTAGAATTTTTGTTTTTACCTCATTTGTAATTACTGTAGATAATAGCAATTTTTCTTGATTACTATTTTTTAGTGCTTGACTTCTCCCATATTCAAACCATTTAGCATTTTTATCTGACTTTCTATTTTCTAATTCTTCCTTAAACTCTCTTAAATACTCACAAGCACCTTTAAATCTTTCTTCAAATTCACTTGTATCATATCTTACTAATTCATTCTTTCTATTGTAATAATATGGAAATATTATTTTTTCTATCTGAGTTTTATTAAATGTTTTTGGGCTTATTGTGTCTTTGGTAACCTTTTTTTCAATCATACCCCCTGTTTTAGGATATATATATTTCCTATCTTGTGTATATTCTTTTATAACATATGCATTATTGCATAATGTTGCAATTGTATTGGAAGCGTAAAAATAATCTCCAAATCTTTTCTTATTCTTATTATTGCTAATTTTATTTCTAAAAACCCATTTATCTTCTAATTTATCCTTTTGAATAGTTATTGTTTCTTTTTTGTTAACATCAATATATTCAATATTATTGTTATTACTATTCTTTTCTATTATCATAATTACAGAAGATACTAATCTATCTGTTCCTTTATCATTAGTAGATTTATCAAATAATTGCATAATTGTATAATCGTATATTTTTGTAATGTGCGGTTTTATAAACTTTCTTAAATCATTTGCAAAAACATTTTTGAATATACTACTAGGAATCAAATATGCCATTTTCCCATTATTTTTCAATGATTTTATACTACTTTCAATAAAAGCATAACAATAATCAAATTTTCCTTTTTTACAAGTTTCAAAATTTTTCCTAATATATTCTCTATCCCCTAATGATAATGCTTTATACTTAATATATGGTGGGTTTCCCACTACATAGTCAAATTTTTCCTCAAATAAATTTGATAATGCATCTTCATTTTTTATATTTTTCCACATAACTTTCTTTAATTGGTATTCTTTTACTATTCTGTCCAAGTTTTTTATACACTTTTTGTATTGTGGCTCATCATATTCTATTGCATATATATCTTCAGATAGTCCTTTTTCTATTTTTGATTTTGATATTCCCTTTTTTAAGCAATTTTCAATATATCTCTTTACAACTTCTTTTAATATGCTTCCATCACCACAAGAATTTTCAATGATTTTTTTTCCATATAAATCATCTTTATAATCACACCAATCTAATAGTTCTTTAACATTTTCATTCGGCGTAAAAACTTGGCACAAGTCTCTATAATTTTCTTCCATATTTTCACCTATTTATTCACATGTTTTTTATTAGTATTCTAATATGTTCATCACTTTTATATTTTATCGCTAATATTATTTTTACTTGCAATAATTTCTGTACTATCATTAAAAATCAAAAGAATTTTATTAAAGTCTTTTCCTCCAAAATGACAGTAATCATTACCTCCATCAATATAACAATTTTCACATTTACAACTTACTAAATTATGTCTATACTTTGAGTCGATTATATCTCCACAAATCAAACATTTTATTTTCATAATTATTCACCAATCATTTATTTTTTATTTACTTTTAAAGACTGCTTAATCAATGGAATTACATTATCAATATCATCCTTTTTATCTATTATAATACAATAATCTCCATTTCCCCAATGACCAATTCCACTAATGTCTTTTGTAAGTTTTAGAGGATCATTTAGGGAGCCTCTTTTCATATTAATGTATATTTTTAATTTATTCTTATGAAGCTCTATATCTGCGATATTTCTAATTCCTTTGAATGCTATGTATAATTTCTTTGCTTCCACATCTATATCATCTAATTCTAATATTCTAGTTTTTAATTCTTCATATACTCTTTTTATATTGTCCGAAACTTTAGATAAATGATCTTCCTCAGTATATACAATTATTTCTTTATTAACATCGTTTTGTATAGATTCCATTTGAATATCTTGCACTTTAACATTGCTTGTCTTTTTTATAAAATCAATTTCGATAATATCATCTTCATATCTCGTTACTTTAACTAAATCTACTGGTATATTTTTGAAGTCTGTAGCATTTAATTGATATGCTGTATATATTGGTGAAACAAATATAATTCTTGATTGGCTCCAATCTATATCTTGAGTAGTTAGCGATGAATTAGTTTTTATGTTGTATTGAAGAACAAAGTCTGCTTTTCTCTCTAGCATCAATTTTAAATATGTATAACCTTGGTCAACTAAAGAATGATTTTTAACATTTTTATATTCAATTATTCTAAATGATTTAGATTCTTCATCAAAAGCTAAAGAATCAATTCTAAAATCACCTACTACAAATTCTGTATCTATAAATTTATATCCTAATATTGCTTCAATGTTATTTTCGAAAAAATTTTGTAATTCTTTTTCATTTTTAAAATCCATTTGTTTTAATTCTTTATTTGCTTTTAAAATCATAACTTGTCCCCTTTATTAAAAATTTTTGAATGCTATAAATATTGTATTAATTCTTTATTCTACAGCATAATATTCTGACAAATATTTGAATGTTGATCTTGATGATATTTTGCTTGCAGGTATAAATACATGTATCCATTTTTTATTTCCAGTTTCTTCTGCCCATTTAGAAACTAATTTACAATATTCTATAGATTTCTGTTTTTTAGCAAGTACATCTGGATCATTTAGCTTATCATCACCTTTTACTTCGACTAAATAAATAATTTTTGCAGTTTCTATTACAAAATCAGGTTCATAACTCTTTCCATCATTATATGTTATATTAAAGTCTATAGGTGATGGTCTTAACCATTTTTCTACGAAATTAGTTTCTCTTTCTACTATTTTTGCAAGTTGTAATTCAGGCACACTATCAAACTTAGCGGTATCAAACACAGCTCTTTTTATCCCATCAAATAATATTGAAGTTATTCTTCCATCTCTATCAGAATCATAATTATCAAATAGATTCTTTTTTATATTATATGTATAGTTAGATTGATAATTAATAGGTTTTTCAGCAAATACTTCTTCTTTTATTATTCCTTCATTGCGTACAAAATGCTTTAGCATTTGATTATATATTTCAGTTGCTAATTCTTTTTTATACATCATCACTATATTTTTAACTTGCTCATTGTTAAATTCTTTTCTGAATTTATTAATAGATTGACTTATAAGCTTATATAACAACTCTGATGTTTTTTCATAATCTATTTCTGATTTATTTCTCAATTCTTCTAGAATAGTTTTTTCTGGGCTAACAGCATCAAAATTAATATATCCGCCCTCCATAATTTCCACTTCTGAAGCATCAATTAAATTCTGTAACAATAACTTATTGTCAATAGGTTTTTGATTAAATTTTGATGTATCTAGATCAAAGTCATCAAAATAATACTCTCCTTCTTCTCTCTCAGTTTTTATTTTTGGTATTAAAATAAATTGATTGTTTGATTCTTTTTCTGCTTTTTCTATAGCTTTATTCATCCAGCTTTCTATAGGATTTCTGTTTTCTTCAAAAATTCTGCCTAAATCTTCATTATTTTTTATTTCTTCTTCTATTTGTTTTTTTATTGTATTTCTACTTTCTTCTGTCATTTTATTTTCATTATTATATACATACTCTGTAATTTTATCCTTAACAAGTTCATTAATACTATTAGAAAAAGTATATTTTTCATCATCCTCTCTTACTTGTAACAATCCTCTTAATTCATCTTGTTCTTCTGTCAAGTCTAAAGCTAATTGTGTATAAGTAAATTTTTCATCTTCAACTTCTTCCACTTTAATAACATTTCCTAATTTAAATATTGAATTTCCCTTTTGTGCTTCATCAAGTATCTCTTGAAATTTATCGTGTGCTGTTAGCATTACGCTATCAATTTCCTTGTCTCCAGTTCTTTCTCCATATGGCAATCTTAAACCTCTACCTACCATTTGTTCTCTCAATATTTTTGAACTTGCAGTCCTTAGTGGAACAATAGTATACAAATTATTAACATCCCATCCTTCTTTTAACATGTTAACATGTATTACTATTTCTACCGGATTATCTACTCTTTCTACTTCTAGCAATAATTTAGTATTTGCTTCTGTTTCGACACCTGACATTTTTGATTCTATTTTTATTGTCTTATATTTATATTTTCCATTTCTAAATTCATCAGATTTTATATATTCTTCTATTATCTTTGCGTGATTGGTATCTTTGCACACTACAAGCATAAATGGTTTGATTAGTGTTTTGTTATTTACTTTTGAATAAGATGCAAGCTTATTTTTTATCATCTCATGACATTTTATTCCATCATTTAGCATTAACTTGTCTAATTGCTCATCTCCAAAATGATAAAAATCTATATCTGTCCTTGTAACTGCAAACGGTACTCTTGTATATCCATCTTTTATAGCTTCTGATAGTGGATATTCATATACAACATTTTTAAATGGTACTTGTTTATTTTTTATATTCACTATTGGTGTTGCTGTTAACTCTAATCCTAGTACAGGCTTCAATTCATTTAATGCCGTCATTCCTTTATCAGCTCTATAGTGATGAGATTCATCCATAATTATAACTAGATCTTTCATCTTTGCAAGTTTATCATAAAAAGACATACCTAAAACTTCATTAAATGCTTTCATTTTTGTTTTATCTTTATCAAATTTTCCAATATTATAAACATATATATTCACTTCTGAGTCAAATAAAGATATATTCTTATTTGCATAATCATCATCAGCAATTACTTTTGGTGGATTACTAAAACATCCTAATCCTTTAAATACATATTTAGGATTATCTGGATTACCTAAATCTGCTTTAAGCTTCTCGTATATTGTTGTTCCTGGTGCTACTACAAGAAAATTTTTTATGCCATAATTAGTATATAAATATGTTATAAATGCTCCCATTAGTCTAGTTTTTCCAACGCCTGTTGCTAAGGCAAATGTTAAAGAAATGAATTTTCTTTCAAAATCCGTGCATATTGGATACTTACTATGTATTATATTTAATATTTCTTCTATATCTTCATTATTCATTAAATTGGTATCATTAATTATATCTTCTAGTATTTTTAACGATTTTTCTTGAGGATTTCTTAATGACATTACTCCTGAAATATAATCAGTTGTATATTGCATAAAATTCATATTATTCATCATCTTCACATTCCTCCTCATATTCAGGTGGATTTATTATATTTAAATTATAATTGTCTTTTCCAAATTCACATTTAGATAATAACATCTCTGGAATTTTCTTTATTTTTATATTTTTATATAACCCATCTATTTCTTTATCATATGCTGTACATGCAATCACAAGATATTCTGCATCATTCATTTCTTCTTTTATTTTATTTATATCATTTTTAGTTACAAATTTTGTAGTTACATATAAATAACTATTTTCATTACCAACAGATTGTTTCCAAAATTTTTCATATGAAGGATTATATTTAAATCCTTCATGTAACGCAACTGCGGCAGCTAACATTTCTGCATTATATTCTTTATTTATAACAGGTTCTCCAAATGAATCAATGTTTATTAGCGAAGGAGCTAATTCATAGAATTTATATCCTCCACCGCCTTTCCAATTTTCTTCTGTAGTTATTCCTCCTAAGTCTTCTCCTTCTATTATTCTATCAAGTCTAACTTTACAATGAGAATAACAATGTTCTCCCATTTCAATTCCAATCCATCTTCTTTCCATTTTTTGTGCCACTGCACAAGTTGTTCCACTTCCTAAGAAAGAATCAAGAACTATATCATTCTTGTTTGTTGTCATCTTTATAATCCTTTTTACTAATTCTTCTGGTTTTTTTCCGTTTGGGAATTGAACATTTCCTTCTTTGGTAAGATTATTATATTGAATATCATCCCACAAATTTCCCATATTATCTAATTTGTATATTTCTTTTTCACCAATATTAACAACATCTCTTAACCAAGCAATTAAATTATTATCTTTGTATAAAGATCTAATCATTCTTCCTGCATTTTTTCCCTTTATTGGAACATATTCTATACTAAAAAAACCATTTCCATTATTATATTCTTTAGTTTCTTCAATCACCTTTGTCCTAATTGAAGTCTGCGCATTAGTTGTTCTAAAGATTTTATCTATATTATCATAGTATGCTTTTTTAATATCTCCATTATATAATTCATTTGCTAACTGATTTATAGAGCAAACTTCTACTTCTTCATGCTTAAACAATTTTATTGTGTCTCCATTTCCTGCTTTAAATTCTTTAACAAATTTTCCTTCATCTATTTTTCTCAAAACGGAAGTATACTTCCAACTTTTTCCTTGTTCTTTATAAGAATCTATATATGACATTAATTCCTGTTTTTTTTGTGGAACAACATTTATATTAAATTTACTAATATCTTTTGCATAGAACAATATATATTCTATATTATCTTGCAAACTTTTCCCTAGATTACTTCCACTTACTCCTGCTATTTTTGTTTTTACAGAAATAATATTTATAAAATTATTTCGTCCAAATATTTCGTCCATTATTACTTTTAAATATGCCATTTCAACAGCATCAATTTGTATACATATTGCCCCATCATCACTTAATAGTTTTTTAAATATATCTATTCTTTTTTTCATTAAATTAAGCCATATTGAATGTTCTATATTATCATCATAATGTTCAAATGCACTCCCTGTATTATATGGTGGATCTATATATATACATTTAATTTTATTAGTATAATTATTTTCTAATGCCTTAAGTGCTAATAAATTATCTCCATGAATTAATACATTTCCTGAATTATCTCCATAGGATTTACTTTTATCTTCTATTAATATTCTTGGTTCTATATTTATTTTCTCGTTTTTCCCCACCCATGTTAACTCTAATTTATTTGCCATTTTATTCACTCCTAAATTTTATAATAACTCTAGTATATTTTATATCATAAAATGACAATTTTCTCAACAAATAATTGTAAATATTTACAATTAATTTCTATGAAAAAAATGATCATATGGATAACCTGCTTTAATATACAACTCCGTTAACTCCATTTTATATTTTTCTAATAATTCTAAATACTTTTGCTTAAAAACATTTTTACAAATCCATTCAACTCCTTTTCTTGAAATAATAACTTTATTATTATCTAAATATTTATAATTACTAAATCCCTTATCACACATTTTCTTAATTGCTTTTCTTATACTAGATTCTGCTCTATTAAAATAGTTTTCTAATTGTTTTATATCCATATCTTCATTCCACCAATTTTTATTGCGTTCTACTTCCAAAAAATCTTCATACAATTTAATTCTGGTTTCAAAAAATTCTACATCAGCATCTATTAAAGATTTTTCTTTCTCAAAATACACAAATTTTATCCAGTAATACCCTTCTACTAAAATAAAATATTTTCTACTTCTTATTTTTTCACTTCTCCATCTGCAAGTTGGATGTTTTTTTAACATAACATCTACAGCTTTTCTTAAATCTACATGCTTTACTTCTTTACCATGTTTAGTTGTTGTTCCTAATAACTTTAATCTTTTTAAAATTTTATCATATGATAAAAAAAACACTATCTAAAATTTGTTCTGAATCTCTCCACATTTTCATCACTTCCTTGCTATAAAAATTTATTAATGCTAGTTTACGAAACATTAAGAATTAGCAAAATTTATTTTGCTCGAATATAGGTGGCATTTTTTTATGCCCAATATTCGCCAGCGTGGTGTTTTGACACCCTTTTCGCTGTTTAGGGCAAAATGCCCTAATACCCTTTTTGCTCTCCGAGGGATAATTTTTTATAAAAAATCTCTTATTTTTATTTTAAATAATTGCAAAAAAGCTCAAATTTCTAAATTAAAAACATGAACTTTTTTGCTTTACTTTTATGTATAAATATTTTATAATTATATTAGTTTTTGGATTAAGTTAGTATTTAGTTTAGTCGCTTATACTAACTTTTTTCTTTTCATTTTCATCATATTTTTTTAGTTCAATTCCATAGCAAAATTGATATAACTTTTCAATAACATCTTCAGCTAATTCTTCATCTTCACTTTGATAAAATCTATCTAATAAGCTCTCTTTATCAAATCTAGTTGTTACTATAATTGGTAATTTATTTTCATTTCTATTTTCTATAATTGTATATAATTTTTCTAATGCCCAGCTACTAATTCTTTCTGTTCCTAAATCATCAATTATAAGCATATCAACCTTAGAATATAATTCAATTATGTCTTTTTCTTTACTCGAAAAATCTTTAAAAGTATCTTTAATTACATCCAGCAATAAAATTAGTCTTCCCATTAAAACTAGCATATCTTTTTCAGTTAGTTTATTTAAAATAGCTGTTGCTAAATGTGTTTTCCCTGTTCCTGACTTTCCAGTAATAATAAGTCCATTTTTTTGATTTTTATTTATACATTTTTGTGTAAAATCTTTTGCAATTTTTACTTCTTTTTCATTATTTTCTGTTATTATAAAATTTTCCAATTGATAATCTTCTATTCGGTTACTAATATAATTTTGTATATAGAATTGCCTAATCATTTGTTCAAAATGTTTCCTTTTCTTTTGTATTTCTTCTTTTAAATCTATTTCATTCCAATAAGCCTTTGACTTTTTACAATCACATCTTTCATACTCTATTGAAGTTAAAGGCATATTTGCATATAAATAATCTAAACCTATTGGTTTTAAATCTTTTCCACAGAATTTACATTTATTGTGGAAAATCTTGTCTTTAGAATTATATTTCATATTTTCTAAATCCATTTGTGTTCTCTTCTTCCTTTCTTATTTCTTTTTTCTTATCTTCTTTATTCTTAATTCTTATTTCTTTATTCTTTTTTTCTTCTCCGTTACATAACGTTACTGTAACATCACTTTTTTCATTTTCACTTTTCTTTTTTTCACGATATTTTTGTTGCCTTAATCTAGCTTGTTCCTTGTATTTTTCATAAGTTTCAATACTTTGATATTCATTCCAGTTTTTTATTTTGTACACATTGCTATCTAAAGTAATCATATCTAATTCTAAAAATTTCTTAATAATTTCTTGCATTTTTTCTTCAGACTTTCCCATAATCTTCGAAAAATATTCTATTGTCATTGTTTTATTATCAGTTATTAATAATTTTCCTTCTTTATTACATTCCATAGCTAAAATTAATAATTGAAGCCATACTCTAATATATGTATCTCCATCAGGCTCTTTCAGTAATATTTGAATTTTCCTATTTGCAAATAAATTTACATCAATTTTTAACCATTGTATTTTATGCATTTCCTCCTTTCCTCTCTTTCTTTAAAATTTAATTCATAGATTGTAATTCCATGTTTTTTAAATATTCATCTAGTGCTTGTACTCTAAATAAATATTTTCCACCAACTTTACAATATGGAATTTGTTTTTTTCTTACCAGTTGATTAATTAACCAATATGAAATGCCTAAATACTCTGATGCTTCTTTCATCGTTAGTGTTGTTCTTTGAACTTTTTGTACTTCCATAGTACCACCTCCTGTTTTTGGTTAATTAAAAAAGTAAAATCCATATAAGTCCAAAATTTGAATGTATAGAAGAAAGTTCCTAATTGCAGGTACTT
>CAKPGT010000019.1 GCA_934155185.1 uncultured Bacilli bacterium
ACCGTTCTTAGTGTAACTAATATTCATAACATTTCTCCATTTCTTTCTAAATTTATTTGGCTTTAATTGTTATACATACTTTGTTACACAATGACCATCGCCACCTCCTGCATTTAAGTGATTAGATATAACTATATCATCACTACTAGTAATATTTGGCCTAATCGTATTTATACGATCAGTTGGATTTAAAGTAGTATCCTCTGTTCTAGTTATAACGGTAGGTATTCCCAAATCCTTAAACCTGTTATACATATAATTAGCAATCTTTAAAGTATAGTCCTTTTCTATTATATCTCCGCTTGAAGAACCTGGATCTGTTCCACCATGTCCTGCATCTACTATAACCATATTATCACTCCTTCAAAGTATTGTATGTTTAATACCTATAAATGTGATACAGGTGTATACTTATTTAATACCATGCATGCTTCTAGTCAAATTACTTCTTATTTTTTTTACTTATCTTATAATATTTTTCTTTAAGCACCTTAAGATCGGGAAATGATTTCATTAAACGTTTACCAAATTTTGAATAATTAGTAATATACTCCCTTACCTTTTTAGTAATTTCCTCTGTGTTATCCATAACTATTTTTCTTGTTGATAAATGTATTTTTGTAATAACAGAATATGACACTATATTATCAATCAAAAATAATATAAATAGCAGTGTTGCCATGGCATTAATCATACTTTCAGACATTCTTAGTACCAATCCACTTATAAAGGGATTTAATACATACATAAGAAAACATCCTAACAGTCCAAATGGTATAAGTGTTTCAAGACATATTCTACCATTTATATTGAATTTTCTGTCACTATAATCCCACCATCTAGCCTTAAACAATTTCTCCATAAAATAGCTGGTTAAATACTCCAAAATAGAACATATTACCATAGCCATCACAAATAATACAATCGGGTCATCTAAGTATTTGTCCAAAAGAAACATCATTAAAATACAACCAAAGCCGTATATTGGGCAATACGGTCCGATTAAGAATCCTCTATTAACTAATATATGCCCCCTAGCATATGTAAAACATACCTCAATTGTCCATCCTATAAAAGAATAAATTAAAAATAATATAAAATAATAACCTAAATTCATAATATCTCCTATTATTAAATAAAATTAAAGTTTTGATATTTCGCTCCAGTTTTCGGGGAAACCCATTCTATCAAGAATTTTAGACTGAGGTATAACATCTACTCTTCCATCTAAAAGGCTCAATTCATATTCAATTTCATTAACCATATCAGTAAAATTTCCCTCATCTAACATATACTTAAGCATAATAATAACTGCAAATATATCATTTTTCCCATATATATATTCATCATTCATAACAGGTATATTAAGTTCATGATGATATATAGTATCAGATATCATTTTCTGGGTTCTATGTTCATAAACTATATCTTCATGTGCACATAAGTTTCTATAATTAGAAAGAAGTGCGATATAAGTTCCCAAAGTTTCAACATCTAAATTATAATATTCAGCAATAGATAATTTATCATCAGGTTTTAATATAGAATATAATTCATTAATCATACCAAATGACAAAAGCTTCACTAATATCCATAAAGGAACATATCCATAATTACTTAAATAGTGCAGTGTTGCACTATGTTGTCTTCCATTTATACGAATTTGCCTCTTAATCTTATTTAAAACATCATTTACTTGTCTAACCATTTTTATATCTTGTGAAAAATTAGAAGCTTTTAAATAATCCTTCTCTTTTATACCATAACGTTTAGATAATCTATATGACATTATTGACTTTAAATTATTCTCAACAATAAGTAAATTCTTAAATAATATATTTCGAAAGTTTCTATCAAACTGAAAAACGGCATATAATTCTTCAAAAGTAGTTCCTTTTATAAAGGTTTTATCTTTATTACTTTTAATAAATATATGACGATATCCGTTGATAAAAAAATAGTTTTCTCTTAAAAGCAAATTTTCTGCTTTATCAACATCATTAATAACTAACCCCTTATCCCTTAAAATGTCTATTTGCTCTTCTAAGGTTTTAAATTCTTTTTTTCTCAAGCAACATCACCTATTTTAAATTATATCATAATATATTTTTTTTAACATCAAAAAAAGTACAAATTAATGCACTTTTTATACTAACGTTTACTAAATTGTGGAGCACGACGTGCTTTCTTTAAACCGTACTTCTTACGCTCTTTAATTCTTGCATCTCTTGTAATAAAACCTGCTTGTTTTAAAATCTTTCTAAATGAAGAATCAGAACTAGGATCAGTGTTTTGATCATATTGTAATAAAGCTCTAGTAATGCCTAAACGTATAGCTCCTGTTTGTCCAGAAAAGCCACCACCGTTTACAGTAACATCTATATCAAACTTATCACGAGTTTTAGTTACATCAAGTGGTTGAGTTAAATCCATAACTAATGTCTTAAAAGGAAGATATTCATTAACATCCCTACCATTAATGGTAATTTTTCCTTTTCCTGAAGTCATTCTAACACGTGCTATAGAGCGTTTACGACGACCTGTTCCAACGAATGTTTTTGCCATTTATTTTCCTCCTTATAATTCTATTAATTCTGGTTTTTGAGCTTTTTGTTTGTAATCAGAACCTTCATAAACATATAATTTTTTATACATTAGACGTCCTAATCTTCCCTTAGGAAGCATACCCTTAACAGCTCTTTCTACCATTTCTACTGGATAATTTTCACGCATTACTTTTGCAGTTCTTTGTCTTAAACCACCAGTATATCCACTATGATTGTAATAAATTTTTTGATCTAACTTGTTTCCAGTTAACGTTACTTCCTTGGCGTTAATGATAATAATGTTATCTCCGCAATCAACATGAGGTGTATAAGTTGCCTTATGTTTTCCTCTTAGCATAACAGCAGCTTTAGCAGCTACTCTACCAAGTGGTTTTCCTTTAGCATCAATAACATACCATTTACGCTCAATGTTTGCGGCATTTGCCATAAATGTTGTCATCTTTAATTTCCTTTCCTTTATAAATTTGTGTTCCCAATACAAATTTATGTGGGTTATAAAATGTACCAATTTAAATTCTACTTTAAATTGGTACATTTGTCAATACAATTCTACTTTTTTTCTGCTGTAATTATTAGCGTTACTTTAGTAGTTTTAGGGGCATATTTAACTCTTAAATCAGAGCCCTTAACTTCCACAGGTATTTCATGTCTTCCAACGCCTAAACCTTTTAAGTTAACGTAAGCTATTATCGTTGTAGGATCTAGCTCTGACAATACACTCTGAACACCTTTAACACTAACGTTTACCTTAGTACTGTTTTCATCAGCAGCTTGTACAACAAGGCCATCGCCAAGATTTTCATATTTTAAATATAAATCCTTAATTTCCTTAGTAGCCTCATCACCAAGTTCAACACTAACAGTAACAGAGTTTTCACTTACTGCCCTTACACCAGATGGTTTTTCAAGTGTTATTGAATATTTTTTATTTTCTTTTAAGTCTCCAACATCAACATATACTGGAATATATGATATCTTATCTAATTTACTTGATTCACCATATATAGTTACTTTACTAATATCTGTAGTTATATTACTTATAGCTTTACCAAAGACTATATCATTATAATTCTTAGGAACAACCCTAACTGGCACTTCTTTTTGTGGTGAAGTTATTTTAACAGTTGCTGTAATTTTTGAAGGAACAATTTCGGCATCCACTTTCTTGCCATTACTATCATATGCAACAAGTGTAACATCTTTCAATTTTTGTTCACCAACTTGCGGATCAATTAAATTCTTAAGGTCTATAAGAGCCTTTACACTAGCAACTTCTTTTAGTAGTGCCTCATTTCCTTTTACATAAACCTTCTCAGTACTTAGCGAAACATCCTCAACCATTAGTTTTGAATCAATTTTGCTTTTGTTTATAACCTCATAATTAATCTCTTTTTCTTCAGATACTTTTTCATATATAACAATTGTTGCAACCGATGGGTCAAGCTTATATTCAACCGAACTTAATGCTTTCTTATATTTTAGATTTACCTTATGAACACCTGGTTTTAGACCGGTAAGATCGACAGTAATATCATTTGTAGGTAACTGCTTTGCTAAATAAATGTCAGCTTTTCTACCAATCAATGTAATATCAACAGTATTAGGAAGTCCTTCAACAACATAAGCTTCTTCATTATATGTTGCAGAAATAGGTTGGTCGTATAAAACCTCGGCAGATGTCTCAATTAATGAAGTAGACCTAGTATCTGCTATGAAAAATGCCCCAAGTGCAATGAGAAGTGACACTATTATTAAACCCGGTTTTCTAGTTATAATTCTTTCAAAATTTCTACCATTTCCTTTAAATCTATTAGAAATAGCAACAAAAAACTTTGTTATTGGAAGTACTATTTTTTTATCTATAAAATTAGAAAGTCTTTTGAAAACTTTACCAATTGCCTTAAATAGCTTACTCATCTTTATCACCACTTTCATCAGATTCGTAATCAAATTCAGCTGTTTTCTTTGGCTTTAGCTCATCTAAAATCATCATTTTAGCCTCATCTAACGATAAGTTATAATTTAGATCTCCATTTATAGCAATAGAAATTCGGCCTGTTTCCTCTGACACAATTATAGCAATAGCATCTGATTCCTCACTTATACCAATAGCTGCCCTATGCCTTGTGCCCAGGCGTTTGCTAAACTTCATTTCTACTGTAGTTGGAAATATTGCTCCGGCACTCGTTATTTTATCACCTTGAATTATTACACCACCATCATGCAAAGGATTATCTGGGAAAAATATTGCATCAAGTAACTCGTTTGATATTTCGGCATACAATTTTTTTGATCTTTCTATATATTCAGAAAGTGAATTATCTCTTTCAATTACTATAAGTGCTCCTATTCTATGCTTTTTTAAATATTCTAATGATTGTCCTATTTCATACACAATTCTTTCCCTTTCTGAAATAGTAAGAACCTTGTGTCTGCCAAGTAATTGTGAACGTCCAAGTTGTTCTAATACCGATCTTATTTCTGGTTGGAAAATAATTATTAATGCAAGTGGTCCCCACATTATTACGTATTCTAATAATAAACCAATAGTAGTCAAATCAAATAAATCGCTTACTATCTTTATTACAGTTATTATTATTATACCTTTAAATAGCATGGTAAACTTAACATTATTTTTTATACTTTTTAAAATAAAGTAAAGCCCCGCCCACACAATCACTATATCTATTATGTTCTTAACTATAGTTAATAAATTATCTAATGTCATATATCCTCCTAAATCATTCTTTTTTTGCATTTATTTATTATATCAAAATTATATCACAATTGAGGAATAATTTTAACTAAATTTTAAAAATTAAGGAAACATAGAAAACGAAATTAATTATAACTGTCACTATTTTCCCTTTTGTATCAAACAAAAAGCTCTTTATAGAGCCTTTTTAAAACATGTTATTTATTTGATCTTCATTTTGTAAATTACCATCAAATGGAACAGGACTATTAATGTTCTGAGGATTATTATTCAATACTTGTCCATTATATCCAACCTGAGCATTAGTTACAGCTTGATTATTATTAAATGGTAGTGCATTATTTTGAAAATTATTCATATTTTGCTGTGAAGGAAAATTCTCTACTTGATTTACTTCCTGCCCTAATCCCTGATTTTGAACCATCTGGTTTTGCATAACATTTTGCATATGATTAGGATTTTCAAAATTTGGATTATTTTGAAACTGCATCCCGTTTTGAATTCGTGTTTGATTCATAAACTGGTTGGAAGCTGCATTCGGTACTTGACTAACGGGTTCAGACATTTCATTATTTTGCTGATAAGTATTATTTTGCATAGTAGTATTAGAAATTGCCTCAGGATTTTCTGATTGTACTGAACCTTTATCAAAAATAGCCTGTGAATCAAAATCTATTAACCCATCTGCATCAGTATTGATAGTTTGCGTGTTACTAACAGTACTTTCATCTTTATTAACACTATTTTCATTTACAGTATATTCTTGCGGTTTTTGCTTTTTTAAAAATGAACCTGTCTTTCCAGACTTTCTCATATGCATATCACCAAGAAAACCTATTAGAATGCACAATACAAAAATTGCAATTGCTATCATAAACGTAGTGTTTGATATCAAAATTTCACACATTTTACACACCCCTATTCTACTTTTAATATTACCAAATTTATATAAAAAAAACAATAACTAGTTTTTAAATTTTACTATTATTGTTGTTTTTAGTTTATATAGTTGTTTGTCTTTGTAAACCTCAGTAACTTTATAAATGGAGTTATCATATGATACTTCTTTAGAAAACCTATTATTAAAAACCTCTTTTATTTTAGAGCTTAGCACATTATAATTAAACTTTGAATAGAATGCATTTAATTCATCAGCTATTAGTTCTTCAGAGAATGATTCATTTTCTGAATATATAGTAGATGTAACTTCCAATATTTTTTCGTATGAATATTTAACCTCAATTTCTATATCATTCTCATTATTATTATAATCATAGTATTTTTTCTTTAAAATAAATGTCTTATATGACCCTTTTTTTATGGTTTCATATTTATCGCACTTATATTCCGTACAATACCCAGATAACTGTTCAGTTATTCTTGAGTATTTGCTATTAAATGGTTTATTTATAAAATATATTCCAGCAGTATTAAATAATAAATATATTAAAAAGAAAATGATAAATATTTTAATATTCCTTTTTACATTTTGCTCATTATTTTTTACAATAAGAATAATATTCGTAACTATTCCCAATAATAATAGTGATACATTTAACACCAGTGTAAGTTTCACCAGCCATGGAAGATATCCAATATTATTAAAGATAGCATTAAATAATATCAATGAAGCAAGTATTATCATATTTATAAAAAATAATACATATACATCTTTTTTTAAGTCTATTTTTTTATTCATAAATTCCTCCACGGTGATATTATAACACAATTTAAAGACTTTTTATTGATGAAACATAATTATTATGTTATTATTAATCTGGTGTTAGTAAAGGAGGACAAATGTCATTATTCATACTGTGCACCAAAATATTTATAGCTAGAATAGTTGATGTGTCACTAGCTACTTTTGTAACAGTATTAACTGTTAAAGGAAAAAGGCTAGTAGCAACAATATTTGGCTTTATAGATGTAATAATCTGGTTTTTAGTTGTAAAAGAAGCATTAAATACTGACATAAGCAGTATATGGATTGCCCTTTCATACGCAGGCGGTTATGCAGCTGGAACATTCATAGGAACTACACTTTCTCATAAATTAATTGAGGGTAAAGTGTTAGTCCAAGTTGTACTTGATAGTAATATAAAAGGTGAAGTAGATAAAATACGAAACTATGGCTATGCAGTCTCAGAAGTGAATGCAAAAGGAAAAGACAATACGGATAAATTGATGCTTTTTATCGAAGTTGATAAGCGTAATTTAAATAGCTTAAGCAATGTTATAAAAAGTATTGATAAAAATGCATTTATAATAGTAAATGAAACAAAATATGTAGAAAATGGGTTCTTTAAATAAGAACTTTAAACGCCGCTTTAGTTTAATGGTAAAACAAATCACTCGTAATGATTAGCTGTAGGTCCGATTCCTACAAGCGGCACCAGATTAATAATAAGCTCGAACTTTCCGAGATAATATAAAAACTACTTTCAAATTAATGAAATGCACCCTTTAGGGTAGACATTTATAAAAAAACTAGTTTGTGCTAGAATACACTTCCGAAAGGAGGTGTTTTCTTATGGCTTCAAAAGGTCAAAATTTTTTGAATTATACTGAAGAAGAAAAAAATGAAATAATTCAGAAATATTGTAATGGTGAAACAAGTGGATATCAATTGGCTAAACAATATGGAATACCAGTAAGTACTATTAAAACTTGGAAATATAAAATTGATCATCCTGAAAAAATTACAGGTAATAAAAAAGGTCGTCAAAGAAAAGACTTGACAAAAGAAGATTGGAAACAAAGATTTGAAATACTAAAAAAATACCCGGCCTTCCTCAAGGCACAACGAGAGAGAAAGTAACTTTTATAAATCTATATAGAGATAGTTATAAGTTATGTAATATGTGTGCTGTATTAGAAATAAGTCCTAAGACTTATTACAAATATCGAAGTAAGGAAGACCCTGATTATTATGATTATTTAATAATTAAAGAAATATTTGACGACTCCAAAGGCACATATGGTTATCGTAGAATTGTGGAAGGTTTAAAAATTAAATATGGAGTTGTAATGAATGGAAAGAAGGTTTTAAGAGTAATGAAAAAGTATAATTTAATGCCTGAATATATAAGAAAGGCAAAAAAGAAAAATAAGAATGAACGGATTGAAGATAATGTTAAACCCAATTTATTAAATAGGAATTTTACTACTGATGCGCCCAATAAAGTATGGGATACAGATGTAACTTACCTTATATTTAAAGGTTCTAGAGCATATTTATCAACAATAATTGATTTATATGATAGAAAAGTTGTTGCTTATAAAATATCAAAACGTAATGACAACAAATTTGTTATGGATACTTTAAATGAAGCAATATCAAAAAGAAAAGATGTACATGGATTAATCATTCACAGTGATCAAGGGTTCCAATATACATCTTATGAATACAAAGCTATCTGCGAATCAAATGGTATAACTATTTCTATGGCGAGAAAAGGTACCCCAATAGATGATTCTCCAATTGAGAGTTGGCACTCTCTCCTTAAAAAGGAAACTTTGTATAACAATAATATCACATCTTTAGAAGAATATATACAATTAGTTGAAGAATGGATTGAATTTTATAATACAACTAGAATAAAGAGTAAGAAAATTAATAAGAAGAAAGGATACAAGAAAAATGATAAATAACAATGAAATAATATATAAAATGGAAGCTATTATAGAATATTTAAAAAATAATGATGGATACAATTATTAATTATATAATAGATTATGTCCGGTTATTGGAGAACCAGATTCAAATATTGTTGAATATGCAGAAGATGTTCTATATATGATTAATTTATTAATTAGTAACAAATAAAGATAAACTTTATTTGAATAAATATTATAATTATATAATAAAAATCAAGGGTCTAGATGAACTCACTTCGTTCGCCCTTGATTTTTAATCTAGTTTTTTTATTTGTTGTCTCCAAAATGGGATTCACATCAATTAATTGAGAGTAGTTTTCTTTTTTGTTAATTTAGTAATACATAGACAAATTATTTTATTTTTTCATAATTAGTGCGCTTTAAAAGTTCTTTATAATTCATTCTAATAATTTTAAAAATCAATTTTTATTCGCATCTACACCTACTTTACCAAATTTTATTGTAGAATAAGTAAATTCATATAGAGATGAGCAAATTTGACCTATTATAGTACAAAAAGGTGTAGGCATAAACGACATAAATGTTCTAATAATAAATGCTATTATTTCATTAAAGGTGGCTTCAAATGAGGAATACTCTAATTGTAAATATGATATTTTAATATTTGTAAATGGTGCTAGTATATAATCAATGATATGCAACACCATAAATATTAAGAAAATACACATATTAGGTTTATATATAAATACACCTATTAAAGACATTATTATAACCGACGAAATTAATATTACATTTAATCTCAAAGCATTTTTTAAATGTTTCTTATAAATAAATTTGTTTTTTGATATGTCTATTTTAGCCACTACAGATACAGAAGTTTCAATATCCCATTGTAAATCAGTTACTAAAGTTACCAAGTTAATTGCAGCGATATATTTAGCCCCATAAGCAAAAGAATTTTTAAATCCAAATAGATATATTACAAAAAACAATATATTTTTAACCGTTGATACGGAATTATATTTAAAAGCATTATAAAAGCTGAATTTAAAATCTATTTTTTCTATATTAATAATTAATATAATCAAAGTAAATAAACTCATTATAACTGAAGTATATGTCATGACTAGAAGCTGATTAAGAGTAATCAAAGATATAACAATTGTAATAACAAAATAACTTATATTGAATAATAACGAAATCCTATTTGCTTTTTTATTTTCCTCTAAATAATGCAACTTGTTTAAAATTAACATTACTATTGTTTGATTAAATAACTGTATAATTGAATAAATAGAAAATATACGATAATCATTTACGCTCATATTCATCAATTTAATATAACCATCATTATTAAATAAAATATATATAAAGAGCATTGACGAAATTAATAAGCCATAAAAAATTCCATTATCACTTGAATTTTTATTGTTATCTTTGTAAATACATATGCTAGCCCCTGTACCAAATATAGCAGTTATAATCCCACTCAAACATTGTAATGGATATGTTAAAGTAAATACATTTATTAATTTCTTATCTAAAATAATACTAAGTAAAAACCAAGTTAATATTGGTGTAAAAGAAGAAATAAATATATCAAAACTAACTCTTAATAATCTCCTCATTTTAAACGCCTCTTAACAATTATACTATATTTTGCAAAAATCTTAATATATAATGTCAAAGAAAGAATACCAAAGTTTGTAAAATATAACTTAACCACACAATAATAATAATTTTTGAAAATAAAGCTACTATAGGATTTCTAATAGTAACTTTATTTTTTTAATTATTGTAAAAAGATTTATATGTTTTATATGCCATGTAAACATCTAGCTTGCTAGATACCTCATATGGCGAATGCATAGATAAAATTGGAATACCGCAGTCTATAACATCAACTCCTTTATTAGCTAATATATATGCTATAGTACCGCCACCACCTAAATCAACTTTACCAAGCTCAGACATCTGATAAAGTATATCATTTTCTTCTAATATGTCTCTTACATACCCAACATACTCTGCATTGGCATCAGATCCACCCGCCTTACCCCTTGTACCCGTATATTTATTCAATTCAACACCATGATTAATATAAGAAGCATTATATTTATCATATGCATCATCATACATCGGATCTATTGCTGCTCCAACATCAGCCGATAACATCTTAGAATTTCCATATATATCAAACATTAAATGTGGTTTATTATTGGTCATTGTAATAAGTTTCATTATAAATGAATCAAAAGTATTTGACATCATCCCGGTATTTCCCATGCTACCAATTTCCTCTTTATCAACAAAAATAGCTATACACGTGTTTCTAGGTTTTTCTATATCTAAAAATGCCATAAGAGACGTATATGCGCATGACCTATCATCTTGCCCATAACCAGCAACCATGCTTTCATCAAAGCCCAAACTTTTAGCTTTAAACGCAGGAACAAACTCAATTTCCGCACTTATAAAATCTTGCTTACTAATACCGTATTTTTCCTTTAATATTTTTAAAATCTTTTCCTTAGGGCCTTCCTCATCACTCAAAGGAATGTTTCCAACAAGAATATTAAGATTTTCACCTGGAATTGCCTCCTCCAATTTTTTCTTATTCTGCTCTGCTGATAAGTGTGGTAATAAATCTGTTATAGTAAATATAGGTTCATCATCATTTTCTCCTATACATATATTTAATATTTCACCATTAGATTTAATAACTATTCCTCTCATACTTAACGGAATGCATGTCCACTGGTATTTCTTTATTCCCCCATAATAATGTGTTTTAAATAAAGCCTGTTCATATTCTTCATATAACGGATTTGGTTTTAAATCTAGTCTCGGTGAATCTATATGAGTTCCTATTATATTAAGCCCCATTAAAAACGGATTATTTCCAATTATTGAAGCATAAATACTTTTATTTTTATTGATCATAAATACTTTATCACCACTACCCAATTTTTCTATAGTATTTATATCCCTAAATCCATTATTAATGAGTGTCTCCCTTATATAATGAATACTTTCCCTTTCTGTTTTTGACCTATTTAAAAATGATATATATTCATCACAAAATTCATATACCTTATTTTTTTCTTCATCACTTATTTTTAACCAACCACTATCATATTTATCCTTTTTCATAATGTTCCCTCCATATATAAAGTAACACTATCTTCATAAAAAAAATGTCAAAAAAAATAAAAGAAAGCAAATTATACTTTCTAATATTTTAGTTACTTCTTAAAAGTTAATATATTAACTACTCTATAATTCTTATATTCTTTATTGTTAGTTTTAATAACATCCGGTTCAATATTTGAATCTTCACCTACATCAATGCCTAGTATAGCAACAGGTCCTTCTATTGTTTGATCGTCAACGTATGTGTTAACATTTTGAACCTCATCAGAATCATCCTTGTAACGAACGTTATCACGAACCTTATGAATTGATAAATGCACCTTATCCTTAGAAAAAATAACATCTACATCCTCTGGAATATCTTCTTTGATTTTATTTACCTGATGCTCATAACCCAATATATGCACTAATGGGCATATTTCCTCTTTATGATTTATATTTGCATCAACCAATTTTGCAGCAGCACTACCAGCATATGTAAAACCACTTAAAATAAGTACACCAGCTACATACTTCTTAATTTTGTCTTTCTTCATTAAATAGTCCCTTCTTTTTTAAAGCACGACTATTATAGCACTTAATTTCAAAAAAACAATGCTATTTTTAAAATTTTACAAAATTATTCATATAATCATTAACACTCTATATAATATTAATTTACGTTTCATTTAACCTTTAATTGATAGTTCTAAAAACTATCTTTTTAGCTCATCAAGCAAAGATAAACTTTTAATCTTAATATTATTATTTTTACCACTACCAAGGTGGACATCTGGTTTAATAGCTTGTCCATGAAAATCACTACCGCCACTTATTAATAAATCGTACTTATTTGCTATTTCTAGATAATATTTCATTTCCTCTTTTGTATGAGATGAGTGATATACTTCAATACCCTTTAATCCACAATCAATCATATTCTTTAATAATACTAAAAATTCCTTTTCTGACAATTCCAATGATTTTGGATGTGCAAGCACAGAAGTCCCGCCACTATTTGATATTAATTCAAGGCATTCTGCATATTGTAATTTCTTATTTATTTGGTTTGTTTTATTATATGCATCAACTAAGTACTTATCAAATGCTTCTTGTACTGTAGTAACATATCCATACTTAATGCATAATTTTGCTATGTCTGGGCGACCTAAATTATGATTAGCATTAATCAGATTTTTTATATCATCATAATTAAATATAATTCCATAATCTCTTTTAATTTGTTCCATTATTGATAAAACAGAATTTATACTATTATTCTTTAAATCTTCCATCTTTTTATTTAAGCATTCATTATTTAAATCAATACCATAACCTAAAATATGCATTCTTCCTTTTTCTGATTTTGCGGATAATTCAATACCATTAATAATTTCTATTCCACTATCTAAAATTATTTTCTCATTTCTATTGACTTTTTTAATTCCTTCAATAGTATCATGATCAGTTATAGCAAGTGTTCCTATTTTTTCATCTACCGCAAGTCTTATTAATTCTTGCGGTGATAATTCACCATCGGAATAATTCGTATGAGTATGCATATCGATTATCTTTTCACTATTCTTGTACGAATTAATTAGGTCATTAAAATACACTTTATTTAATGTGTTAAGAGCCACATTAATTTCATTTTCATCTCTTTTACAATACATTTCAAAATCTGTTTTTCCCATATATTTTACCTCCTTAATATTAGTTTTTTACCTTCACTAGCAATTTCTACATCTTGAAAGATTTGCCTAGCTTCTTCTAAATATAATCTTTTATCTTCTTCAGGCCAAAAATGTGTTAACAATAATTTTTGTGCATTACATTTATTTGCTAAAGCGCCGGCCTCATAAGCAGTCATATGAGTTTTACTATTAGCATTATGCTTTTGTAGAAAAGAGCTTTCACAAATAATTAAATCTGCGTCTTTGCAAAAATCTACTAACCTACTTAAGTTTATTGTTCCTATGTCAGAAGTATAAATTATTTTGAAATCATTATTTTGCAATTTTACCATATATGATTCTATTATATGTGAATTATTATCTTCAAAAGTTATATTTAAATCATCTGTAAAAAATGAGCAGTGACCATTTATATCATAATAATCTGAATAACTTTCATTATTAAAAATTATCGATGTTCTATTAAAAGCTATATCATTTTTCGGTAAGTATATTTTTACCTTTTTATCAATTAATCCTAAATTATGATAAACGTAGGATGCGTATTGTATGGCACCCAAATCACCAAAATGATCCTTATGATAGTGAGTAATAATTACTCTTAAATCTTTTAAATCCTCTGGAAATTTTAATAGTCTTGTTATACCATTACCACAGTCTAATAATATTTTTTGATTATTATATTTGACTAAAAAGCCTGGACAATTCATGCGCCCTTTTGTTATTGGGTCAAAACTCCCTGGATATAAAACTTTTGTCATAATGATTTCACCATTCTTCTAATTTGTTCTTTATCATTTGTCTTTAATACATAATCAAAAGTACTTTCATCAAAATTAATACTTGCATTTTCTCTTAAATCAAATGCTTCCTGTGTTATACTGTCTCTTTTCATTGCCCTTTGTTTCCTAACCTCATATGGAATATCTAATAATATTTTCATATCGCACATATCAAAATATTTTGAAACTGTAAGTAGTAACCAATCTAAAATAACTACTTTATCATTATTAAGCTCTAAGAAATTATCAATTTCTATTTGCATGTATTTCCATGTAATATCTGTTAGCTTATCCATTTCTTTCCTAGAATTAAAGACTATCTGACCAAGCTTTTTTCTGTCAATATTACCTTCTATAGCAATAGAACTCCCAAAGCAATTTATTAATTCTTTCCTTACTTCTGGAAATAAAAGAACTTTGTGACCTACCTTATCTATATCAAGATGTACTATTTTATTATTATTCATTAACTCCATTATTTGTCTTGCAAGTGTGCTTTTTCCACTTCCAGACTTTCCACAAATACCTATAATCATATTTTCCTCCCATACTTGTATTGTATTACAACTGATGATATAATTAAAATGCATATTTTTTATAATTATCATAACTGGAGGTTATTATGAATGTAAATTTTGAATTATATAGAATATTTTATGTAGTTGCTAATAATGGAAATATTACAAAAGCAAGCAAGGAATTAAACATAACACAACCAGCTGTAAGTAAATCCATCAAGACACTTGAAGAACAGCTTGGAGGTCAATTATTCATAAGAACTAAAAAAGGGGTTATACTTACGGAAGAAGGAAAAGAATTTTATAACTATATAATGCAAGCAATTGAATGCATTACTAGCGCAGAAAATAAGTTTACAGATTTAATAAATTTAGAAACGGGCTGTATAAAAATAGGAGCTAGTACTACTCTAACTAAGGAATTTTTACTTCCATATTTGGAGGAATTTCACTTTCTATATCCTAATATAAATATACAAATTATAACTGGGTTGACATCTGATTTAATTGGAAAAATCAAAAATGGATTAATTGATATGTTAATACTAAATATAAATGATAAATGTTATTCAAACGATGTAAAAATAATTAAATGCAAAAAAGTACATGATTGTTTTGTAGCAAATAATAGTTATAGTCATTTAATAAATAAAAAAATTCCCATACGGAACTTGAACAATTATCCATTAATATTGCAAGCAAAAGGCTCAAATACTAGAGAATTTCTAGATGAAGTTGCAAGAAAAAACAACGTTATACTTAAACCAATTATAGAACTTGCAAGTTATACTTTAGTTGCTGAATTTTCCAAAATTGGTTTTGGAATTGGATATGTAGCAAAAGAACACGTTGAAAATGCAATAAAAAATGGCACTTTAATTGAGATAAAGACAAAAGAAGAAATACCGGAAAGATATATTGGTATTGCTTTATCTAAAAATCATATGCCTAGTTTTGGTACTAAAAAACTAATTGAAATAATTAATCAAAACAGTGATAAAACCAAGTCCAAAAACAAGACCAAAAATAATTTATATACTTAAAAAAACCTACAAAATAAGGGTTTGTTTTCATTTGGTGGAGCTGACGAGAATCGAACTCGTGTCCGATATACAATTCACTATTATATCTACAAGTCTAGTTAGTAATTAAATTTAACTAAATGATAAAGGTAACTAACATACCCACCAAATAGCGAGTTTAGTAAAATTCTTTATCTTACCCTAAACAAATAAGATAGTATAACTCACTAAAATGAGCCTCTTAAAAAATCCGTGAGTAAAACTTAATAAGAAGCGCTTTCTTTATTAGAAATTAAGCAGCACAAGCTGCGAAAGCATAATTATTATTGTTGTTATTTATTTTTGTTTGTACTTAAGGCGTACCTTCCACTTGCAATAAAAGCTTCACATATACCGTCGAAACCAATAACAGCCCCATATAAACATTATAGCACAAAAAATAAATTTTTTGTTGTTAAATTTTATCGATTCATGTATAATTGTCTTAGATGAAATTAACATACATAGAAGTATAACTGAAGTATCAGGGTTAGGAAGTGTAAGTGTGAATAAAGACGATAAAAAGAAAAAATTATTTTTTAGAACAATACCTTTAATAATGGTGCCAGTTTTAATGGTGCTAACAATTATATCATTTCATTCTAAAAATTTAATTATTATACCTATAAATTATGTTATATATATACTTCTGCCATTATTTGTTTATTTATTGATAGTTGGATTTTTCGTAGTTAAAAATCAAAAAATAAAAATGTGCAGAGCCAAGAAATATTTAAAAATTCTATGTTCATTTATAATGATACTATATGTAATTGGATGTAGTGTATTTATCTTTCTATTATATGGTCCATATAATGGATTTAGAGATTGGCTTATTTCAACAGCAATGAGTACAATGAACCATCAATATCTTTGCAAATGGTTTTACAATGATAAAGAAATTAGTAAGTCATTGGGAAGCAACTACATAAAAGAAGTTGATGAGGATACAGATAAAAGTTTAATAAACGCAAATAAAAACACAGAAGAGACATATGCTAATGAATACGAAGAACAAATCCTTAAAAGAGATAAAAAAGCTAAATACAAAATAATAAACTTAACGGTAAACGGGCAAAAGGCATATTTAGCGGCAGTATATGATCCATCACTAGTTAAAGTGGCCGTAACTTCCGCACTAGGAAGATATGGACAGTATGTCACAAAAATGGCAGAAGATCATAATGCCCTACTTGCTATTAATGGTGGTGGTTTTTATGACCCAGGATATAACAGCACTGGTGGCTCTCCAACTGGTATAACAATAGCTGATGGAAAAATAGTTACAAATAACACTTATGGTTCATACTCTCAAGGTGGCGGAATTATCGGAATGACAAACGATAATGTTTTAGTGCTTATGAGAGCAACTGCGCAAAAAGCCATTGCAGCAGGTGTTAGAGATGCAGTAACTTGGGGGCCATTCCTAATAGTCAATGGTAAAAAATCGTTTATAAAAGGTAATGGTGGCTGGGGGTACGCCGCTAGAACAGCTATTGGTCAAAGAAGTGATGGTATAGTATTACTTTTAGTTGTTGATAGTAATTCGACTAGAACTAAGGGTGCTGATATGGTTGACCTAACTGAAATTATGAGTAATTATGGTGCTATTAATGCAGCAAACTTAGATGGCGGAACTTCAAGCGTAATGGTTCTTCCAAAAAAGGAAGCTTTAAATTATAATAATTCTTGTGCTAGCAATTATTGTTACATCAATGATCCTATAAATGGTTCATTTAAACATAAAACGCGAGGCATTGCAACATCATTTATAGTAGCAGAATAAAAGAGCATTCAGTGAACTGAACCCCAAAAGTTGGACAGTTTATAAATAGTTTCTAATTAGAGGATTGTAACCTGTAATTTACGGGTGA
>CAKPGT010000020.1 GCA_934155185.1 uncultured Bacilli bacterium
AATTGAGGAAACTCAGTTCTTTTTGTCGTGATTATAATATCATAAATTTTATAATTTGACAAAACTTAGATAATCATTTATAGACTAATATTGAAAGAAAAAAATCTATTTTTAAAAAGGAATAATAAGTCTTAGTATATACTTAAAGTAAGGCATATCACCTGAAATAAATAATCTAGGTATATGATACTTATCATCACTACTTTTTGCTTTTCTATGTTCCCTATTTGGCCCAAAAGTAAAAGCTAACTTATAATTACTGTTTTCTAAAGCATCTTCTATACCTTTACTTACATGGCCATACGGGTATGCAAAATACTTTGTATCTAATACAGATTTCATCCTATTAAAATCATTATTTATAGTATCATAATCTAGCAGATAATCGTTTTCATGGTGCAAATCATATGTATGTGAAGCAAATTCTATATTGGGATACTTTATTTTGGATTCATTAATAATGTCCTTATTCATATAAATATCATTACTAGCATCACTGTTAACTCCAATATAAAACACGACAGCGTTAAATCCATACTCCTTAAGCATAGGAAAAGCAAGGTCATAATTTGATTTATAACCATCATCTATTGTAATTAAAACGGACTTTCTAGGTATAGTGCATGTCTTGTTAATAAAGCACTCCATTTGCTTAAGTGTAATAGTATTATAGTGATGTCTCTTTAAATAATCCATCTGGCTTTTAAAGTCTTTCATATTTATTTGCATACCACTAGTAGGCTTTTTAGTAGTAAAGTCATGATATCCTAATACTGCTACTTTTTGTTCTCTATAAAGAGCAAATAAAGCTATCGAAAAAGCCATTAACACAGCAATTATTATAATAATTATTTTCTTTTTCATTTCAAAATCACCTTATATTAGTTTTTAAAAAGCAAAGTTTAATTCCAACTTTGCTACTTATTTTTGCTAAAAATATAACCTACTAAGCCTACTATTACTATTATCATTCCAATAATTAGTATTCCGCCGTTTCCACCTTTGGAAGATGCAACTTCTTTAGCTATTGATGCAGTATATAAAAAGTCATTAAATCTTATGTTTATCTTATCTAATATACTAAATGTATCATTTACATTTTGCTGCATGGTTAACCCTCCTATGGTTATTTTTTGTTAATGCCCGTTTTTTCAAGTAACTGTATCTTTTTAGAATTTATATACGCTGCATATAGTACTAAAGTTTCTGTTGATGCAGATAGCAAAACAGACGGATAGTAAGACTGAATTGCAGCTGATAAAGTAGATAGCATAATAAGCATAAATAATGAAGTATAGTTAGATATTCTAACTTCTTTTATATGTCTAAACATCATAACTAAACTTAATACTTCGCAGAACATAACATAATAATATACTACCTGCACAGCCATTCCAGAAGAATATATTATTACTCCATCTTTGTTAGTATTATAAACTATTGGTAAAAATGTAACTAATGCCATAAAAACTACCATTACTACAAAAAATATTTTGTTATTTGATATTTTAAACTTTTCATACCTTTTTGATATATTATGCACAAACATAGCAAACACAGAGTACCATGATACATAAAGAACTAACATTAGTCTTAATGCTATATCATTAATTAGTTTATATTTTTGGTAATTCCCACCTAAAAATATACCAGCTGCTTCACATATCAAACTTCCTAAATTAATAAAAGTAAGAATTTTAAGCATTTTACTTTCAGCACTTTTTTGTTCATCTTTAGAATAAAGCGTAATAATTAAAAATACACAATAAAACAAACTAAAAACTGAAAAGAATATTGTTGGATTCATTAAATCAACTCCTCTAACTTAATTATATCACAAGTGTCAGTTTTAGTTTGTTTTTTTAAATATATTTTACATGTGTTTTACATATGAATTTCTTTTGCACATTTCGTCATCTACATATCTAATTTTAGCATACTTAACATCTATGTTTAGTTTTCCTACATTGAATTTAAGATATTTTGATATTTCAACTATATGTTCGTATATTTTATTAACTAGTTCTTCTTTACTACAACTTATCTTATCCTCATCAAACAAGATATCAATATTATAGTCATAGATTCCATCTGTTGAAACCTCAATGTTAGAATCTAAAACACCATCATAAAGAGTTGATGAATCCTCTATTTTAAGTGCAGTTAAATTATTCTTATTATTTTTAGTTCTTGGAATTTCTTTTCTTATCTTGTAATCTGTTGGCCTATGAAATTCTTGAACATTATCATTTACTAGTTTTTCTATCTCTAATAATGTTTGAGATACGTTGTCATAGTTCTCTAAAACTATATGTGCACTAGGCGTTTCTCCCTCGTTCTTACTATATTTAGGTATTACTATACATTGTTTAACACTTGGATGTCTCATTATAGCTTTAACTATTTCATCTGGTGAGAACGTAAATGACTTTCTAGTAATTACGTTTTTAATTCTTCCATGATAATAGAAAAAGTCGTCTTCATCTCTACTTATCATATCACCCATATGAACATATATTTTTCCATCACTATGTTTTACAAAGACTTTATCAGTTTCAGCTTTACTATTACCTGCATAACCTAATGTAACACCTGGACCAGTAAGGCATAATTCACCAGCCTTATTAGGCTCAGTTATAATTTCTTTAGTTTCAGGGTTAATTATAATAGCCCTAGTTTCTCCTGACAATTTTCCGATTGAACCAATTCTGTGTCTACCAGGAGCGTTAGTCATTGTAACTGCGCTCATTTCAGTAGAACCATATCCCTGGTATGCAACTGAATTACCACCATTTTCTTTTATATAATCATTCATTTTAAGCTCGACATCATCAAATCCATCACCACCAAAGACAATCATTTCAGCTCTACTCATATCAGTAGGACGCTTTATTAGCTCTCTAGCATGAGATGGTGTTGTAAATGCATAATGAGGTTTATATTTTCTAAATAAGTCATATAAGTTTTTTGGTTCCATTTCTGCTATCATTACTGTCTTAACATTATTGCAAAAGAATAGATGATTAGTTGTTATCCCATATGAAACAAATTCAGGTATTGTTTGTACAGCGGTTTTTCCTTTTTCCCATATTATTCCATCTTTTTCATAATTTCTTGGTATACAATTAATGTTTTCATTCGACATCATTACAGCTTTAGGAACATTTGAAGTACCACTCGTATGAGCATATGCACAAACAGAATTTGGTATATAAGGGGCCTCAAAAACGATTGCATCCTTTCCATTTCTGATAAAATCATTCCATTTAATTTCATTTTCTATTACTACAGTATCTGTATTTTTCATTTGCTTTCCCGCTAATTGTTTTAAATAGTCCGGAAATGATTCTATAGGTGATGCTGAAATTACCTTAATTTTTGTACCATCAGTTACAGCTTTCACATTTTTTCTTATTACATTTGGCACACCATCTACATCATTTTTATTAATACCACCATCATCTAATATAAATATATATTTTGAACCGAGTTCATCAATGTAGTATTCCATTTCTTCTTTAGTTATATTTGGATAAATATAACTTGGCACAGCACCTATCTTACTTAGTGCATAGTCTATGTAAAATGTCTCTGGAGTATTAGACTGACATATAGTTACAATATCTCCTCTTTTTACGCCAAGTGCTACTAATGCTTTAGCTACTTTATTTATCATATTATTCATTTTTATGTTAGATATTTTAACATCTGGATAATTTCTATCAAAGAATTCATCTTTCTTAGATTCCATTCCTTTAGGTACTGGAAGTGTATATATCATATTAGTTGTAACTGGAAATAATGATAAATTATCTATGAAATACCTATATTTTGTTTTATTAATATTCATTATGTTTTCTCTATATCTTTCCATACTATAAATCCTCCTATTTTTAGTTGAGCATCAAAAAAGGGTTAATTTTGCAAACTAACCCTTTTAGCTTGCCCACATAATTCAATAATTTGTTCCTGTACAAGCAAACAAATATAAAATGTAGGTAATATATTACTCATTTTATTTAATTTGTCAAGCTTTAATCAAATCTTCTATATCTTCTTCTTTATATATTTTAATATTTAGTGATAGTGCTTTATCGTATTTACTACCAGGTTTATCGCCTACTATTACACCGGAAGTTTTTTTAGTGACACTACTTGTTACTTTAGCGCCCAAATCTTCTAGCATCTTAGTTAATTCTTCTCTCTTATATTTTTGGAGTGTACCAGTAAGTACAAATGTCATACCCTCTAACTTACTATTAACACTTGTTGATATGTATTCAAAATTCATACCTAAATCTTTTAATTCATTAATTAACTTAATATTACTATCATTGTCAAAATACTTTCTAACACTTTTAGCTATTATTTCACCAACATCATTTATATTAGTTAATTCTTCTAGCTCAGCATTAATAATACCATCCATGTTTTTATATTTTCTAGCTAACACTTTAGCAGTCTTCTTTCCAACATGTCTTATTCCTAAAGCAAATAATACTTTTTCTAGTGAATTTTTCTTAGAGTTTTCAATACTTGTAAGGAGGTTACTAACACTTTTTTCACCAAATCCTTCAAGTTCTATTAAATCTTCTTTATGATTTTTTAACAGATATATATCAGGTATCGTCTTAATAAATCCCATATTATAAAAATCTTCTATTATTCTTTCGCCAAGACCGTCAATGTTCATGGTATCTCTTGATACAAAGTGTATTAAGCCTTCTATCTTTCTTGCTGGACATAAATGATTTTTACAAAAATAGTTAGCTTCATCTTTAACTAAATTAGACCCACACATAGGGCAGTTTTGAATCATATTAAATGGTATTTCTGTCCCATTTCTTCTTTCTTTTTTTACACAAACAACTTCAGGTATTACATCCCCTGCTTTTCTAATCGATATTATATCACCAACTCTAATGTCTTTATCTAAGCAATAATCTTCATTATGTAAGGTTGCTTTAGATACTATAGAGCCTGCAACATGAACTGGGTCAAAAATAGCATTAGGAGTTATCTTGCCTGTTCTACCTACAGTAAATTTTATTTCTTTTAAGGTAGTTAATACTTCTTCTGCTGGAAATTTATAGGCTATACCCCATCTTGGAACTCTCTGGGTAAATCCTAATTTAGCTTCATCATCTAAACTATTAACCTTTAATACAACACCATCTATTTCAAAAGGAAGCCATTTTCTTTTATTTGATAAATCATCTATGTATGAAATAATGTCTTTTACATCTTTTGCAATCCCATTTAATTTATAGTTAGTTGCAAATCCTAGCTTCCTTAGAAAATCTAGTGATTCACTTTGAGTTTTAATACCATATTTATCTGGATTAGGTAAAAAGTATGCCATAAAATCCAAATTTCTTTTAGCAGCTATTTTGCTATCTAATTGTCTTACTGACCCCGCTGCTGCATTTCTTGGATTAGCAAATAAATTTTCGCCATTTCTTTTTCTTTCTAAATTACACTTTTCAAAGGAGCTTTTACTCATGTATATTTCTCCTCTAACTTCTATGTTAAGTGGCTTATTAAGCTTTAATGGAACAGACTTTATGGTTTTAACATTATGAGTAATATTTTCACCAATAAGTCCATCACCCCTAGTTGCTGCTCTAACTAAAATACCGTTTTCATATAGTAAAGAGCCTGATAACCCATCCATCTTTGGTTCTAATGTATATGTTGCAGCCGGGCATGTCTTTCTAATTCTTTCATCAAAAGTTACTATTTCATCTTCATTAAATATATCATCAAATGAAAGCATTGGTGTTTCATGAGTAACTTTTTCAAATTTATCAACAACTTTGCCACCTACTCTTATAGTTGGTGAGTCTTCTCTTTTTAGCTCTGGATATTTCTCTTCTAATCTTAATAATTCATTATAATAATCATCATATTCCTGATCCGTTATAGTGGGATTATCATTAACATAATACTCAAAACTTGCTTTATTAATTTTTTCTATTAATTCATCTATTCTATTTTTTATATTATCCATTTTATCACCATAATAATTGTATCAAATTTTTTCCCAAAAGTCTTGCATATATGAAACATTCCGTGGAATTTTTCCTTTTCATTCCGTGACTTTTATATGACTATTTAAAAAAGTAGTACATAATTAGCACTACTTAGTCTCCTTCTTTTTATCCTTTTTTAAAATGCCATGGCTTTCGCGAACCTTTAATTCTATTTCGTCCTTTAACTTAGGATTATCCCTTAAAAATTGCTTAGCATTTTCTTTTCCTTGACCTATCTTTTCTCCCTTATAAGAATACCATGCACCACTTTTATCTACTATACCTATATCTGATGCTAAATCAAGTATTTCAGCTTCCCTTGATACTCCCTTACCATACATAATTTCAACTGCTGCAGTCTTAAATGGTGGAGCCACTTTATTTTTTACAACTTTAACATTAGTCTTATTACCTATTATATTATCTCCATTTTTTATTTGCTCACCACGCCTTACATCAAGTCTTATTGTTGAATAAAACTTTAAAGCTCTACCACCTGGTGTAGTTTCTGGATTACCAAACATAACGCCAACTTTTTCTCTTAATTGATTTATAAATATAGCGATTGTGTTAGTTTTATTTATAGTTCCTGATAATTTTCTAAGTGCTTGGCTCATTAGCCTTGCTTGAAGTCCAACATGGGAATCACCCATTTCTCCTTCTATTTCTGCTTGAGGTACTAATGCCGCAACTGAATCTATTACAACTATACTAATAGCTTCACTTCTAACTAATGCTTCACATATTTCTAATGCTTGTTCACCAGTATCTGGCTGTGATAATAATAAATCATTAATGTCTACTCCTAAATTTTTAGCATATACTGGGTCTAATGCATGCTCTGCATCTATAAACGCTGCCTTTCCTCCTGCTTTTTGCACTTCTGCTATAGCCTGAAGAGCAAACGTAGTTTTACCAGATGATTCTGGTCCAAATATTTCTATTATTCTTCCCTTTGGATATCCACCAACTCCTAAAGCTATGTCGAGTGTAAGTGAACCACTAGAACAAACATCAATCTCATTATGAGTTTCTTCACCAAGGCGCATTACAGAACCCTTTCCAAATTGTTTTTCTATATCCGCTAAAACCTGCTCTAAAGTCTTATCTTTATCGGCCATCTTTGCCATTTATTTATCCTCCAATCTTTAATTACAATACCATTATAAACGATAAAAAAAGAAAAAGCAAGTACTTTTTCGAACAAATGTTTCGGATAAATTGCGCACTTTTTTATGCAAAAATTAAAAAATTCCCTAGCAAAAGAGAATTTTTTGTTTACTTATCACTTGCAATATTTTGGTTTTTGTCTTTTTCAAATAATATTTTTTTATTCATAAAATAATATTGAATCCCAGAAATAACTGAGAAAAACATTGCTAAAACTAGTAAAAAGTTAGTTACATCATAGCCAAGTAATTCAAATGGTAAGTTGTAACATAATGAAAAAATAATTCCTAACATTAAAAGTGTCGTTTTTACTTTTCCTGTTTTAATAGCTGCAACAACCTTTCCTTTACTTCCTGCAATCATCTTTATAGTATCAACGCATGTATCCCTAAAGATTATTACAACTGTTATTATTGGATGAACAAATCCATTAGCAGTTAAAATAATAAGTGTTGAATTAACAAGCATCTTATCAGCTATTGCATCAACCATCTTCCCAAAATCAGTTACCATATTATATTTTCTAGCGATAAATCCATCTAAGAAATCAGTAAAAGATGCTATCATAAATATACCAGCTGCAATTAAATACTTTGTATCAACGGTAACTGTTCCTATTAAAATTTCAGGAAATTCAATATTAACCATATAAAATGGAAATAATAATATTGTTATTAATACAACGGTTAAAAATATTCTAACCATTGTAAGTTTATTAGCTACATTCATATATATCGCCCCTTAATTCTCTAAATATGTGATAATATCATTATCATTATTATCTTCTGGTATAAAATATTGTGTTACAACTATATAACCAATTAAAGTTAAAAGTAAAAGAATAATTAAAGTTATAACTATAGGCACTAGTTTTGACTTAGGTTTATCATCTAGTGTATATGGAGAAAAAACCTTTTTTTCTTCCCTTTGAACTTTTCTCTTTTCTTTTGATGCCTTTTCTATCTCCTTAATTGGTATTTTAGATGTTTCTTCAAAAAAGAATTCATTAAATTCATCCATTATTTTTTCTTCATCAAGTCCTAAATACTTAGCATAATCACGAATAAAACATTTAAGATAAAAAACATCTTTAAATACCTTTAAGTTACCTTGTTCAATATTTTCTATTTGAGATACTCTTAAGTTAAGGTCTTCAGCCGCCTCTTCAATACTTACTCCATGATCTTCTCTTGCAGCTTTTAACTTTTCACCAATCTCTTTCAAAATATTCACTTCCTTTATTATAAATAATATTTTTAATAAGCCACGTTCTGTACTAACATAAAGTTAGTCGTAAACATTTATCTATGCTTAAATAAGCATCCTTTACTCCGTTTTTTTCCTTCGTAAAAGTTCCCCTACCAATTTTGGGTTTCTCACTCATGGGGTTTACCCGTTCCACCTTATAAGTTTCCCTATAAAATCGTCTCTATGGCACTTTACAATTACTTTAACCCTATTAAAAACTTAGGTTATTTTATCGCCGTTAGATTTAAAAAATCTACCAAAGGTTATTTTTTCCCTTTGCATGAACACTACGCCCATTACAGAAAGCGTGTGAGCGTGGACTTTCCTCTACTAAAATATTTTTAGCAGCGTTTACGTAAAAAACATTATTCTTCTTTATCATATATATATTTTTCCAGTTGTGATAAACGTCTTAAAATGTCAACATTGGTAATTTCTTTTTCACTTTTCTTTACTATATCAATATTAGCCTTTAAATTTCTAAGTTCATGTTTTAAAGATAAGTTTTCCTGTGAAAGCTCCTTGTTTTCGTTTTTAAGCTCTCTTATTATATTAACGAATTCAACATAATCTTTAATTATTTGATCTAGATATTTATCTACTTCTTGAAGCCTATAACCACGAGTATCTATTTTAAAATCTTTATCAAAGATATCTTGCGGTGTTAGTGCAATCCTACCATTAAACATAATTACCACCTCTGCACTTAACATTATCGCAATTTTTTACTGTTTTGTCAATTTACATATCATCTACCTTTTATTAACATGATAATTATTTCTTTTTTCTTATCATTCCATAGTATTTTACTAAATCATATGACGAAACAGAAAAGCTAAAAGTTACTAGCGCAACAAAAAGGCTCTCAAAGCTCACTTTAAAAAAGATAAAAAAAATAACTACGCTTGTAAATAAAAGAATCCAAACAATATATTTAGAGTCTACATGAAAAGTTATCTTAATGGTATTTCCTAAAATATTTAATATTATCCAAACAGGTAATATTTGCGGAAACAGTTTATAAAATGCTTTTACTTCACTTAACAATTATATCACCTACTTAATCGTATGATATATAATTAGATTTTCTTCTACTTTTTTCGTGTTTTCTATTAATTCATCAAATAATATTAGCATAAAAGTTTGATCCATAATGACCTCCCAATATAAAAATATCACATATTAAAACTTAAAATTTATTTTCGACAATACTTATCAAAAAATAATATAAAATAATCAATATATGTAGTATAATTAAAATGGTGAAAAATATGAATTTAAGTTATACTCAGTACGGAAAAGCAAAGTCCGGATATGCAAACCGTGGTATGGGTCTTGAAGATGATATAAATTTATCTAATGAGTATTATAAAATAAATGATATAGCATATATATATAAAAAGCCAACACCTATTAAATTAGTAAATGTTGACTATAAAAAGGGATTAATTAAGGAAGCTTATTTTAAAACGCCATCAACAACTGATTATAATGGTATATATAAAGGAAAATATATAGATTTTGAAGCGAAGGAAACAACTAGTAAAACTTCGTTTTCGCTAGCTAATATACACCCTCATCAAATAAAACACTTAATAGATGTAAAAAGACATGGTGCTATATCATTTTTGATAGTAAGATTTACTAATTTAGATAGAACATATATACTGTTTACTAAAGACTTGGATGAATTTATTAAAAATAATAAAAGAAAGTCAATACCATTAAATTATTTTGAAAAATATGGTACAATTATTAAAATGAAATATAGTCCTAGAATAGACTATTTAAAGGAAATAGATAAAATATACTTTGGAGGTAATAAAAATGATGAAAAAAAGAACATCTAAGAAAAAGGATTTACTAACAGCTGTAAAAAATAAGACTAGTGAAGCTAAAAAGAAAATTAGTGGTAAGAAAACTAAAAATAGTAAGAAAAAAAAGCTAATACTAAACATGCTAATTGTGTGTGCTATAGTATTTATAGCATGTATGTGTGCGTTTTTTGCTTATATAGTTGTTAAGGCACCTAAGTTTAATCCTAATAATCTTAAATTCACTCAAATGACAGAAGTTTATGATAGAGACAAAAACTTAATCGTAAAATTAGGAAATGAAAACAGAACAGAAATAACTTATGATAAATTACCTGAGGTTTTAATTGATGCTATTGTTGCTACAGAAGATTCTAGGTTCTTTGAACACCATGGATTTGATTTATCAAGATTTTCAGTTGCAACATTAAAAAAGTTAGTTGGTAAAAATGGTGGTGGTGCATCTACTCTTACCATGCAAATTGTTAAGAATAATTATACCTCAAAAAAATCATCCGGTTTTGAGGGAATTATAAGAAAATTTACTGATATATATATGGCTATTTTCAAGGTAGAAAAGAAATATACTAAAAAAGAAATAATGGAATTTTATGTTAATGATTCATACTTAGGCAATGGTGCCTATGGTGTTGAGCAAGCTGCACAAAACTATTTTGGTAAAAGTGCAAGTGACTTAAACTTATCAGAAGCAGCATTTATAGCAGGTCTATACCAAGCTCCTGGTAGCTACGACCCTTATAATTCTCCAGAAAACGCTGAAAAAAGAAGAAAGACAGTTCTTTACTTAATGCAAAGACATGGATATATAACAAAGGAAGAAAGAAAAATTGCTGAATCTAAACCAATTACAGCATACATAAAAAGTGAAAGAACTAATAGTGGATATAGTGAATACCAAGGTTATATTGACACCATGGTAGAAGAACTAGAAAAAGAGTATGACTTAAATCCATATACTACTCCACTTAAGATATATACTGCAATGAACAAGGATAAGCAAAATTTTGTAAACAAAGTTATGAATGGTGAAGCTTGGAACTGGGAAAATGATCTTGTTCAATCAGGTGTTGTTATGACGGATTCTCAAACTGGAGAAGTACTTGCAGTTGGAGCTGGAAGAAATAAAAATACTAAGCGTTCATTTAATTTTGCTACTCAAACTAATAAACAAATTGGTTCAACTGCAAAGCCAATATTTGATTATGGGCCTGCAGTAGAATACTTAGGTTGGGGAACTGTTAATTATATTGATGATACGCCTACTACCTACTCTAATGGTAAATCAATATCAAACTCAGATGGTGGTTATAAAGGAAGGCTTCCTATGTATCAAGCACTTGGCTTATCAAGAAACATAACTGCACTTAAAACATTCCAAGAAGTAAGCAGGGAAAAGGGAAACGATAAAATAGTTAAATTTGCAACAAGTCTTGGTCTTACACCTGAAGTAGAAAATGGAAAAGCTCACGAAGCTCATGCAATTGGTTCATTTACAGGAAATAAAAATAATTCATTAAATAGTCCTATGACTATGGCAGGAGCTTATCAAGCATTTTCTAATGGTGGATTATATATTAAACCACACACTATAACTAAGTTTGTTTATAAAGAAACTGAAGAGGTTGTAAATGTAAATGTTAATAAAACAAGGGTTATGAATGACTCAACAGCATATATAATAAGTTATGCTCTTAATTGGTCTGTAACTGATGGACTAGCTAGAGCAGCTGGAAATATTGGAGGCGTATCAGTTGCTGCTAAAACTGGTACTAGTAACTTTGATGATAAAACAATAAGTGCGAATGGATTATCTAGAAAAGCCGTAAATGACCTTTGGGTATGTGGATTTACTCCAACACAGACAATAACTTTCTGGTACGGGTATAACCGTATATATAAAGAACATTACAGTACGACTTCAACATGGTCAATTCGTGATAGATTTTATAGAAACTTAGCTGAAAACTTATTTGATAGAACTGGTATGACTTTCCAAGCTCCAGCTAGCGTTGAAGCAGTTGAAGTTGTAAAAAACTCTATTCCACTTAAATTGGCTAGTAGCTATACACCTAGTGATATGAAAGTTGTTGGATACTTCAGAAAAGGGACTGCTCCTAAAGAAACAACTACCGCATATGATACATTACCAACCGTAACAAATGTTAAAAGCTCTGTTAATGGTAATACGGTTGAATTGAAGTGGAATGGTATTAGTGCTGAAGATATGCTTAATTTAAATTCTGATGATAGTTTTGGAAGTTTAGGATATGATATATATGTTAAAAATGGCTCATCAGGAAATGAAGTATACGTGGGTACAACTACATCAAATACTTATACACATACTACAAATTACTCAAACCCTATATATATAATATATACAGCTTATGCTAACTATAAAGCTAATAGAAGTAAAGGCGTTGAACATAAAATTTCAGTCGTAACCGATTTTGACGTTGAAATCAGCGATTCAGAAATTAATCAAGGGGAAACTTTCATAGATAAAAAGCCTATCATAGTTTTATATAATTCTGTAGATGTTACAAGTGAAAGTAAAATTGAGCTTACATCAGGTAATGTAAATACAAGTGTTCCTGGTAAATATAAATTACAATATAAAATTACCTATGCAGGTAACACTAAAACAGTAACTAGAACCGTTACCGTAATAGCTAAAGAAACTACAACATCATCTTCTTCTGATATAACACTACCTTAAGTAGTACTGAAAAAAGACTTCAATCCGAAGTCTTTTTAGCTTAAATAAATTTATTCATTTAACCAATCATACTCAAAGTATTCTTCTTTTCCATCATCCTTCGTCTCTTCCCTGTTTCTATTAATATCAGATGGCTTTTTAATACCTTTTTTGTTCCAGTCATAAAGAATTTTATCAACATACCTTAAATTACTTACTCCATTAAATACTGTTTCTTTTAATGCTTCTATTATTAATCCTTTATCTATTTTTGCTTCCAGCCAGCTATTAATAATATCATATTCCATAGGAGATAATGTCCTTCCAAATTCTCTTTCAAAGCTGTCATATAAACTGCTATTTTCTTCTTCCTCATCAGATTCATTTATAAATTTAGAAAGAATAATATCATAAAATGAAGAAACATCTAGCTTTTCTTCTAAAACCCCAGAATCGTTCTTTTCCATTTGAATAGAAATTAGCTTCTTATCTTTTAAAAGCGATATAGAATCAAATAGTTCCTTTTCACTAAAATTTAAGTCTTCTATAATCTTTTTATAATTAAAAATATCTTTGTTCTTTTGATTTAAGAAATAAATGAGTAATATAAGTGAGTTTACATCTAAATTAAAGTCCTTTGCATGTGTTAAAACATACTTAGGAATTGTATAATGATTTTCATTATTTATTTGCTCTATAAACTGTTTTTTTAGCATATAACTCACCTTCCTTTAATGAGATTATAACACATTTTTGCTGTAATTATTCAAAATATATTTTTTTAATTCTTCACTTTCATTAACAAGCTTTCTTTCTATTATTTTTTCTTCTATATCTTTCATAATATTTTTAATAATAGTTTTATCTTTAGGATTAAGAAGCTCTATTATATCTTTTCCATTTATTTTAATATCAGAAGTTTTTTTAATAGGAAGGGCATCACATCTATCATATATGTTAGTAGCATTTATACCTAGTATTTGAGCTGCTATATAGCATACATAATTGCCTTCCCTGTATAATTCCATATCATTTATACTTTTATCCCTTAAAACCCGCAAAATAGCCTTTATATAATCTTTTTCATTACTAGTAAATTGGTAATTAGAGTCAGGGAAAACTTGAGCCCATATACCAATAGGATCATTAGTATTAACTACCTTCTTATTTACATTAATACCAAGATATTTAGATAACCCATACTTTTTTATAAGGCTTATTCCTAAATTTGCATTAGGAGATGCAAATATTTTATTAAGCTCATCTTTCTTTCTAAAGTAAGATAAATTATTTAATTCTTCTCTATTTTTAATTATAGCCTTTTTTAGTTTATCATCTATTTTAAAATTAAGTTCTGTTGCAAATCTAATAGCTCTTAAGATTCTAAGTGGATCTTCTTTTAGCTTTTTATCAGGTTCACCAACCATTCTAATAACTCTTTTTTTTATATCATCTAGTCCATTAAACATATTGATTATTTTTCTCTTAGAGGACATACAAAGTGTGTTCATAGTAAAGTCTCTTCTCTTTAAATCAATAGATAATTTATCTGTATACATTATTCTAGATGGCCTTCTACCGTTACCATATTCAAGATCCATTCTGTATGTAGTAATTTCAAAGTTAACTTTTTTATACATTAAATGTACTGCCCCATATTGTTCAAAGGGAAGCCTTACATTCTTAAATATTTCTTGAATTTCTTTTGGGGTTGCATTAGTACATATGTCAACATCAACGCTTGCTCTTTTAAGTATATAATCTCTTACAAAGCCACCAACTAAATACGCCTCATAACCATTATTTTCAAATATTTTTAATAATTCAAGTGCTTTTTCTAACAAGTTTATCACCATTCACATTATATCATTATATGTGAATCAAATCTAATAATGATTTATATTTAATTAAATTATATGTAAATTTATGTATAGAAAAAGGTCACTTTATTGTGACCTAATTAATTATTCATTTACTGCGTCTTTTAATTTAGAACCAGCTTTGAATGTAACAGCAGTTCTAGCAGCAATCTTAACTGTTTCACCAGTTCTTGGATTACGTCCTTCTCTTGCTTCTCTTTTTGAAGTTGCAAATGTTCCGAATCCTACTAATGAAACTTTTTCACCTTTCTTTAAAGCTTCTTGAATACTTTCCATAGTTGCTTCTAATGCACGAGAAGCATCAGCTTTAGTTAATCCAGCTTTTTCAGCGATCATTTCTACTAATTGTTGTTTTGACATAATAAACCTCCATATTTTTAAGTATATGTAAGCTACCCTTGCTTACAATATAAGCGTACCATTTTTAATCAAATAATTCAAGTGTTTTAACGATAAAATATCCATTTTTTGCTTATTTTTTAACGATTTTAGACCCTTTTAATATAAACTTTACCACCAGCCTTTTATTTTTATTATCTTTATCGCAAGTAATAAGTAATAAAACCTTTTTTTCATCATTTTTTAAAACAGAAATATCATTGCTTAATACACTATACTTTTTATCAAAAACATAAGTGATTTCTTTATTATCCATATATAGTTTAGCTTCATCATTATAGCTAATCTCATCTATTCTATTAAAATATATTCCAAAACCCATTCCAGAATGGCCAAATATAATTATCTTTTCTTCATAATTTTTGTTTTTATAATAAACAAGATTTTTATTTAAGTTTCTAAAATTATTATCTGCTTTTTTAACAGAATAATTTAAACCTATTGACGGAATATTAATTATCATAGTATTTTTGTAATTATAGTTTGTTTCATTATTATAGTAACTAGTAATATTTTTTTCTTCTTTGTATTTATAATATATAACATTAAATAACTCAATAGAAATTATTAGTATTAAACACAAAGTTGATATTTTATATATGTTTTTTTTCATATATTATTCCAATTATGCTAAATGATAGAAGCAAAATACTATATAATAAGTTGTTATCTCCAGTGTTAGGAAGCCCAGGAATTTCGTTTTCTGGTGGATTTTCTTCTGGTGGCTTTTTAATTTTATGATTAATAAGCACTATATTCTGAGCTTTACCATCTTCTTCTACAGTAATTTCAGTATCTTTAACCATGTCCACACCATCAGGTGTACTTAATTGCTTTATTATGTATTTACCATAAGGAAGCTCTATTATAATTTCACCATCTTCGTTTGTTTTTTCTTCCTTTATTAAGTTGCCATCTTCATCATAAATCCCAAATTTAATGTCCTTTTCCTTTGTACAAGTTTTATTTTCTTCGTCGTCAAGATTTTTAATGATAACTATTTTGTTTTTTATTATTTTCTCATAAGATGTAACTGTTACTTTCAAAGTCCCAGACCCAACAAACGTATATGTGATAGCTTCACTAATAGAGTAACCTTTACTTGGTTTAATTTCCCTTATCGAATAATTTCCTTTCGTGAGCTTATCAAAAACTATTTTGCCATCTTTATCAGTTTTTTTCTTTTCTATAAATTTGTCAGCAGAATCATATAATGCATATTCTGCCCCCTCTAAAGTAGCATATTTAGATGATGTAACTTTGCTTTTTGTGTCATAGTCTTTTTTATCTACTATTATTTTCCCATACGTATAATTTGCTGTATATTTTTTTTCGTACGAGTATGGAAATTCAAAGCTTCCTATTGTTTGATATCCATCCTTGTAATAAAACTTTGTGGTTTTACCATTTTGCTTTCTTCTTAAAGTAAATGAATTATCTTTTTCTTTTATACTAATGTTAAGTTTATTCCCTACAATATTTGCATCACTATTTCCTATGAGTTCATATTCACCAATAACGTTATTACTATCTTCTAGTGATAGTTCATCTCCTACCATATATCTTGATTTCAAATTAATTTTGGGCGTAACTTCATACCTATCTACTAACCTTAGTATTTCATTTTTATAATAATCAATGTTAATTATATTTCCACCGCTTCTTGCATCTGTCCACCATACATTAGAAACACCCATAAGTCTCCATATAAGCTCCTGAGCTGCCATGTAATATTCTTTAACATTATGCCCTTCATATCCATAACCATAGTATCCTATTAAGCTAAGTCTTTTTGTGTCTACACCTCTAAGCTTAGTATCATATATACTGGTTGTTGATGAATAATAAGATGCCTTTCCCGCCAAAAGACCCGGTTCTATGCAGTAAGATGTGATTCCATTAGTTGTTATCATAGCAAGATTTGTTATGTGATCTTCGTTATTTCTGTACTGATGAGCAAACACACCTCTATCTAAATTCCAATCTACATAACTATCATCACTACCTGCACATACTTTAATTGGTAATAATACTGCCAATAAAACTAATTCTAAAACAAAAACTACTTTTTTCATATTATTTCTCCTTTCCGTGTAATAAAATAACATATAGAAAAATAATATAAAAATCACTAAAAAATAATTTTATTAATATAAAACTATGATATATTTACTTTTTTGCTAGACAATTTTCTAATTTTTGAACATAAAAAAACACAGATTTTCAATTTCTGCATTCTTATCTAAAAATTACGACAATATTTTTAAGATTGTTTATTTTAACTAAACTCTATAGTTTATTTATTTCATCCTTAGTTAATCCAGTTGCTTTAGATATAATGTCTATTGATACTTTTTCACTTAAAAGAGCTTTAGCAATTTCTAATTTATTTCTATTAGCTCCTTGCTCAATGCCTTGCTCAATTCCTTGCTCAATGCCTTGCTCAATTCCTTCTTCTATTCCAGCTTCCATTCCTTCTTTTTTTCCTCTATTCCATCCATCTTCTAGTGCATCTTCTATTAAAGAATTTCTAACTCTTCTTTCATG
>CAKPGT010000021.1 GCA_934155185.1 uncultured Bacilli bacterium
AGAATGCAACATATGAAATAACACCTAACACAGGTTACAAACTTGTTTTATCAAGCAATACTTGTAGTAATGGAACACTAAGTGGAAGTACTTTTACAATATCAAATGTAACATCAGCACAAACATGTACAATAACATTAACACCTGAAAGTTATACATTAACACTAGATGCAAATGGCGGAAGTGTAAGTACGACAAGTAAAACAGTAACATATGATAGTACATATGGAAATTTACCAACAACTGAAAGAACGGGTTATACATTTAATGGCTGGTATACAGCAAATAGTGGTGGAACAAAAATAGAAAGTACTACACAAGTTAAAACAGCAAGTAATCATACATTGTATGCTCATTGGACACCTATTACATATACTATAACTTTAAATAATCAAAGTTCAACAAGCGCTGGTACAACAACAGCATATTATCAATACAATACAACTAAAACAGTAAATGGAACATTATGTTATTACTATACAACAAATGCATTAACAGCATGTTTAACAAATGGACATACAATAACAAAGCCAACAAAGACAGGATACACTTTTGGTGGATACTATACAGGTACAAATGGAAGTGGAACACAATATGTAGATGCAAATGGAAGATTTATAAACAATATATATCAAACAACTGGAAATAAAACATTATATGCAAAGTGGACAGCAAATACATATTCAGTAACTTTAAATGTTACAAATGGTACGGGTTCGTCTACAAAGACAGTAAGCCATGGTTTAACGGTAACGTTTACAGGAATAAGTCCAAACAGTGGATATACATCAAGTAATCCAACAATAAGTTGTTTAGACGGAAGTTTAAGTGGAACAACATTGACAGTAAGTAATGTAACAAGTACAAGAACTTGTACAGTAACATTTGCAAGACAAACATTGGCAGAACTAATAAAGTCCTACTCAACTACAAATACAAATGGTGTTTACAATGAAAATGGATATAGATATGAAGGAGCTGATCCAAATAATTACATATATATGATTAATAACGGAACAAGAGAATTATGGAGGATAATAGGAGTTTTTCCAGATGGAGAAAATGGTGAAGAAGTTATAAGGGTAAGAAGACATTATGAAAAGAATGGATATCCGAATGCTACATTCGACTCAAACTGGAGCAATGTTTTTGAAAATTCAACAATGTACAAGGAAACATTAAGTCAATATACACTTTCTAACTACTTACACACAGTCAATTTCAAAATATATATAGGTGGACATACTACAGCTGAAGTAAAAGCGCCGGTTATGTATAATTATGAAAGAAGTATTAATTTTATAGGAAGAGTAGCCTTATTGTACCCAAGTGATTACGGATATGCAACATCTTCCTCAATGTGCAAAACTAATTATTATCTAAGCAGTTATAGTTCCAGTGATTGCTATCTATATAATTGGCTTTTTCCTGATTCATCACAATATCATAATCAATGGCTTATTACCCCAAATAGTCAAAGCACTTCGTTAATATTTCACATTACTTATAATGGTGATACATATTGGCAAAGTCAATCTGTGGGTTCCTCTCAAGATTACTCCCCAGTCATGGCCTTATCAGCAAGTGTAACAGTAACCGGAACTGGAACACAAAGTGATCCATATGTAATGAATTAACACGTCATTTAAATTAAGTTCAAGTCCAAAAAAACTTGGACTTTTTTCTTTTGTTCTCTATTATTTTTCTCTTAAATATGGTATGATATTCTTTAAGGGAGATGATACCATGAAAGACAATGATAGTATTTACTATAGTCATAAAAAAACACTACAAAACTTATTTGAGTTCACAGACATTCTAAGAGGAGAATACATAAGACCCTATTCAATAGCCTTAGTAGATGAAGAATATAATAACGACAAAACAACATTTAAGTTTGAAGTAACAGACGAATTCTATGGTAACATCTATAAACAAAACATAACAAAAAATGACGAAGGCAAAATACTTGGTTTCACATGTGACTGCGATAACTTTAGACTTCACTCTTCATGCACTCATTTAATCGGCTGCATAAGATGGTATGCCTACAAAATATTTGAAGAAAAGCCTGACATAAACAAAATAAGTGATAGAATACTTTCAAAATTTGTAAAACTCTCCAAGCCAACACTTAAAAAAGAAGTCTTCTTAGAAGTAGAAATAGAAAAAGAAGAACATAAACAAGGTTACTACATGTACTACAAATTACCAGATACATTCAAAGTAAAAGTAAAACTCGGTACAGACAAAATGTACTTATATAATGCAAAACAAACTCAGTTTTTAAACGCTTTAGAAAAAAATGAAAAAGACTACTCTTTTGGTAAAGATTTCACATACAACTTTAACGAAAACTTCTTAAACGAAAATGCAAACAAAGTCTTTAACCACATAAACACTTACCACAAAGACTTAAATAGAAGATTTTTCACAGAAGTAGAAATGACTAACTTCTTAGAATTACTAACAGAAACAAACTTCCAATTTAAATATGACAACCACACTATTAACAAGATAAAAACTTCTTTCCCATTTCAAACAGAAATATCTATACTTGACGAAAACGATTACACCCTTAAATTTAACATGGGAAACTTCACTAAAATATGTAAAAACTTCTATTTTATAGATGGAGATATATACAAAGTAAATCAAAAAGAAGAACTTCTAATTAACGAGCTAACAAAAAACAACATAAACTCACTAATAATTCCAAAAGACAAAATAAAAGACTTCTCATTTGGCTTACTTCCAATAATAAAAAAACAAATACACATAGACGAAAACATCAAAAACGACATAGTCATAATAAACGAACCCGATGTATCATTATACTTTGACTTAAACAAAAACGATGTAGTATGTAACCTTAAACTAAAGTACTCTGAAGAAATAGACTACTTTGACAAAACAAGCACTACTATAAGAGACTTAAACTTTGAAAACAACCTAATTAACGAGTTATCAACATACGGTTTTACAATTGAAAAGAAAAAAATCATCATGCATGACTTAAACGACATAGTTGAGTTTATAGAAACTGGTTTAAATACACTAAGCAAAAAATACCCAGTATTCACAACAGAAAACTTTAAAAAAATGAACATCAAAAAAACTTCAGTTTCAAGCACATTCTCAATAGGTAAAGACAACATCTTAAAATATGACTTCAACTTAGACGGAATAAGTAATGATGATATAGTAAACATATTTAAAAGCATTAAAGAAAAAAAGAAATACTATAAACTTAGTAATAACGAAATAGTAGACCTAGAAGATAATGACTTAAACGAACTAATGGATCTAACTGAAGAACTAGACATAACTGACGAAGACATAATTAGTGCTAAAGGCTCAGTCATGAAATATAGAGCGATTTACTTAGATAGTATAAAAGATAGTAAGTATTCTATTGTTAAAACAGACAACTTATTTAAAGAGTTTATTAATAACTTTCATCAATATAAAGATGCTAATTTAACTCTTACAGATAATGAATTAAAAACACTTAGAAACTACCAAATAACTGGTGTAAAATGGCTTTATAATTTAGATAAATGTTCTTTTGGTGGAATACTTGCTGATGAAATGGGGCTTGGTAAAACAATACAACTAATCTACTACATAAAACAAATGTTAAAAGAAAATAATTCTTTCAAATTCCTAATAGTCGTACCAACTAGCTTACTTTATAACTGGGATAGAGAATTTGAAAAATTTGCGCCTGATATTCCAGTAAAAATAGTAAGTGGTATAAAAACTAAAAGACAAGACTTAATAGAAAATACAAATAAAAATGTTTACATAACAACATATGGTCTATTAAGAGAAGACTTAGAGTACTATGAAAAAATCCACTATCATGCTGTTATATTAGATGAAGCTCAAAATATAAAAAATCCATTAGCCGGAACAACAAAAGCATGTAAAAGCATGAAAGCAGATGTTAAGTTTGCATTAACAGGAACTCCTATAGAAAACTCGGCTGTTGAATTATGGAGTATATTTGACTATATCATGCCAGGATACTTATCTAAATATGATAAATTCACTAGTAAATACAAAGTAAAAGAATTTGATGAAGACACTAACAAACTACTTGATAATTTATCTAAACAAATAAGTCCATTTATATTAAGAAGAAAAAAGAAAGACGTTATAAAAGAACTTCCTGAAAAAATAGAAACAAATATATTTATAGAGTTAGGTGATGAACAAAAGAAAATCTATGTAGCAGAACTAAACAAAGTAAAAGAAGCTATTGAAGAAGCCCTAAATGATGGCGGAATGTCTAAAGTTAGATTCATGATACTTCCTCTTCTTACGAAACTAAGGCAAATTTGTATAGATCCTAAAATAGTATATAGTGATTATACTAGTGGGTCTAATAAAATAGATAGATTCTTAAGCATAATAGAAGAAGTAACAAATAATGGCCATAAAGTATTAGTGTTCACTTCATTTAGAACAGCACTTAACTTAGTAAAAGATAAGCTTGATAGCATTGGTATAAAGTCATACCAAATAGATGGGTCAGTTTCTAGTAAAGAAAGACAAACTAGAGTAGATAACTTTAATAATAATGATGACGTTAAAGTATTCTTAATAATGCTAAAAAGTGGTGGAACAGGACTTAACTTAGCTTCTGCTGATATAGTTATTCACCTAGATTTATGGTGGAATCCACAAGCTGAAAACCAAGCAACAGACCGTGCGCATAGAATTGGACAAAAAAACACTGTTGAAGTAATAAAACTAGTTTCAAAAGGGACAATTGAAGAAAAAGTACTTGATTTACAAGAAAAGAAAAAAGAACTAAGTAATAGACTAATAGACTCAAATAACATGGATCAAAACATCATCAGTGAACTAACAGAAAAAGACATCAAGAACTTGCTTGCTTTTGAAAACAGGGACTAAACTACGTAGAAATGCGTAGTTTTAGTTTGACACTTGTTTTATATTCCAATAAAATGTAGAAAAATGTAAAAAAAGAATGAAATTTTAATAATATTATGGTACAATGTTAGTAAGATGAGATAAACAAAAAAAGTGGTTGCTAACAACCACCCACATAAGTGTAAATTTTTAGGGCTAAGCCTTTATTTTAACTCTCTATGTCATCTTAAATGGTATTAAGACAATATCATCATATCAAATTTAAGGAGGAAAGTCAATGGAAAAAATTAAAAAATATAATATTGGATTAGATATTGGTACAAATTCTGTAGGTTGGGCTGTTGTTGAATCAGGTCAACAAAAAATAATTAAGAAGGGTGGAAAAGCCCTTTGGGGAGTGAGATTATTTGACACTGCTTCTACTGCTAAAGATAGAAGACTAAAAAGAAGTATACGAAGACGCTATGATAGGAGAAGACAAAGAATTAAGTTACTGCAAGACGAGTTTGCAAACGAAATCAATAAAGTAGATTCTAATTTTTACAAAAAATTACAAGATAGTTTTATATCTCCAAATGATAAAAATAATAGTAAGACTGAATTAACGGATTTTGATAAATTTAATATATTTTCTAACAACGTAAGGAAAAAAATCAATAACATATCTGAAGAAAAAAAGTATCCAACTATTTATCATTTAAGAAATGACCTTGTTAATAGCAAAGATAAAAAAGATATTAGGTTAGTTTATTTAGCCATACATCACATAATTAAATATCGTGGTAATTTTTTGTATGAAAATTCAAATTTTAATGTTAATAACATTAACTTAAAAGAAAAAATAGAAGATACTTTTAATCATTACATTGAAGAGTGTATGCCAGGTGAATTTAATACTCCAATTAATTATGAAAAAATTGCAAATATATTATTAAAAGATTCTAAAAATGAAATAAAAGATTTACTAAAGGATGAATTATTAGCTATTGATACATATAATAAAGGATTTTCTTCTGAATTTGCAAAAATGATAGTTGGAAATAAATTTAAAATAGAAAGATTAATACCGGTTTCAAATGAAGAAAAAAGTATGTCCATAAGTTTTAATGGAAATGATTTTGATGAAGAATATGATAAACTTGCAGAATTATTAGGTCAAAATATTGAAATTCTTGATAAATTTAAAGAATTATATGATAATGTATTTTTAAAAAGATTATTTAAAGGTTCTGAATCTAATAATATTTCTTCGTTAATGATTAACATTTATGATGAACATAAAAAAGATTTAAAGATGTTGAAGAAACTTTTTAAACCAAACAAAAAAATATATAGCGAACTATTTAAAGATGAAAATTGTAAATACGAAGAGTATATTCACAATAAAATTACACAAGAAGATTTTTGCAAGATAATTTTAAACTCTTATGAAAAACTTGGAATAAATGAAGAATCAATTGATTTTTACAATAAAAATTTAAAATCTAAAATTGAAAACAATTCGTTATTACCTAGAATTTCAGAACCAAGTAACGGAAAATATCCATTCCAATTAAATAGAGATGAGTTAATTAAAATAATAGACAACCAAAAAGTATATTATGACTTTTTAGGTGAAAAAATTAATGATAAGTATAAATTGGTTAAACTACTTGAATTTAAAATTCCTTACTACGTCGGTCCATTAGTATCTAGTGATAAAAGTAGTTTTGCATGGATGGAAAGGAATTATGATAATGTAAAGATAACCCCTTACAACTTTGATGAAATTGTTAATAAAGAACTAACGGCTGAAAAATTTATAAAAAGAATGATCTCACATTGCACATATCTTATTAATGAACCTGCTTTACCAAGTAACTCCTTACTTTATAATAAATTTAAAGTATTAAATGAATTAAAACAAATTAAAGTTAATGACAGAAAAATGACATTAGAACAACAACAAAATGCAATAAAAGATTTATTTGAAAAAACTTCGGGCATTATCACAGAGAAAAAGTTTATTAATTACTTAAAACAAACCAAAGAATGGGATATGTATTCCGAAATTAATGTAAAAGGCTACTCAGCTGATAAAAAGTTTGCAAATAATATGCAATCATATGTTGATTTTTTCGGAAAAAATGGAATATTTGATAACACAAATTATAATGAAGAAAACGCTGAAGAAATAATAGAATGGATTACTATTTTTAATGACAAAGAAATACTAGAAAGTAAGATTAGAAATAAATATCCAGATTTAACAGAAAACCAAGTTACAAAAATTCTTAGAAAAAAATATAGTGGTTGGGGAGAACTATCTAGAAAATTATTAACTTTACCGTATTATAAAGATAAAGAAACAGAAGTTTATAAATCTATTATTGATTTAATGTTTGAAACAAAAGAAAATTTTATGCAAATTATTAATAATGATGAATATAAATTTCAAAATATGATTAAGGAAAACAACAAAATTACAAATACAAAAGAGCTTAATTACAAAGACACCGTTTCTGAACTTGCAACTTCTCCTGCTGTTAAAAGAGGAATTTTCCAGTCTTTAAAAATCATAGATGAAATTGTTGATTATATTGGATATGAGCCAGAGAGTGTTTCTATTGAAATGTCCAGAGGAGACGACAAAAAAGAAAGAAAACCAGACAGAAAAAAGTATTTAACTGAGTTGTACAAAAAATCTAAAGATAACATTGAAAACTACAATACATTAAATAAACAACTAGGCGAAAAAGAAATAGATTCACAAAAATTATTTTTATACTTTATACAAGAAGGTAAGTGTATGTACTGTGGTAAACCTTTAAATGTTGAAGATATGATTTCCTATGAAATAGATCACATAATACCTAGAACTTTAATTAAAGATGATTCAATTGACAATAAAGTATTAGTACACAAAGAGTGTAACCAAAATAAAGCCGATAGTTTTGTATTACCATCATATTATAGAAGCGAATATAACAAAAAATGGTGGACTAGACTAAAAAATATTGGTTTGATGTCTAATAAAAAATATAACAATTTAATTCGTGAAAAATATTCTGAAGATGATATTAATGGATTTATTAATAGACAATTAGTTGAAACTAGACAAATTATAAAACATGTCGCTAATATTATAGAGAATTATTACGACACTAAAGTAATATATTTAAAAGCAAACTTATCTCATAATTATAGAGAAAGATATGAATTATTTAAATTTAGAGAACTAAACGATTATCATCACGCTCATGATGCTTATTTAGCAGCTGTACTTGGAGAATATAAAGAAAAATATATGAAGTACAATATAACTTATGATTTAGTAAGAACTTTAAATAATAAAATTAAGGAAAAAGGTCAAACAGAAAAGCTTAAATATGGTTTCATCATTAACAGTTTAGATTCAGATGTAAGTTCAGTAATCGATGGATTTAATAAAAATAAAATAAATAAGGAAACTGGCGAAATAATATTTAGCCCTGAAAAATTTAATAAAACTATTGAAAACAATTTATATAGAAATGACATTTTAATAAGTTACAAAACTGAATATAATACAGGAAAATTTTATGACGAAAAAATAAAACCAAAAGGTAAAGGAAATATTAGACTTAGAAAGAATTTGCCAACTGATGTATATGGTGGATATTCGAGTGTAAATGTTTCACATTTCATGTTAGTTGAATATGAAGAAAAAAGAAAAATCATTGGTATTCCGATATTTTTAACTACTAATAAAGATGAATTAAAAAAGTTTATTATTGGTCAAATTAATTGTAATGATTACAAAATTCTTAAAGATAAAATTCCTTTGAACACTGAATTATTGTATAATAATCATAGAGTAATAATTAGAGGTTATGGTATAGCTCACAGGGCTAATGAATTAAGAAATTTTGTTGAATTAAAGATAAAAAAAGAAAATTACATTAGATGGAAACTCACTTTAAATAGATTATTTAACAACAAGATAGAAATTATTGATGATTCAGAATATAAAAAAAATCTTTTAGAGATATTAGAATATTTAATGACTTTAAAGAATATATACCCTTTATTTGATAATGATTTAGTCCAAATTAATAAACGTTTAAGTGAAAATAATATCCTTGAATTAATTGATTTAGAAAATTTTGTTAAACAAACACTAATGATTTTTAACACATCAAAGGATACAGCTAATTTGAGTAAATTTAATTTAAAAGATAAAATAGGAAGATTAGCAGATAAAAATTTAACTCAAGGTACAATTATATATAAATCTATAACAGGAATAAGAGAGAAAAAATATGAGTTTTAGAACAGTAGTAATAACAAGACAATCTAAAATAAGTTATAAAAATAGGTTTATGGTAGTAAAAAATGAAAGTGAAGAAAAATTAATTCACCTTTCTGAAATAGATACAATAATAGTTGATTCTATAAACGTATCTATTTCTGCCTACCTTTTAAAAGAACTTTCTGATAATAAAATAAACATAATATTTTGTGATGATAAACATAACCCATTTGGTGAATTATCTTATTATTACTCAAGGCACAATTCAAGCAAAAAAATTAATAAACAAATTGCTTGGAAACAAAAAGACAAAGATGAATTATGGAAAAAGATTGTTATAAATAAAATTACAAATCAATCATTGTTATTAAATAAAATTCATTCAGACAATTATAATTTATTATTAAGCTATGTTGATGAAGTAGAAACTGGAGACAAAACTAATAGAGAAGGACATGCAGCCAAGGTTTATTTTAATTCACTATATGGAATAGAATTTACCAGACATGATGCAGATCAAATTAATGCTGCCTTAAATTATGGATATTCAATCTTGCTATCAACAATTAATAAAGAAGTAAAAATAAATGGATATTTGACACAGTTAGGTATTCATCATAAAAATGAATTTAATCAGTTTAATTTAAGTTGCGATCTCATGGAACCATTTAGAGTGATAGTAGACAATTTTGTTTATTATAACAAAAGTAGAAAACTTGATACTGAGTATAAATATGATTTAGTAAATTTACTTAATTCTTATTTCAATTATTGTGGCAAAAAATACATACTAAAGGATATTATTAAAATGTTTGTTAAAAACACATTAGAATTGGTTGGAAAAGAAGACAAATATGAAGGATTTATATTTTATGAGGGATAGGATTATGAGAACAATAGTATTTTTTGATTTACCAAATATATACTTTGCAGATAAAAGAAATTATTTGTTATTTAGAAAATTTTTACTTAAAGAAGGATTTATAATGATGCAAGAATCTGTTTATTCAAAAATTGTTTTAAATTCTCAGCAATCAACTCTTTTATTAGAAAGAATAAGAAAACAAGCACCAAAAAAGGGACTTATTCAAGTGCTAACCATAACAGAAAAACAGTATTCTCAAATAGAATACATAATTGGAAAAAGTAAAACAAATATAATAAATGATGAAAATAGAATGGTGATTTTATGAAAATTAATGTTAATTATATTGATAATGAACTTATACTTGAAGATAATAAGATTTTGAATATAGAAATTTACAATAAAAAGTTTTTCTATAGATTTATAAAAGATTTAAATTTAATTGAAAATGGAAACACTTTAGAAGAAATAACTGCATTTAATAAACAAAATGAAGAAATTACTTTAACAAATAAGATAGAAATATTAAGTGATTTTTTAGACTTTGATTTATACAACAGAAAATATTCGAGTGATTTCCAAAAATATATTGTCAAAAATTCAGAAGAAAAGAATATTGATAAAATAGTTAAAGAGTATTCTAAAGTTTACGATTCGATTTCGAATATAGTTAATTTGGTAGACATACCAATTACTATTAAAAACGATTTTGATTTTGAGTCTGTAATAAAATCTTTTAAGTTTGAAGTAAATTTTTCTGATAATTTATTAAATAACTTAACAGACTTATTAGAAGTTAAACTAAACCTATCAAAAGAAAAAATATATGTTTTTATAAACTTGAAAAGTTATTTGAGTAATGAAGATTTATTAGAATTTTATAAATATATATGCACGAAAAATATTAATAGTATATTTATTGATACAAATAAATATGATGATTTAAATGATTATGTAAATAAAATTGTAATAGATACAGATTTAGATGAATTTGTGATATAATAATTATGACTTAGATTATCCATTTGATATACTTATATTCTCTATGTAAAGGATTAGATCTAGTAATTTGAGTTTTAGATCTATGTCATATTAAATGGTATTAAAACTATAAACACACTATATATATTATACTATATGTTTTAGATCTATGTCATATTAAATGGTATTAAAACCAAAGAATTAGAACAACAAACTGATGAAATGTTTTAGATCTATGTCATATTAAATGGTATTAAAACAAATTGTGATACAATTATATTAGTTAAAGCGTTTTAGATCTATGTCATATTAAATGGTATTAAAACTAATAGATTTATTAAATAAAATAGCAAATGGTTTTAGATCTATGTCATATTAAATGGTATTAAAACACTGGTATTTAATAAAAGAAATCAATTGTGGTTTTAGATCTATGTCATATTAAATGGTATTAAAACTTCTTTTATTTATTGTAAAACCTCGTCTATGTTTTAGATCTATGTCATATTAAATGGTATTAAAACCTAAATCGTAATTGTTTAACCCCTTAATAGGTTTTAGATCTATGTCATATTAAATGGTATTAAAACTATTAACAGAGTTAGAAGAATTAGAGAACAGTTTTAGATCTATGTCATATTAAATGGTATTAAAACTCCAATACCCCATCTACCATTTGAATTACTGTTTTAGATCTATGTCATATTAAATGGTATTAAAACAATGAATTAGAATTGGAGAGTGAGTGAAATGTTTTAGATCTATGTCATATTAAATGGTATTAAAACGAGCAATAAATATGTTTATTGTTAGTGTATGTTTTAGATCTATGTCATATTAAATGGTATTAAAACTCCAATACCCCATCTACCATTTGAATTACTGTTTTAGATCTATGTCATATTAAATGGTATTAAAACTTGCTTAGAAAGGTTTTGATAATTTTTTATGTTTTAGATCTATGTCATATTAAATGGTATTAAAACAAGAATTGTAATTTTAATTACTCAAGAGTGGTTTTAGATCTATGTCATATTAAATGGTATTAAAACGAACCGAAGTTCATGAGAGTATTGAGAACTGTTTTAGATCTATGTCATATTAAATGGTATTAAAACAAGCATGCTAGAAAAGAAAATTGTAAAAATGTTTTAGATCTATGTCATATTAAATGGTATTAAAACTAAATCAACAAAACTTTTAACTGGTGCTATGTTTTAGATCTATGTCATATTAAATGGTATTAAAACAAAATTTTCTCTTTTAAACTTACTCTTAGCGTTTTAGATCTATGTCATATTAAATGGTATTAAAACAGACTACAATAGAGTTTTTACCAGAATATGGTTTTAGATCTATGTCATATTAAATGGTATTAAAACCTAAAGACGAAAGTATCTTTATAAACTTCAGTTTTAGATCTATGTCATATTAAATGGTATTAAAACTGGAAGGAAGTGAGATTGAAAATGTTTACGGTTTTAGATCTATGTCATATTAAATGGTATTAAAACTATTACCTAACCCTAGTCCATTTCATGGTTGTTTTAGATCTATGTCATATTGAATGGTATTAAAACTGACGAGTTTAACAAAAGATACAACTTAACGTTTTAGATCTATGTCATATTGAATGGTATTAAAACCAATTGTCCCGAACAAGGAATTTATGAAGTGTTTTAGATCTATGTCATATTGAATGGTATTAAAACTTAATAAAGGAATTACGTTATTGTTTAGATGTTTTAGATCTATGTCATATTGAATGGTATTAAAACTAGCCGTTATTGTCTCAACCCATAATGGGTGTTTTAGATCTATGTCATATTGAATGGTATTAAAACTTAATAAAGGAATTACGTTATTGTTTAGATGTTTTAGATCTATGTCATATTGAATGGTATTAAAACATTTAATTTAACACTTGTCAGTGTATTATAGTTTTAGATCTATGTCATATTGAATGGTATTAAAACTTAAACAAGAAATTGAAAAACATTATAAAAAATTGAAAATAGGCAAAAAATATTATAAAAAGTAAATGATACAAAAGAATATCTAAAAAATATTCAAGCTAAACACTTTGGAGTTATTGACGAAGTGACATTTCATACTATTGATAGAATTATGGATAGAAATATCACTAAGGAAGATATAAAAAAGATTTTACAGGAACCTACTAATCAATGGTATAATTCAACTAATGATAGCCAAGTATTCTTTAAAACCAAAAAAATGGTAGCTCTTGATAGAGAAGAGTTAAGTATTAAAACTGTTTACAAAGGAAGGGAAAAGAAAAATGAATAATCCTAGAAATATATTATCAAAGGAAGACGTAAAATTTTTGGAACAAAATGATATAAAAGTTCCGAATAAAGATTTGGAAGATGAAGAATGGTTAGAATTTGAAATGGAGATTTCTAAAAAATTAAAACTTGATGATGTAGAAAGAATAATGGATATATTGGATGATAGCACTAAATAAAGCTCTAAAATTTTATCACATTTAATAGCACTAAATAGTTACTATGGTATTTAAAACCCGAATGTAATGTAATTTAATATTAAATAAGTCTAACCATAAAAATGTGTATATTTTTAATTTTAAATTTGAGAAAGATGAACTAAATAATATAATATTTTCAAAACAAAAACTTTAATACAAAATATAAGAGACAAATTGATAAAACTAATCAAAGGATACGAAAGAAAGTGTAGGTGATATAAATGATTTACAAGATTTGGAAATACCAATTCAAAACGAAATCAAAAATAATAAAGTGGTTGATAAAAAACACGATAACTATAGTGGAATAAGTAAAGATTTAGAGGAACTTGATAATAGCCTTTTTCTTTAGAAGAAAGAATATCAGACAATGAATTATTATAAGCCAAAGAAAAAAACTACATATTAATAAAAAACAACCATAAGCTAATTAGCTTTGGGTGTTTTCCTTTATAATCTGATATATTTCGTTTAAGAATATACTTCTATCATTCATGTTTTCATTAACTAGCAAGAACACTTTATTCTTTGTCCTAGTAAGTGCAACATAAAATAGTCTTCTTTCTTCAGCAAAAGGTATGCCTTCATCAATCACTTCATTTTTAAATAGAGACTCTAACCAAAATACTGAGTGTTCACTTGATGGAAAACTTTTATTAAGTCCAATAACAATAACTTGATCATATGTAAGCCCCTTAGATTTATGCATAGTCATACCATCTATAAAAATGTCTTCATAACCAACAAAGCTAATCTTACTTCCAATATCATCCTTTAAATCAACTTCATTAAAACACTTATTAATCACATTATTAGTTCTACCAAGAACAAGTATCTTATCATTTGGATTAACTTCATGTATCTTTAAAATTAACTCTTTTAACTTTAAATACTCACTATTATCATAATTATTTACTTTCTTAAAAGTAACAAATCTAATTGGATACTTTTCATGCTTATCACTAACTAACTCTTTCTTTATCTGACTTTCATTTCTCATAACAAAAGTTCCTGAATAATTAGTAAGCTCCTGACTATTTCTATAAGTCTTACTAATTTTAAGTAACTTAGCTCCCTTAAAATACTTCTCAAAATTATAAGTAAAATCTATTCTAGAACCACTAAACTGATAAATACTCTGAAAATCATCACCGACAGCCACAACATTAGAATCATTTCTAACTCTAGTATTATTAACTAAATCATATCTATCTTTAGAAATATCTTGATACTCATCTATAATAATATAATCAAACTTAAGCATATTTTCATTTTTAATTCTATCTGCATATTTATTAGCATAATAAATTAAATCACTATACTCAAAACCATATTCACTAGAAGCAAATAACTTATCTTGGTAATAATGATAAAATTCATCTATATAATGAAACTGTTTATACATCTCATCTCTTTCTTCATTACCTAAACTAAGTAAATGCTTTCTAACGATATGAAAATAATTATTTCTATCTTTACTCTCTTTAATATCACTGATACACTTATACATAAAATTCTTATAAGGAAACATAAAACTAATAGGATTACTATCATATATACCAAAAAGAATTCTTTCTAAACTAATCTTTTTAGGAACAACGCCAAACTTCATCAAACCACTTTCTAAAGTCTTTATTATATCTTCATCCTTCATATAATCAATAGCTATAAAATTAGTATGATGTATTTTATGATAATTAATTTTCATTTCTTTTATCTTGTTATACTTATTTAACTCATTTTCTTTATAATTAGATAATCCAAAATACTCTATATAAATATCTTCTCCACCAATATTTATAGTAAAGTCAGGTTTATATATTTTATTATCATCCATAAGTTCAGTATAAACCTTTTCATATGTATATTCTATATCATGGGTAAACAAGTAATTAGCAATTTTTGCTTCACCTAAAGACTTAACAACTTCACCCTTAATAGTTCTAATGTACTCCCCATTAAGTCTCTTTTCAATAAGTGAGTCAACCGTTTCTTTAAGTCCTCTTTCTCTTGCTTCCTCTAACTTATGATTTTTATAAGCGTTAAAAAACTCATCATAAGTACTATACTTAAAATAATTATTAATAAAGTATTCACTAAACACAAAATTTTTATAAATCTTATTCTTATCAAATACATCTATTACTTCTTTAATCCTATCTTTAAATGGAAATATTTTTTCTTTAAAATAATCTAAGAATATTTGATTTTTTAAATTATTATCAACTACATAACACTTTCTATCATAAAATATCTTTCTTATATAAGTATACGCCAAACTATGAAAAGTAGTAACTACTGCTGGTATGTTAAAGTCACCATTTATTCTACTTTCTAATTCTTCAGTAGCCTTTTTAGTATAACTCATTACAAGTATCTTAGATGGGTCTACATGCTTTACATCAACTAAATATTTAACTTTAGAAGCCATTGTAGTAGTTTTACCTGTTCCAGCACCAGCTATTATTAAAGAATATTTTTCATCCGCAAGTATTGCTTTAATTTGTTCTTTATCTAGTTTAACGTTATCATCTATTCCTTTATACATATTAAAAAAATAGTCTTTATATTTATTATATTCATTTTCAAGTACTGTACTATTATACTTATCTATATCAAACTTAGATAAATCTAACTCATTTTTAACTGAATCATACAAAAATTTAGAAATATACTCTTTATTATTAAATTTACTAACAAATACCTCTTTCATAACTACACCCTTTATTCTAAGTATATTTTATCAAAATAATATAATAATGTCCATAAGTAGTTTGACACACTTAGTTAACTCATGATAAAATTAACATAGATAGTAGGTGAAATAAATTGAAAAAACTAAAAAGACTATTAATAATTATTGTAGTAACTGCATTTTTATATTTTTATTACAACGAAGACACCACTAATTTATTAAAAAAACTCTTCCCAGACAGCTACTCAACTGAAGTAACCGAAGTAGGGGAAGATAAAGGTAGTTACATAATTATAAATAATAACGAGCCAGATTTTAACGATGAAGACAAAACAACAGATTCTTTTGAAAAATATAGTAAACTTGATTCTCTAGGTCGTGCAGGTGTTGCCTATGCAAATATAAGTGTTGACTTAATGCCTTTAACTGAAAGAGAAAGCATAGGCATGATTAAACCAACTGGTTGGCACACTATAAAATATGACATAGTACCAGGAAAATACTTGTATAATCGTTGCCACTTAATTGGGTATCAACTAACTGGAGAAAATAGAAATGAATTAAATCTAATAACCTGCACAAGACAAATGAATACAGTAGGAATGCTAGAATGGGAGAATAAGGTAGCAAACTATATCAAAGAAACCAATAACAACGTCCTTTATAGAGTAACTCCAAAATATGAAGAAAATAACTTACTTGCAAGTGGTGTCCAAATAGAAGCATATTCTATTCAAGATAGCGGAAAAGGTATAAAGTTCAACATATTTGTTAAAAACATTCAAGACGGAATAGAAATAGACTATAAAACTGGCGACAGTAAATTAAAAGAATAAAAGAATATTTTTAAATTAAAGTTTTCCTTTAACTAAAAATACTCTTTTTTATTACTTCAATATTGTTCTTAAATAACTTACAATTTCTAAGGTATCTATATTAACAAACTCAATATCATAAAATAAGTCGTTATAAGTAAATCTAACCATCATCGCAGGTACACTATAACTATCACTAAAATATTTTAGAATTTTAACATCATGTCCAGCAATAGTAGAAGATTCCATTTCTTCCTTTGGGACAGCAATACATCTAGGCCTTCCGTTGCTATTTAAATTACTTGTATAATAAATATCTATTATCTTTTCTCCATTTTTAAATATTACTTGATTAGCAAATTT
>CAKPGT010000022.1 GCA_934155185.1 uncultured Bacilli bacterium
CTACTGTTAATGCTAGTATTAATGCTACTACTCCAACTATTATTTTGTTTTGCTTGTTCATAATATGCTACCTCCATATATTCTATATTTTTACTCTTAAATGATAGCATTCCCAACACCATCGGTCAAGTACTTTTATGATATGTTTACATAAATTGTGAGTTACTTCTTTCTTGTTTTTTCTTTACTCTTTTTTGTCATACTTGGTAGTTTTATATTTATTTTAGCTTTATCTGTTAAAATATTAGTTGTTAAAACTACCCATGTAATTAAAATCATTAATATAACATATATAATTATGCCTAGTTTTCTATCTTTTAATACGTAGAATATAGATGCTAATGAAAATAAAATACTTACACCATATATTATAAGAACTGTCGTTCTTTGAGAAAACTTTTTATTTAAAAGCTGGTGATGTAAATGCTGTTTATCCGCTACATATATAGGTTTCTTATGAATTATTCTTCTTATAATTGCAAATAAAGTATCAAGTATTGGAATTGCAAGAATTAATAGCGGTACAACAAGTGATGTTAAAGTAACTGCTTTAAATCCAACTAAACACACAACCGCTATCATAAAGCCTAGAAAAACGGAGCCTGTCTCACCCATAAATATTTTAGCAGGATTAAAATTAAATACTAAAAATCCTAAGCATGCACCTAACATTATAAATGTTAATGTTATCTCTAAACTTCCTATATTATGCATTATAAATGCTATAATACCTATTGTTGCAAAAAATATACTAGATATACCTGCAGCAAGTCCATCTAAACCATCTATCAAATTAATTATATTCATAACAGCAACCATAAATATAATGGTTAGAGGATATGAAAACCATCCAAAATCAAAGTAAAATCCAAAAAACGATATATCATTTAAAAGTATTTTTCCGTAGAAAGTTACAACACATGCCGCTAGAAGCTGACCTACTATAGCTTCTTTTGCCTTTAATGGTTTTATGTCATCTATTATACCTGTTATTATAAGTATAAAACTACCTATTAAAATAGATAACATCTGTGTCGTTTGGGGTGCAAAAAGCATGTAACCAAACAAAAAACCAAAAAACATCATAAGCCCGCCCATTAGTGGCATTGGCTTTTTATGTACCTTTCTTTCATTAGGATAATCTAGTGCTCCTACATGATATGATATCCACTTTACAATTGGAAACAAAGCCATTGTAAAAATCATTACTGAAAATATTATTTTTAATACTTGTATTATTTTTTCATCCATACTATCACCACTACATCAATTGTATCAAATTTCCAAAAAAAAGTCTCGTATAAAAAGATATATAATTAAAATGAATGATTAAATGTAAACCTTATGATTATGAATTTTAAGTAAGATTTAAGTAAGATGTAATGTATTATAAAAATATTGTACCTGATTTATAATAAAAGATTTTATATGAAAATGGTATTAGTACCAAGTCACTCAAAAGCTACAACATAACAAAAAAATCATAAAACAATTTTTTGTTTTTTCGTTCTATAAAATTTTTAAGAACAAATATTTGATTTTTACTGTATTCAGTTATTTCTTTTATTTTGAAAAAAGTTATTTACCACTATTAATTATTTTTTTTAAAGTAATATTATCTTTGTTTTTCCATTCAGTATATCCATTTGCATTTCTACCTAGTATTGCTATTGCAGCCATTGATGGAGATGAAAACAAGTGATCATTAATGTAAACTTTATCCACTATATCCGAAGAATTTCTTTCTTTCTCACAAAATCCATATAGTGACTTTGAAAGGCTATCATATATTCCCTCTTTAATTTTAGAACCCTTTAACACTACAAATCCCTCATCAGTCACCATACCATTTGCATAACAAATTCCATTATTAGTTAAATGTAATATGTTATCCATCTTTTCATCTTCATTAACTAATTGAATAAACAATTTATAACCAAACATATTAGTAATTATTTTTATTTTATTAATAAACTTTTCTGCTCTTATTTCATCTGCATTTCCTAGTGACGATTTTGTAGGATTAGATTCATTTTTTATAATATATCTTTTAGCTTTCTTACCCATTTGATATAATTCATGTTCTATATACTTTATATGAGCCTTATTTAATGAATTATCTTTACTTACAAACACAACGCATTCATTCCAAAAATCTTTATTTTTATTATGTTGATATAACCTATTATATATATTTTCAGCTTCACCTATATATGCTATCTTTTCAGCAGTATTCTCATCATCACCAAATAAAATATATACTCCAGTATTATCAATATAATCTAAGTTTACTGCTTCCTTTAATTTATTTCTAGGTATTTTATAGCTAATACCAAACCAATCATCTATAAAGCATTCAATTATCCCAGTTGGATTATTCTCTTCAATAATAAATTGTAATACTTGTTTATTCATCTTCTTCACCTAACTTACTTACTGTTTATCATTAAAGCCTATCTTCTCTTTAATAATGTAGCATGGTCTATTTAAACTTTCTTTATATATTCTTGATACATAAAGTGACATCATACCTATAGATAGCATTATAAATGACTCAAAAAGTATTATTGTCTTATGTGATAAATTACCCATAAGTATAAAATTAATAAGTCCTATTAAAAATATTATTATGCTAAGCATAAATACAAAACTTAATGGAAATGTAGAAAAAGAAATAATTCCAGACAATGAATACTTAATTAACTTTATTATAGACCATTTAGAAGTTCCATACTGTCTTTTTTCTGGCATGTAAGGTACATAAATAGTATTAAATCCCACCCAAGAAAAAATTCCCTTTAAAAATCTTTTTCTTTCAGGTAAAGCTACTATTGCATCCTTAACAGATGCTTTAAATACTCTAAAATCACTAGCACCTGGAAGTAGTTTAGCTTCTGATATATTATTATTAATTTTATAAAAAATAGAAGTTAAAGTTCTTTTTAAGGAGCCTTCATCTTTTCTATTAGATTTATATGCACAAACAATATCATATTTTGGATCATCCATCAATTTATCATACATTTGAGTTAGCATTTGTGGTGTGTGCTGTAAATCAGCATCCATTATTGCAACATACTTTCCCCTTGCTTCTTTAAGACCTGCAAACATTGCAGCTTCTTTACCAAAATTTCTAGAAAACGTAATTATTTTAACATTTTTATCTTTCTCATTAAGACTAATCAAAAAATCATTTGTATCGTCTTCACTACCATCATTTACCATTATAATTTCATGAGATATTTTTTTCTCATCTAACTCAGATTTTAGTTTTTCATAAAATTCATTAATTGATTTTCCCTCATTATAGCAAGGGACAACTACTGATAACTTCATATGCAACCATCCTACTTTCTTTTACTATTAATTATCTTTGTCCATTTTTTTAATACATTATCACCACTAAAATTTCTTGAATTTACTTTTGCATTTTTTCCAAGTTTTTTTCTTAATTTTTCATCACTAATTAGTGTTGATATTTTATCTATCATTTCATCTTCATTTCTATTTTCAATTAAATACCCATCTATTCCATCAGAGATTATCTCATTAGCTCCTTGTGCTGATGTATAAGAAATGCAAGGTATTCCATAACTCATTGCTTCAATTAATACTAGTCCAAAGCTTTCAGTATAAGATGTCATTACATAAATAGAACTATCTTGAAGCAGCTCATTTATATATTCTTTATTTTGATAGCCATGAAAAATAACTTTATCTCCTAATTTAAGTTCTTTTGCTAAATCTAGAAGATTATTTTTTTCCATTCCATCACCAACAATATTAAGCTTCCAATCACTATATTTAAAGCTTATCTTTTTAAATAGCTTTAGTAAATCATCAAATCCTTTTTCTTTAGAAAGTCTTCCAACTGCAATTAAGTTTTTACTATCAAGCTTTGATGTTTTATTAGGTATACTATCTAAACAATTATATATACAAATAGATTTTTCACCAAGGTATTTTTTATAAAAATTACTTAACTCATTAGACACACTTACTAAATAATCCATGTTTTTGCAAGATTTTACAAGTGAGTTAATATATTTTTTATCATTATTATGGTGGCTATGCTCCCAAGCAATTTTCTTTATGCTTTTTTTAGCAAACTTAGATACTAAATAATTATGAACCGTTCTAGTAGATATAATAACATCTGTATCTAACTTTTTAAGTGTAATAGCTGTTTTTATATACTTAACATATCCTATCTTACTACTAGTAGTAATACCCTTAAAGAACATACTAAAATTCTTCTTTTTTAAATAATACTTCATTTCTTTTTTATTAGGTTTTAAGTTAGATATATAACTTACTTTTATTCTATCATCTAATTTAAATACAGGTTCCTTGTATAGTCTATAAACAGACAATATTTCAACGCTATACTTATTACATAAAAGATTAGCGAGCGTTACTACGGCGTTTTCAATTCCACCGTAACCTAAATGAAGTGCTAAAATAGTAATTTTTTTCATAATTATCACCGTATTAATTATACTAAAGTAATTAAAAAAGGTCAAAAAAAACAAAATATAGTGTAAAGTGCCTTGATATAAGGCGTTATGTATACCCCTTTTTTAGTAATAAAAATATACTATAGTGAAAGGGTGTGATATATATGTACGGTTATCCATACTATCCAAACTATCCATATTATGGTAACAATGATTCAGGTGGCGGATACAGTTTTCTTTGGATAATTATAATTGTATTTATAATTTTCTTCTTGTTCTTTGGTGCAGGCTTTTCTGGTGGAAGACAAAACTGTGGTCAATGTGGAAGATGTAATAACTAAAAATATTAAAGGGACAGTAATAAAAAACTATTACTGTCCCTTTAGTTATCTATGTAGTTTTTGACACTATTTTTAAAGTTTTCGCTGTTTGATTCATATTTATTAGGCTTAAACTTTTTCACCTCACATAATACTTTATATAAATTTTTAGTACTATATAATGGCAAAATATAACCTTTTTTAGCAAATTCTTTAGTAATTTGTAGTTGATGATCATTAGTGTGCTCTTTATATTTTTTTAATCTAGGTACAACTATTACCTTTTTGTTTTTATTAATGCACTCAGTTATTATGCCTACACCACCATGTGCAATTATTATTCTTGCTTTATCAATTAAATTTGCAATTTCATCTTTTGAAATAAAATCAAACATTTCGATTTTATCATCATCAAACTTAGTACACCCAACTTGCGCAATTACTTTTTCTTTTATGTTCCCTTTTTTTATTTCACTTGATACTGCCTTAAGAATTCTTTCAAATGGCTTATCTTGCGTTCCAAGTAGTATTAATATCATTAGAATATCCACCCTTCATACTTAGCTTTAGGATACAATTTAAGCATTGATTTCCACTGAACGATAAATACATCTGCAATAGGATATATTAGCTTTCCTGTAAGCGTTTTCGTTTCTATATTTGCAAAAGATTCAATGTATATTATCTTTTTTCTAAATATTTTTGCTATATAGCACATTGGAACGCAAGTATGAGCACCAGTTGTAACTATAACATCAGGTTTAAATTTTAGAAAAATAATTAAACTTTTTATAATGTTATAAGGCGCTGTAAAAATATATTTTAAAATATTATCCTTATTACCAGTTAGCAAATAATCTATCTTACTTTTGTATCTTGCCTTTAAACCTTTAGTTGATTTATGCATTTCAGTTACAATTTTATAATCATAATTTTTAAATATATCTTTAAGTTGCATCATTTCTGTTAAATGTCCACCCATGCTTGATATAAATATTACCTTTTTCATAACTCTTCTCCTAGTTTGATTATAGCAAATAAAGATTAAGTTGTATATAAATTACCTTAATTATTCTTAATCAACTCTTCAAATATTTTAAGTGATAATTTTATAGTATCATGCTTTAGTGAACCATTTTCTACATTTACGAAATCACTTTTTATTAATTTAAAGTTAAACTTACTTAAGTTTTTACTATCAATAATGACAGGTTCTTTTTCTTCAACTCTATGATATTTTTCTATATATTTTTTTGGAATTATACCATCATTAGCAATTACAACATCTATTTTTCTTTTTCCTAAATGTCTATTTAATACCTTGATATGATCTGTTAATGCAAAACCATCTGTTTCACCTGGCTGTGTAAACATATTGCAAACATATAATATCTTACCTTTTGAACTATCAATTGCTTTTATAACATCTTCACTAATTAAATTACAAATGATACTAGTATATAAACTTCCCATACTTAAAATTATCATATCCGCTTCTTTAATAGCTTTAATTACAGTTGGCGTAATAATTGGTGATTCTTTATAATATATATCTTTTATTTTCTTTTCTGAATCTGTTATATTATGTTCGCCTTCAACAATACTATTATCTTCCATTTTACCCATTAGTATAACGTTATCTTCAGTTAATGGAAGAACCCTACCTCGGATGTTTAAAACGTTTGATAATGACTCAATTCCATCCGACATATTACCAGTAATATTACATAATGCTGCTAATAAAAGGTTACCAACTGCGTGTCCGTTTAAATCACTTGTTGTTTTGAATCTATATTCTAAAAGTTTTTCAAATAAAGGCTCTGTATCTGACATTGATGCTAAAACTTTTCTTAAGTCTCCTACTGCCGGAATATCAAATTCTTCTCTAAGTTTTCCTGTTGATCTTCCATCATCACATACAGATACAACAACTGTCATATCAACTGGAAATTGTTTTAAGCCCCTAACCAAGGTTGACGTTCCTGTTCCTCCGCCTAAAATAACTACTTTTTTATTCATATATACCACCTAAATTTTCTTCAAAATATGGACTATTTTGAACTTCATATCCTAAGGTAGTTTCATAACCATGACCTGGATATAAAGTTATATCTTTATCATATTTCTTAATTTTATCTATACTCTCTTTCATATCTTTTATATTTCCCCCTTCTAAATCCCATCTTCCAACAGAATCTCTAAAAATAAAGTCACCAACAAACATCACCTTATCTTCTTTGAAATAGTATGTTGTAGCATCTTCCTTATGGCCTGGGGTATGAATTACATAAAATGAGAAATCTCCTATATTTTGAATTCCAGAGCACTTATAATCTATAACTTTAACATTATAAACACTTAGGATATCATTTAAAGCACCAACATGATCATCATGGTAATGAGTAACAAGTACAGCAAGAACATTTTTATTTCCTATTAATTTTTTTATTTTATCTATATCATCACCTGGATCTACTACTAAACAATTATCTTTATTAGATAATACGTAACAATTTTCTCTTAAACTTCCTACTACTACTTTATCTATCTTCATAATTAATCTATCTCCTTTATTAAAGCCTCATAAAGTAAATCAACTAAATAATAACTTGGCTCTAATTTGTATTTTTTAATAATAATATCAAAAACATCATCACTTAGTTCTAAGTTTAAATACTTAAATACCGATTCTTTATTATTTTTTATGTCTTTTAAATAGCTTTTGGTATATGAATTATCTATTATTAAAAGCGGTAAGTCACCTATAAAACTCTTAAATTTCCTTATCATAACTTTAGTTGTTTTAACATAATCAAATTTATCATTATCATAATTAACCATATTTAAAATATCAGGAATATTTATCTTATCTTTACTTAATCTATAGTTAAACCTATCTTCTAATTTAATTCCATTTATTTTTAGTGCACAAATCTGTGCTATATCACCTTTACTAGGGTTTGGTGATGTTGGAATAATTTCTAAAATTATATATCTTTCATTTTTTAAATTCATATTTCATCTGCCCTTTTCTATCATAAGTATCTAAGAAGTTATGCTTTTTTCCATCAGTTTTATATGCCCTCATCATATCTAAATTAACGTTTTCTGTTGCTTTAAATATGTTATTTGGTATTGTTTTACCTTCTTTTTCTAAATTGCTAATTAGTTTTTTTATTTCAAGTCTTTTTGAATTTTCGTTGTGTTCTAAGGTATTTTCCATAGTAAAACGACAAGCACAGTTTAAAAACCTTAAGTCATTATATTTTACCCATGCCTTTATATCTTTTTCTCTTATTAAATATAATGGTCTAATAAGCTCCATATTTTCAAAATTATCGCTATGAAGTTTAGGCATCATACCCTTTATCTCACCGCCATAAATAATACTTAATAGCGTCGTTTCAATTACATCATCAAAGTGATGCCCAAGTGCAATTTTATTACATCCTAATTTTTTAGCATATGAATAAAGGCAACCTCTTCTCATTCTAGCACATAAATAACAAGGTGAGCCATCTTCTACATTATAGACACTTTCAAATATATCAGATGTAAACATATCTATATCTATATTCATAAGCTTAGCATTACTAATAATTAAATCTCTATTTTCCTTAGTATATCCGGGGTCCATCACTATATACTTAGCATCAAAATTAACTTTACCATGCTTTTTTAATTCCTCTATGCATTTTGCAAGTAAAAAGGAATCCTTACCTCCAGATATGCAAACAGCAATTTTATCATTTTCACTTATAAGTTTGTAATCTCTAACTGCCTTAGTAAACTTTCTCCATATTTCTTTTCTAAATCTAACTATTATACTTCGTTCTATTTCTTTATATTTCTCCATAATAAGCCTCGCTAAATATTGTATAATTATTAAAGTTTTAAGTCAATATAAAGGCACAGAAACTCTGTGCCTCTAGGTTATTTTTTTATCTTTGAACTACCCAAAAATTCATCCAAAGAATTATTTGCATCATTATATACTTTATTAATTCCATATTGAACATTCATATTATAATCTTCCACTTGCTCAACAAGTTCATCATAATACGCATCACATTCATCTTTACTATCAAACTCTTTTACTACAGTTTCGTTATCAAATTTATGAATTGTAAGTACATATTTTAATTTCAAATCCTTAGTTTTACATACATATTTACGGTCTATTACTGCAGTATCACCGCTTATGCTAAGTTTAGGTACTTTATAACCATCTAATGAGCATTGTTCTACAATATTTTTATAGTAGTTGGCATATATATTTAAGCTATTACTAGCTAAATCTTTGTCTTTACAATCAATATTAATAATTTTTGCAATAATTTTTTCTTTTTCATCATATGTCAATATCGGGAAAGCATCTGGTAGAACCTTTTCATTACCTAAATCATCTATAACAAAAGTCATTCCATTTAATTCTGCGATAGCAACATCAACACCAAAGCAAGAAAATATACGTATGCGATCATAATCCCTGCTAATCCTATCATTATGAATATCTGTCAAAAATCTTTCTTTATATGTATTTACACTAATTAAATTTTTTCCAACTATTTTGACTTTATAATAATCAAAAAATTTATGCATATTACCATTTTTATCAACAATATATCTTTTAAAAATATCACTATATTTTTGCATTACAGCTATATCTTTATATACATCACATATGTAATACTTACTTTGAGGTTTTATAACATAGTTACCATCTCTATTAATTAAACCAGTTTTATTATAGCCATGAATTTTAGCAAGCAAATTATTATAAAAAGGGTCACAACTTTTTCCATAAGGTATTTTTTTAATTATTCTACCTGTTTTATCTACTAATACTTCATGTCCCAAAAAGCCAAATGCAATTTTGTAAAATATAGCTATTCCACCTTCAAAATCATGAAGGTAGCCATCATATTCTAGCTCCACAACGACGGTTCCATCTTCTTTTATTGCACCATATTTTCCATCTTTTTCAACAACTGCCACACCATCTTTAAATTCATATACATTATCAAATGGTGATTCATAAAAATTTTCTTTTTGTACCTTAATACTTTTTTCTATAACAATATTTTTCATAAAATAAATATCCTCCTTTACAATTTATTGAACATTATATATACGTATTATAAACTATTTTTTATATTTATTAAAATTTTATCTAAAGAGTCATTTGCATCATTATATACTTTATTAATTCCATATTGAACATTCATATTATAATCTTCCACTAGCTCAACAAGTTCATCATAATACGCATCACATTCATCTTTACTATCAAACTCTTTTACTTCAGTTTCGTTATCAAATTTACAAATTTTAAGTATATATTTGAATTTCAAATCACATGATTTGCATGCATACATATAGTCTACTACCACTACTTCATTACTTGCATTAATAAGCGGAGTTTTATAACCGTTTGATAAACATTTTTTAATGTTACTCATAATCAAAGTCTTATAATCATTTGGATTACATGTATTTAAGCTACTGTCTTTTTCTTTTTTTATGTCAGAATAATAGGAATTTATGTCTTCAAACAATTCTTCTACTTCCTTTACCGATGACATATCATAACATTTCTTTTCATTGCCTAAGCTGTCTATAACATATTTTTTGTCACCTAAAGTTGCATTTATCATACCTTTTCCATACGTAAAACTATCATAATTTCTACCAATTCTATTATTATAAATATCTGTTAAAAAATGCCATCCATTTTCTTTAGCATGAATTAAATTATCACCTATTATTTCAACCGCATCATAACCAAAGAATTTGTGCTTAGCACCAGTTTTATCAACAATATATCTTTTTGAAGGCTTGTTAATCTTTTCCATTATAGCCTTATCTTTATGTATACCATATATCAAATACTTATCTTGAGGTTTTACAATATCATTACCATTTCTATCAATCAATCCATAATACGTACATTTCATGCCAGATAAACTATTTTTTCTACTAAAAGAAATTATAGCAATGGAATTATCGCCAAAAGGCACATAATCCATATCAAATAATTCTTTAATTACTTTACCAGATTTGTCTATCAAAACCTGATATTTATTGTTAAAACCAGCATTATTTTGAAATATAGCTATCCCATCTTCAAAATCTCTGGTGAATTCTTCATATTTTGGCTCCACTATTATAACTCCATCTTCTCTTAATGCACCATACTTTTTATTTTGCATAATAATTGCTACACCGTTTTTAAACTTAGACATGACATAAAATGGTAATTTATATAGCTTATCTTTTTGTACTTCTACGTATTTTTCTACAGTGATTTTTTTCATAAGTTAAATATTCTCCTTTATAAACCTACATTTATTATACAATAATGTATAGCAAATGTAAATATTGCATAAAATGATACTAGAGGTGTTTTATGAAGCTAAAAAAATTAAAATTACTGGGCGTAATATTAGCTTTCTTATTTTGCTTTCCACTTCACTTTCTATATGATAAAGTACCATGTTTTATAACAAGCTTAATATCCCCAGTTAATGAAAGTATATGGGAACATATGAAAATATTATTTGGTAGTATTATTCTTTCAGGAGTAATTCAAAAAGTAATAGTAAAAGTAAGTAAGCTTCCTTATAAAAATATTTGTATTTCAAATTTCATATGTGCTGTATTATCAATTATTATATTTCTTATATTATATATTCCTATATATATTACATTAGGAGAAATTCTTCCACTTACAATATTTATAATGCTTATTGCCATTATAATAGTTCAAATAATAAGTATTTATATAGTAAAATATGTAAAGGATTTAAAGATGGAAAACCTTGCTATTATATTTGTTATAATCACATACATTTTATTTGGAATATTAACGTACAATCCCATTAAAATAGAACTATTTAAAGATCCAGTAAAAATGGATTACGGAATAAAGTAGCCTATAGCACATATAAATAAATTCTATAGAAAAAAGACCCTAAGGTCTTACTTTAAAGTGCTAACGGCTTTTTTTATAAAGCCATTTTTAATTTTCTTTTCTTCTATAAAATATATTATAGATACTATCATGCCACCTAAGAATGCAACTAGCATATCTTCCATTGTATCAGATACACCTGTTTCTATAGAATGCTGAACATTAAGTTTTAAGAAAGTATCAGCACCATATTCAAAAAACTCCCATATTGATGCTACCATAAGTGTAAAACTTATGATAAATATTATATTAAACGTGACGTTTTTTTCTTTATAAACACCCATCCAGTTCATAATAACAAGTGCTAATATAGAAGTTAACATTCCTGATAGAAAGTGTGCAAATAAATCATACCACCATATATATTTATATAGGTTAACAACACTTCCAAGAAAGTGTGCAAGCACTATAAATATAATGTAAATAAACTCCATTTCATCATTTATATTAAGCTTTAGTATCCTTTTAAATATTCTAGGGAGTAATAAAACTAAAGGAACTGTTACATCAGATGCCAGTCTATCATTTTGGCCAATATTTATATCCTTAACAAAGAAACATATAGCTGCTAAGGATATGATGAATATAATTGCATTATTTATCTTTTTCATAATTAGTCACCTGATATTTATTTATTTTTACTTACAAAATTATATGCATCAAGGCACATTTCATTAATGTCTTTTTCTGCTTTCCATCCTAATTTTTCATATGCATAGCTTGGATCTGCATAGCATGCATCTATATCCCCTGGTCTTCTTTCCTTTATTTTATAGTTTACATCTACGTTATTTACTTTCATAAATGTATTAACTAAATCAAGTACGCTATAACCGTTTCCTGTACCTAGGTTATAAGCATCACATTCTTTATCTTTTAATACCTTTTCTATTGCTTTAACATGTCCTTTAGCTAAATCAACAACATGTATATAATCTCTAACACCTGTTCCATCATGAGTATCATAGTCATTTCCAAATACTCCTAAGCATTCTAACTCTTTAGTTGCAACCTTGATTATATAAGGCATTAAATTATTAGGTATACCATTTGGATTTTCACCGATTAATCCTGATTTATGAGCACCAATAGGATTAAAATATCTTAGGATTGCTATAGACCAGTCATTATCTGATTTATATAAGTCTCTTAAAATATTTTCAATCATTAGTTTAGTTGAACCATATGGATTGGTTGTTGATAATGGAAAATCCTCCTTTATTGGTAACGTCTTTGGTTTTCCATAAACTGTTGCACTTGATGAAAATACTATTTTTTTACAATCAAATTCATTCATAACCTCAAGTAAACTTAAAGTTGAATCTATATTGTTTCTATAATACATAATTGGTTTTGAAACAGATTCACCTACTGCTTTATATCCTGCAAAATGAATTACTGCATCTATTTTATCAGCATTAAATATCTTTCTTAACGCCTCTTTATTGCATACGTCATCTTCATAAAACTTTACTTTTTTACCAGTTATATTTTCTATGTAACATACAACTTCTCTCTTTGAATTAGATAAGTTATCAATTATTATTACATCATAGCCAGCATCAAGTAATTCAACACAAGTATGACTACCTATAAATCCTGTACCACCTGTTACTAATATCTTCATTTTAAACTTCCTTTCTATAATTAAATCTAGCTATATTATAACATAAAATGGAAAAAAGAATCTACACAGATTCCTTGATTTTTGCTATTTTAGTTGTTCTAGATAACCAGTTTTCCTTAGTCATTATCATTACATACTTATCAGCTAACGCATCCTTTTCAATTTCAACTGCATCATATTTTATTTCAAATGGTTTAAAGCCTAATTTACTAAGTACTCTTTTTGACTTTGTATCCCCATCTATATATCCACATATTATATTGTCATAACCTATTTTAAAAAGATAATCTAAAACACTTGCTGCGGCTTCTGGGGCATATCCCTTACCCCAATAATCAGGATGAATATTAAAAATTAATTCAATGCTATTATTTTCTATATCTTCATCACCAGTTAAAATATTTCCTATCGCATCATTATCTAAATATATTATCCAGTCAAACATATGTGCTTTAACAAGTTTTCTAAAATATTTATTTATACCACCATTAAACCAAGATTTAATTCTCTTTTCATCTTCCTTTTCAAACTCGATCATATCATCAATGCACATTAATTTCTTAAAATCATATTCGTATACTTTTAAATAATCTTTTATTGTTCCTTTATTTAAAATTAATCTTTTAGTCTCTAACAAAACAGAATCATAATTATTATATTTCATAATACCACCATACCTTTAATAACAAACATTTTTCTTTTATGGTTATTTATTATAACAACGGTTAAAAAAGATATCAAGAAAAAATGATTAATTTTAGTAATAATAATTTAAAGCATAATTTTTTTTCAAAAAAAGTTAATTTATACTTGATAAATAATAGATTTCCTGATATTATAGTGATATAAGTTTTTTGGCGATGTAGCTCAGCTGGCTAGAGCGTTCGGTTCATACCCGAAAGGTCGTGGGTTCGATCCCCTCCGTCGCTACCAATTGTAAATAACTAATTCAGAAATGGATTAGTTTTTTTGCGTTTATAAAAACTATCCTAAAAGAAAGGATGGTATTATGGTAAATATTATTAAAGAAGAATTACCTATTGAAGATTCGTTAAGGAAGAAATTAGAACTGATATGTGAATTTGCTAAAGCAACACCAACAATTATTAATGATAACATCAGAAAAATAGATAGAACTAATTTAACTTATATTGAGCCAAATAGAATTATCATAAAATATAAAACCTTTTTAATATTTAATTATTCTAATGAAGTCTTTATTGAATACCTATCTAATAAGATTAAATTATTTGAATTAGAAGATTACTTAAAAACCATTTAAATACTACTTATTCCCGCAAATTTTTAGACTAAATTCCGTTTTTTAACGGATTTTTTTCTTTTTAAGACTTAATGCTGTTTTTATGTTGTTAAACGGAAATAAACTTTGTAAATGATAAAATTTTAACTAATAATTGTATAAATTATTCCACGGCAAAAATACGGAGGTTATTTCCGTTTCTAAGACTTATTTCAATTTTTCCATAAAAAGCGGAAATTCAAATTAAAATTAATGAGGAGATTAGAAATTTCTTCAAAAGTATTGCATTTTATCAATAAATAGTGTATATTATTTATCGAGATGTGCCTAGGAAACTTTTGAAGCCCTAGGTCTTTTTCATTTATAAGGAGGTAAAAATG
>CAKPGT010000023.1 GCA_934155185.1 uncultured Bacilli bacterium
ATGTATAACAATTAAAGCCAAATAAATTTAGAAAGAAATGGAGAAATGTTATGAATATTAGTTACACTAAGAACGGTGATTATTTATTACCAGATTTAAAATTAGAAGATAAAGAAAGATTTAATGTAGGAAAGTACGGATTACTTAAATTAGAGTATTTAAAGAATAATAAAAGAGGATTATATACTGAACCACATATGAAAGATAGATTGAATGAGTATTTGCATGATATTGATATTACTGCTAATAATAGAATAAGTAATTTAATTTTATTACTTACTGAAAAAGAAAATGTTGATGAAAATTTAAAACAAAATGATCAATTTTTATGGATAGGAAAGATGAATAATATAAAAAATATGGCTGAAGAAATAGTTTTAGATGAATTAATTTATGGAGAATCATTATGATAAGTGGTAAAAAAGATATAACTGATGAAGAATTTGAAGAAATTTTATTACCATTTTTCAAAAATTATAATGAGTATATTATTAAATTTTTGATGCCAGATGTTATTGCATTTATATTGCTAATGGATATTTTAGACATTGTTTATTAGATTGTCCACTTATAAACCATATAAATTCTGCGCTGATGTGTTCAATGTAAGATGTAAAAACGAAGAATTATTACCAGTAGTAGAAGAAATTTTAAGGGTAAAATATAACTTAATTATTTCAAAAACTAGTCCATTAAAACTAAAAAAACAAATTTGAAAATGTAAGATTCTATTTAAAACTTTTATTAAATAGAGTCTTTTTTGATTGAAAATAGTTTAAAATAATTTTAAAAAATTTTAGTGACTTTTTCAGTTTAGTAAAATCTTGTCTTAGCCAGCACTGCAAATGTACTCCTCCCATTTGCAAAATTATGGGAAAATCCCAAACCCCATAAATTTTACATAAAAAATAATTTTTCGACAAATTAATAAAACTATATTTACTTTTGTTCCACAAAATGTTATAATGTAGGTACGAAAGTAAAAACGGTGACGATATGAATAATGAAGAAAAATTAATTGAATTTTTGAAAAATAATCATGGTTATATTTCAACATCAGAATTATTAGAATTAAAAATATATAAACCTCAGATTCGATTTTATATTAATAAAGGTATAATCGAAAGAGTATGTCATGGTTTATATATGGATACTGGATTATTAAAAGATGAATATTATATTTTACAAAAAAATTATCCAAGTGCTATTTTTTCATATAATACAGCACTACATATTTTAAATCTTACAAATAGAACACCATCAGAAATTGATATAACAGTTCCTAGGGATAAAAGAGTAAGAGGAAATTATAATGTTCATCGTGTATCTGATAATTATTATGAAATTGGTATTATTGAAGCAGCAAGTCCATTTGGCAATCCAGTTAAAGTATACAATGCCGAAAGATGCATTTGTGATATGCTAAGGTCTGAAAAAGAGTTTGATTTAGAACTTCAAAATAGAGTGTTAGATTATTATTTTAGTAGTAAAGATAAAAATATTGAATTGTTATTAGAATATTCAAAAACCTTTAATATCTATGAAAAGGTTAATACAATTGTGGAGGTTATGATGAAATGGTAGATATAGCTGATATAAAAAGATTAGTCAAAGAAATAGAAAATAAATATGACATTAATTATTATGAAATATTACAGAGATATATGCTCGAAAGAGTATTAGAAAGAATATCTGCGTCAAAATATCAAGATAACTTTATTTTAAAAGGTGGATTATTGTTATCTGCAATGTTTGGTATTGACAATAGAATGACTAAAGATATGGATGCTACGATTACAGGAATAGATGTATCAAAAGATAAAATGTTAAAAGTACTAAATGAAATATTAAGTATTAATTTAAAAGATGGTGTTAAATTTGATTTAGTAGATATAACAGATATTAGAGAAGACGATGAATATGGTGGTAATAAATATCATATTGTAGGTAAATTACAAAGTTTAAAAGTAAATTTAGAAATTGATATATCTACTGGTGATAAAGTTACACCAAGAGAATTAAAATATAAATATCCGTTAATATTTGAAGATAGAACAATAATGATAAGTAGCTATAATATTGAAACAATTTTAGCTGAAAAGATTGAAACAGTATTAAGACGTGGTGTGTTTAATAGTAGAATGAAAGATTTTTATGATATATATTATTTTTTAACAAAATTAAGAAAAGAGATAGATATAAATATTTTAAAAGAGGCTGTGGATAATACCTTCACAAAAAGAGATTCATTTGAATATTTAAATGACTACCAACAAATTATTGATTCTATTATTGGTAATGAAAGATTGAAAAGACTATGGAATATTTATAGCAATAAGTATAAATATGCTAATGGTATAGATATCAATGAAATATTAAATTTATTAAAAGATATAATTAAAGAATTAGATTTAGGAGTTGTCGTAGTATAAATATAGATTATAATTATTTAATACAATTATATGAAAAATTTTTATTAAGTAAAAATAATAATCTGATGTAAGAAAATACTTTTATTGATAACCATTGTTTGTCCGAGTTATCATAAAATGTCATAATATTTCATGAATTGTCTTGAGATTATTAAAAAAATAAGATATAATGTATAATATAATATGATAGTTTGTATAAGAGGTATAGTAATATGCAAAACAATATATATACAGTTAAACAAGTTGCAAAACATTTAAAAGTAAGTGATAGAACAGTAATAAGATTGATACATGATAAAAAGTTAAAAGCCTCTAAAGTTGGATGTTCATGGAGAATTCTAGAAAAAGAGATCAATAAATATCTTGAATCTTATACAAATTATAAGAAGGAGGCTTAGTTATGTTAGAAAATGATATAAAGAAACTTATTAAAGCAATGAATTATTTACCTAAAAATGGTGTTAGTAATATTTATTTTAAAGAATATAAAATAGGTAATGAATTATATGAGATATTTTTAGATTTTAATGATAAAAGAATAGATTATGGAAATAAAATTAAACTTGGAAATACTACTACATGTAATTTTTCAAAGCCTGAAAATTTTGTTGTTTTAGAGTGTGTAAATAGGTTGCTTGAAAAAGGTTATAAACCACAAAATATAGAATTAGAAAAAATATATCCATCTGGTCATGGACATAGTGGAAATTTAGATATTTTAATCTATGATGAAAATAGAAAAGCATATTTAATGATTGAATGCAAAACATGGGGTATTGAATATAAAAAAGAAATTAATAAAATGTATAAAGATGGCGGACAATTATTTACATATTATGCTTTAGATAGGGATGCAAAATATTTGTGTTTATATACATCTATGTTTGAAAACGGAAAAATTGATTATAAAAATAGTATTATTTCTATTGATAATGAATGGATTTCATTATCAACTTCTAAAGAAATTTATACACATTGGAATAAATCATTTAAAGACAATGGCATATTTGAAAAACATGCTGAACCTTATGATATAAAACATAAAGCATTAACTTATGAAATGTTAGATGATTTAAAAGAAGAGGATAGTGGAAAAATATTTAATCAAATTATGGAAATATTGCGTCACAATGTTGTTTCTGATAAGCCAAATGCATTTAATAAATTACTTAATTTGTTTGTATGTAAAATTATAGACGAAGATAGAAATGACACAGAAGAATTGCATTTTCAATGGTTAGATGATGATACAGATGAATCATTACAAATGAGATTGAATGATTTATACAAAAAAGGAATGTGGAGATTCTTAAATATCAATGTAACTGATTATTCTGAAACTGAAATAAATAATGCTTTACAGTCAATTGATGCAGATGAAAGCTTTAAACAAACAATAAAAGATATGTTTATTGATACAAGACTTAAGAAAAGTCCCAATTTTGCATTTAAAGAAGTTTTAGATGAAAAATCATTTAAAGCTAATGCAAAAATAGTAAAAGAAATAGTTTTATTGCTACAAGGTTATAAATTTAGATATAGACAAAAACATCAGTTTTTAGGTGATTTTTTCGAACTATTATTAAATACATCAATGAAGCAAGAAGCAGGGCAATATTTTACTCCTGTACCTATAACTAGGTTTATTATTAGCTCTTTACCTATAAAAGAAATGATCATTGATAAAATTAAAAATAATGAGGTTGAAATTTTACCTGTTGTAATTGATTATGCAGCGGGTAGCGGACATTTTTTAACTGAATACATGGAACAAGTTCAAAATATATTAGAAAAATTTGGTATGTTTATGACAAAAGAGGAAATAGATAAAGCAGTTGATGCTATTGACATATCATTTGCTTCACCAACAATCAAAAATAAAATTAAAACATGGATTGAAAGCGAAAAATTTGTTTGGGCAAAAGATTATGTGTATGGAATAGATTTAGATGATAGGCTTGTTAAAACTGCAAAAGTATCAGCATTTTTTAATGGTGATGGAGAGGCAAATATTATATGGGCTAATGGGTTAGATAATTTTAAGAAATCAAATGAATATATTGGAAAATTAAAAGAAACACAAACTTTTGACAAAAAAAACAATGGACAATTTGATATATTGATTTCCAATCCACCATATAGTGTAGAGGCATTTAAATCAACTTTGAAGAATGGTAAAGAAACTTTTGAATTGTATGATAATCTAACTGATAATAGTTCTGAAATCGAATGTTTATTTGTAGAAAGAATGAAACAATTACTTAAAGTTGGTGGTAAAGCAGGTGTAATTTTACCTATTTCCATTTTAACAAATAGTGGTATTCATTCAAAAGCAAGAGAAATAATTTTTAAGTATTTTAAAGTAAAATCTATAGTGGAACTTGGATCTGGTACTTTTATGAAAACGGGTACAAATACTGTAATTCTATTTTTAGAACGTAGACCTGATAACGATTTTAAAGAAATAGAAAGAGCTGTTAACAAATTTTTTGATGATAATTTAGATGTTACTGTTTTAGGAATAGAAAATGCTTTTTCAAAATATGTAATGAATGTTTATGATAATTTATCTTTTATAGAGTATCTTAAATTAATTAACGGTGAAGTGATTGAACACGAATTATATAATGATTACAGCAATGAATTTGGTGAAAATTTAAGCAATATTAAGCAACTAGAAAAAGAAAAAATCTTATATTTTATATTAACATGTCAACAAGAGTCTGTAATTATAAAGACCGGAAAGAAACAAGAAGAAAAAATTTTCTTAGGTTATGAATTTAGTGAACGCAGAGGTCACGAAGGATTGAAATGGCTTTCTACTGGGACTAAATTATATAATGAAAATGATCAACTAGATACTACGAAAGCAAATACATATATATATAACATTTTTAATGATAATAAATTAAACATAGATGATTCTCTTGAAAAAAATGTGCAATATAAATTTTTAAGTGATTTAATTGATTATGGTACTAGTAAGTTTGATAAAAAACTTAATCTAAATAAAAAAGGAAAACTTAATCTAAATTTAAATAATAATTTTCCTGTAAAAAAATTGGGAGAATTGGTTAATTTGATTAAAGGAGTTAATTATAATAAAGAACAACAGACATTTATAAATACTAATAATATTATTTTGACTGCTGATAATGTGACCTTAGATTGTAATTTAAATATTACAAAAAAAATATACCTAGATGAGAATTTAAAATTAGAAAATACTAAAAAATTACAAAAGGGTGACATATTTATGTGCTTTTCAAGTGGCAGTAAAAGACATGTTGGTAAATGTGCTTTTATTGAAGAAGATTTGAATTATTACGCCGGTGGATTTATGTGTATATTAAGAAGTAAAACTGAATTAATTAATATGAAATATTTATATTTATTTTTATCTTCTAAAAAAGTACAATCATTGGTTAGCAATTATTGTACAGGTGCTAACATTAATAATTTATCAAATGAAATTAATAATATTGATGTTCTTTTGCCTCCAATTGAAATACAAGAGAGTATTGTAAAAGAAATAGAAAAAAATGAGCATAGTTGTAATTTATTATTACAAAGAAATAAGGAGCTTGAATTACAAACAGATGATATAATTAGCCGTTATTTTAATGAAAATATTATGCAAAAAGTAGGTGATTATTCAATTCTAATTAAAAGAGGCAAATCAGCCAAATATGGAGAATCAGATATTCAAATTATTAAATCTGGTCAGGCTAGAGGGTACGAAACATTTGATTTTTCTAACAAGTATTATGTTAGTAATAATTTTGTTTCTGATGAAAGAAATTTGGTTAAAGGCGATTTATTAATAAATTCAACTGGCGTCGGAACTGCTGGTCGAGTAACTTTATTTAATTTAGAAGGTGATTATGTTGCCGATAGCCACATTACAATTGTAAGATTAAACCAAAATAAACTTTTACCAAAATTTGCATTATATGCACTTGCACATATTGGATTTAAGACAATTGAACAAATGGCAACTGGACAAAGTGGTCAAATTGAATTAGCAATTGATACTATAAAAAACATTAAAATTCCTTTACCTTCTATTGAAGAACAAAAGATGATGGTATCAAAAATTGAAGAATTAGAAAAAGAAATAAACAAAAATCAAAATGAACTACATAGTTTAATTTTATCCAATGATAATTATTTAGAGAAACTTTTATTTAGATAGTAGTATTTATTTAATTTTCATGCTATACTTATAATAGCTACTAGGGAAGGTAGTTATTAAATACATATATAAACATAGTGCTGTAGCACAAATTGCAGTCTTTAAATAAAAATTTAGGGAACTGAGTACATATTATTCAAATGAAAAGCAGTATTTCCTGTTTTCGTTGTGGATAAATGTCCAGTTCTTTTTGTGTTCCTAAAACTGACTGGTAAAGAAAGGAGGATAAGGGACAAGTATAGATAATCTTATATTTTTATGAGAAGTGGATAAAGAATATATAAATTTTATGAATGTAATATTACCAACCAGTATTTTAGGGGATAACAATATAACATCTTTAGAAAGATTGTTATTAATAAGCATATTATCCCTTTGTAAACAGAAAGGATATTGTTGGGCTACTAATGAATATTTTGCTCAATTATTTAATGCTAGAAAACAAACAAAATCAAAAAGTATAAGTAGTTTATCTAAAAATAATTATATTGAGTTAAAATTTGATAATAGTGAAAAAAATAATTCAAAACGAATAATAAAAATATCAGATGTATTAACAAAAATAATATCAGGTATTAAAAAAAATATGAATACTAGCATTAATAAAAATCTTAACCAATATAATAATAAAAAGAAAAATATAATTAATGAAATATATACTCGTGAAGAAGAGGGGAACAAGTATTGGAACGGAAAGAAAATCGAATCAAAAGATGCAACACAAGAAGCAATTGAAGAGTTAGAGAATTTATTAAAAGAGTTTAGAGATTAAAGGAGGAAAGTAAATAAATGAATAAAAAAGTCATAGATTTAAATGAGGTGACTTTATGTTCAATATAAAAGAAACTTTTAAAGATGATTCTCTTAATTTAATTGAATTGGTATCTATATATGTAAAAAGTGTGATGTCTAATGACTAAGGTACTCGTAAAAAAGAGTTATTTATGGTATGTTATAAATGACTTTAAATTGTTATACAGTAAGAAAGGAGAATAAGAATTTGTATAACACTTTAATACAGAGTCACAAAGTTTATAAGGCGGGGATATATATAAGATTATCTGAAGCAGATGAAGGAAAATCTTACGAATCTGATAGTGAAAGCGTCATTAATCAGAGAAATATGCTAATTGAATATGTTAGGAAAAATGGTTTTATTTTCGTATCCGAATATGTAGATGATGGTTATTCTGGGACTGATTTTGAAAGACCAGGATTTAAAAAAATGATTGAAGATATAGAAAATAAAGTAATAAATCTAGTTATAGTTAAAGATTTATCTAGATTAGGTAGGGATCATATTAAAACTGGATATTACATTGAAACATTTTTTCCTGAAAATGGAGTAAGATTTATATCTATGCAAGAGGGATATGATAATTCTTTAAATCAAGCTAGTAATGATTCATCAACTTTTATAATTGCTTGTAATGATTATTATAGTAGACAAAATTCTGTTAAAATTCGCAATGTTTTGAATGACAAGAGAAAGCAAGGAAAATTTATTGGAAGTATGCCGAGTTATGGATATACGAGAGATCCAGAAGATAAAGGACATTTAATACCTGATTCTGAATACGCACCTGTTGTTAAGAAGATATTTGAAATGGCTTTTAATGGTGTTGGAATATCAGATATAACTTCATACTTGAATTCAAATAAAATTAAAACACCAAGTAGTCTTAAAAGGAAAAATCCAAATGCTAAATCTAAATATAATCCTATATGGACAATATCATCAGTCAAAAAAATATTAAGAAATCAAATGTATGTTGGAGATATGATTCAATGTGTTCAAACAAAAATAAATTATAAGTCAAAAAAGAAAAAAACTTTACCAAGAGAATATTGGGAAATAGTAAAGAATACACACGAACCATTAGTAGATAGAATTATTTTTGAAAAAGTTCAAGATAACGTTAAAAGAACAAATAAAACCAATATAACTAAACGAGAAAAAAGATTGTTTGAAAACTTAATATATTGTAGAGAGTGCGGCAATACATTAACTATATCCTATAGAAAAAATCACAATTATTGGACAGTTAATTGTAATAAATATTCAAGAGATCCTAGAAGAAGATTATGTGAACCACATTTTATACCATATGAAAAATTAGAAGAGGCATTATTAAGCACTATTAAAAGTACTTGTAAAAATTATATAGACCAAGTGAATGTTACAAAATTAGCCAAAGAAATATCTAATAAAAAGAAAATCAATTGTAATCAACAAAATAAAACTAAGGAATTACAAAATAAAGAAAAAGAATACTTAAACAAATTGGATGTGCTTTATGAAGATAAATTTAAAGGTATAGTGTCAGAAAAAACCTATAAAAGAATTGCCAATGAAACAGAACGTTTACTAAATAATATAAGAGAACAACTACAAACTATAAAAAGCGATGAAGAAATTGTAAAAAATAAAAAAATTGATTTAAAAGAAATAGAAGATAATATAAAATCCTTAATAGATATAGAAAATCCTACAAGAGAACTTTTGCAAACAATTATTGATAAAATAATAATTGACAAAGATAGAAATATAGAAATAATTTATAAATTTAGCATATTAGATAGAATTTAAAAAAGTTTCAATTTTGGGACAGACATACATAAAAAAGATAAACTACTTATAGAAAGAAAAAACTTATAAACAAATTGATATAGAAGGAATAATATGGATAAAATAAAACTTACAAAAGAAAAACTTTTAGAAATTTTAGAAAAATATGATGACAAAGAAACAATAGACTTTTATTATAAAGCGGCAATGGATGATCTCATTGAAACTGACCAATACCTGTCAATTATTACATTATTATTTATGTTGGTGAGGTATTATCACGAAGAGTTATTTGTTAAAAATAGAGTTAATATAATAGACTTCTTTGGTATGAAAATATTTAATAAGTCTAGTGAATACTGGAAATATAATGAATTGCTAAAAAAAACAAATTTAATGATTGCAAAGGCGTTAATTAATAATGAAAAAATACCTGATCAGCAATTGATAGAGTTTAATGATACATATTCACTTTATTTATTTTGTATTGGAGATTATTTAAGATGTTTAAAAAATATTAATAATTCGCTTTTTAGAGATAAAAATAATTGGCTTTCTAATTTTATAAAAGCATCATTAATTGAACTCTGCTATATAAATATAATAACACCTGATTATAAAATCGCATTATTAAATTATCAAAAGGATTTAATAGATAAATGTAGTGACGTTAATCCAAGATTTGATATTAGTATTTATAAAAAAGTTTTAGAAAGTATTAATAGAAGAATAGATTTGCTTAATATCGAAGAAAAAAATATAAAACTTACACCTATAATGGATTCTTTTGAAAAAACGAAGGAAGTTATAAATGAGTGGACTGAAGAAAATGATTTTTATCTACGTAATAATTTATTTTTAAATCCATTAAATTTGTTTGGTAATTTTTATGAAGCATCTTTTGAAATTTTTGAAGATTTAGATATGGATGATAAAAATAAAGAATTATTTAATGAAATAATTGAAGATTATAAAATGTGTAGAAATGCAATGTTTTCATATTATAAAAATGCTGATAATATAGATAAGCGAAAAATGTCTATGGTTTATAGTTATTTATATTCAATCTTTGATAAAATAGCTTATTTGTTGAAACATACTTATAATTTAGATATAAAAGAAAACAAAATATATTTTACTAATGATGGATTATTTGATAGGAATTTTAAAGGTCCAGATATTAAATTTAAAGAATTATCTAATTTCACTGTTTTGCCTTTATATTTAATTATGAAAGATGTTAGAGGAGCAAATAAAATTGATAATGCTTTAACAGTTGGGACATTTGAACATAATGAATTAAGGAACACAATTGATCATAAATCAATATATTTAGTGAACGAGGATAAATTGAAAAGAAATGCCCTAATTCTTTTAGAAAAAACCAGAAATGTTATATTATATACATTTATGTTATTATATAGTCAATTAAATAATGAAAACTATGATGGGATAACAACTATTTACACAACATTATTTTATGCATTAGAAAATAAATAATAAATAATTACACAATGACCATCACCAGGTGGCGACGGTGCTGAAATAGTTTACGCTCTAAGAAACAACGATACGCTATCAAAAATGATTCTTGATAATATAGAAGAAACAGGCCAAAACATTAGAAAATGGTATCAAAGAAAACTGCCATCTAATCCAAATCGAGATTACTATTATATAATCAGAAATACAGAACCAGCAGAGTCAATATTGGTCGAATACGCATTCTTAGATTCGACTAAAGATGATAGAAAGCAGATTAAAAATGATTGGGAAAAATGGGCAGAAGCTGTTGTAAAAGCAGTTGCTGACTATAAGGGTTATAACTACGTTGCACCAGGTGCTAACACAGTAAATGATACTTATACTGTTCAAAGAGGAGATAGTCTATGGTCGATTGCAAAGAGATTTAATGTTGGTGTAAATGAAATTAAAAGAGCTAATAACCTATCGTCAAATTTGATAAGTGTAGGTCAAAAACTAGTAATTCCTGGGGCAGCACCATCTGATCAAACGAATGTAACGTATGTAGTTCAAAAAGGAGATAGTCTATGGTCAATTGCAAACGCTAACAATACAACTGTAGATGAAATAGCAAACTTAAATGATCTTGATACAAACACTATCTATGTTGGACAGGTTCTTCAAATACCAAATACTTACACTAATACACCGCAGCCATCAGATGAAACTACATACATAGTTCAAAAAGGTGATACCCTATACTCAATAGCACTTAAATATAATACAACACCAGGCGCTATAATTAGCAAAAACAATTTAACATCTGGAACACTAAGTATAGGACAAACGCTAACAATTCCTGATGATGTTGAAAGTACAGGCTCTAGTGACCCTACAGATACTACAAATACTTACGTAGTTCAAAAAGGTGATAGCTTATGGCTTATTGCTAATAAAAACAATATATCAATAAACGACTTAAAAAATGCTAACAATCTTACTAGTGATATTTTAACTATAGGTCAAGTTTTAACAATACCTACTAAAAATGCAGAAAATGGTAGTAACTCAAATTTATATGTAGTTCAAAGAGGAGATAGCCTATGGTCAATCGCTAGAAAATATAATGTAAGTATTAATGAAATAAGAATGATTAACAATTTAAATTCAGATGTTTTAATGATTGGTCAGACATTAATCATCCCATAGAAAAAAGCTTACCATCAATAAGCTTTTTTTAGTGTAATTCTTTACATACACCTTGCGCAGGCTCGTAAAAGCAATGGCTTTTATACTTTCCAGAATTGGTTTGATTAAACCAAGTAGGTCTGCATTCATTGCCTGTCCCAGGCGCATAAAACCATAAAGCATTAGTTGCCGGGTGGAAGTATTCACCTCGAATTATTCTTTTAGCAAGATTCTTTTCTGCAGTAGTAGAAGAACTTTGAAAAAGAGCACTATCTATACTTGAAAAGCCACCAGGTGATTGATATACCATATCTGTTATACTTCTTGTATTTTTAAAATCAAGACAGTTCGCTATTACTCTATTAATTCCGACGTTACCAACCATAAGCATTCCAAGATTACCCTCACCAATTGCCTCAGCTCTCATAAGCCTTGCTAAAAGGTCTAATTCTTTTTCTGTATATTTAACAATCAAAATAAAATCACCTAATAAATTATATGAAAAAAAGAAAAACAATTTAGTCCTTCTTTGTACTTTTTTCATTAATATTAGTAACTTTTTTATTATTACTTTTATTGTCTTCCTTTTTACTATCATTATATGCCATCAGTATTGATATAAGTAAAAAAGTTATTCCTAATACAATAAATACTACATCTCTAATAATTCTGCTTTTTAATTTTTCCTCTTTAGCTTTTTCAACTTGCTTATCAAAAGTCATAACTTCACCTCATTACTAATATAATAACATAAAATCAATCAAAAATCTTTATTTATGCAGGTAAAAGTAATTTTTGACCAATAGATAAGTTATTGCTAGTTAAACTATTTAACTTTTTAATGTTATCCACAGTAGTATTATAATTATTAGCAATAACCCACAGACTATCTCCTTTTTTAACTGTGTACGTTATAAATTCAGAAGTACTTGGTATAATTAAAACCTGCCCAATTGACAAACTATTGCTAGTTAAATTATTAGTGCTTTTAATTTTATCTACAGTAGTATCGTACTTATTAGCAATAAGCCATAAGCTATCTCCCTTTTTAACAGTATACGTAATTTGATTTACTGGCGAAGACTCTTCTTCCGGTATAGTTAAAACTTGACCAATAGATAAATTGTTACTAGTTAATCCGTTAGCTTTTTTAAGCTTATCCACAGTAGTATTATATCTATTTGCAATAAGCCATAAACTATCTCCTTTTTTTACTACATAAGTATTGCCTTTTGGAGTATCTTCTTTAGAGTCTTCAGATAATTTAAGTATTTGCCCAATTTGAAGACTATTTGAACTTAAATTATTTAATTTTTTAATATTATCAACAGTAGTATTATTCTTGCTAGCTATACTCCACAGACTATCTCCAGATACAATTTTTATGTAACATTTTTAAACGTAAATATAATATCTATCGTCTTGTCTTGATAGATATAAATTTTTTCAACTAAATTAATTATCAATTCTCTAGTTGGATTATCTAGTGATAAAAATTCATTTATATATTTTTCTATTTGTTTTTTGTCTATTTTATTAGATTCACTATTTTCATTTTTAAGATCATCAATATTTTTTTTATTATTACTTATCTCGGTTTTAATATTTTCACTTACTCTTATGTATTGTTCTTCATCAATAATACCTTTTAACATATTCATATAGTTTTTATCCAAGTTTTCTGTTAACTTATTATTTGCTAATTCCAAACTTTCTATTTGTTTTTTAATCTTCAAAGAATTATCTTTAAATTCCATATTACTAATTGAATCTTTTATTTTGCTTTTATCTAAGTATTCTTTACATACATCTCTAATGTTATCTAAAATAACTCTTTCTAGATTTTCATAATTGTTTGTATGTGTTGTACAAACATGATATTTGGAATATGTTCTATAATAATCACAAGTGGTGTAACTTCTCCCTGTTTTATTTTGATATCTAATTGTTATTCTATGTTTACAATCTCCACAATATAAAAGTCCATCTAGTAGATAAAATCTTTTCTTTTCTGGCCTTTTGACATTTTTAGGTAAAAGTGTTTGTACATAATTAAAAGTATCTCTATCAATAATTGCCTCATGTGTGTTTTCTACTATTATAAAATCATTTGGATTATTTTTGATTACCTTTTTTAGTTTGTAATTAATCTTTTTTGTCTTGCCTTGAACTGTATCTCCTACATATATCCCGTTAGTTAAGATTGCTTTTATAGTAGTATCTACCCATACGCCATACTCTTGTGATAAAGAGTTATTATTTATACATTTTGTATTCCATACATAATTGTAATAAGATGCTGGAGTTTTAATTTTTCTTTTAGTTAATTCCCCCGCAATATAGTGGTAAGTATTACCTTTAAGCGCTAAATCAAATATTAATTTAACTGCTTCTGCTTGTTCATTATTTATAACTAAATGATTTTTATTATTAGGATCTTTCATATATCCAAATGGACATCTACCTGAAACATATAGTCCTTCTTTCATTCTAGAATGCAAACTAGTTTTAACTTTTTTAGAAATATCTTTAGCATACATATCATTCATTATTGCTTTAAAAGGTGCTATATCATTATTGGTATTATCTATAAATGTGTCTATACCATCATTAATAGCAATATACCTAATATTTTTATTTGGAAAATACTTTTCAATTAATTCTCCAGTACCTATATAATCTCTACCTAATCTAGACATATCCTTAGTAATAATCATATTAATTTTTCCAGATTCGATATCATTAATCATTCTTTTAAATGATGGTCTTTCAAAATTTGTTCCAGTAAATCCATCATCCACATATTCATCAATTAAATTATAGTTGTTCTCTTTGATATATTGATTAAGTAGACTTCTTTGACTAATAATACTATCTGATTCAATGTTCCCATCATCTCTTGATAATCTTATATAAATTCCTACTTTAAAACTACTATTCCCAATCATTAATTACTACTCCCTTCACT
>CAKPGT010000024.1 GCA_934155185.1 uncultured Bacilli bacterium
GATAAAATTGATAAAAAAGAAAATAATGGTAATTGGAATGTTATATTATCTGTTTTAAATTAATCAATATGTCGTGTTCTTATAATTTATATAATCCAATAAATAAGTATGATTGTAATAGTAAAAATATTAATTTTTGATTAGTTGCAACATAAGGTATGTTTAATTACATATCTTTTTTTGTTGTGCAAAAAAGAAAGGAGAATGATATTATGGATTTAAATTATGCAATATTTAGATGCAATCCTATTATGACTATACCTGATTTAGCACAAATAGGATCACATAATAAACGAGAAAAGAAAGCATATCAATCAAATAAAGGTATTAAAATAGAATTAAGTAAAAATAATATAGAACTTGTTCCATTAAATGTTAAATATGTCAAAGGATTTGATGAATTAACAAAAGCATATAAGAAACAACACGAAGAAAGAATGAAAACTGAACGAGCTGATAGAAAAAGAGATATCACGAAATGTTAAATAGTTCAAGAAACTGTGTTGCTGATGAATTAGTTATGACTGCCTCACATAATTTTTTTAATAATATGTCTATGGAACAAATAAAAGAATGGGCTGATACTTGCATGGAATTTGTTTATAATGATTTAGGTTATAAAAGAGAACAAATACTACACGCAACAGTCCATTTAGATGAAGAAACACCACATATTCACTGTGTCGTAGTTCCATTAATTAAGAAATTAGATAATAGAACTAAAACTGAAAGATATACTATATCTAAAAAACAATATATCAAAGATAAAATTCAATTATCACATTTACAAGATTTATATCATAAAAGACTAACTGAAAAAGGATATGATTTAGAGAGAGGTATTAAAGGTAGTGATAATGAACACATAAAAATAAAAGAATACAAGAAAATGGCAAAGAAACTTAATCACGAATTAAATGTTAAAAATGATAGACTTGATAAAGCTTTAAATGATTTTGAAAATAAAATTAAATTAACTAAAAATGCTATTTTTGATAAAGAATTTGTTAAAGTTAAAAGAGAAACTTTTTATAGTATGAATAATGTTATTAATGAATCTAAAAAAGTTATGGAATTACAACCAAAACTGCAAACAATATTTAATGAGGTTGATAGTTATGCTAATAGTTATAAATCATTAGAAAAAGAAAATCAAAAGTATAAGAAAGAAATTAGTAAGTTAGAATATGAAAATCAAAACCTAGAACAAGAAAATAGAAGTTTAATTTATAGATTAAACGAATTATTTCAATTATTAAAGAAGTTTTTAAGAAAACTATTACAACGAGGCAATGATTATACAAAAGATGAAACTGCTGATGTTGTTAGAGATTGTTATGATAATAGTGAGTTTGATAAGGGAGATCTAATTAAAATATCTAGAGGTACTACTAAACAAGATAAGTTATTTGATTATGTAGAAGCACCTGATTACTATAAAGAACGAGTTAGAGATTATGAAGAAGATGAATACGATAAAGACGATTTTGATATGTGTAGATAAAAAGATTAGACTAAATGACTCATTTGCTATTGACTTAATGTGTCAAATAGTCTATTTTTAACAAAAACATACACAAAATATTGTCTTTTGTGAATAATTTTGTTAAACTTATATTGGGTGATAAAATGTTATTTTTTAGAAATGAATTAGATAAAAGCAAATACTCTACTTATCAACTTAATAAAGCACTTGAAAATAAAGAATTATTTAAAGTAGATAATGGATTATATTCAGATCAAGAATTTGTAAATCCATTAGAAGTAATAGTAAAAAAATATCCTAATGCAATATTTACATCGGATAGTGCCTATTATTATTATGATTTGACTGATGTTATACCTGATTATTTTTATTTAGCAACTAAAAGATCAGATAGTAGAATTAATGATAAGAATATTAAACAAATATTTATTCCAAATGAATTATTTGAATTTGGTAAAACACAAATTCAAATTGAAAATATTAAAATTAACATCTATGAAGAAGAAAGAATATTGGTAGAATTAATTAGAAAGAAAAATATAATACCATTTGACTATTATAAAGAAATAATAACAAATTATAGAAAAAAAGCCGATAAACTTGATATTTATAAAATTCAGAAATATATATCTTATTACAAAAATGAATCATCTTTATACGATACTCTAATGCGTGAGGTATTTTAATGAATTTAGAAAAATTAAGAAGAAAATATCTTGATAATGGATTTTTACTTGCCAATGCTTCAGCAAAAATATGCCAAGATATTATTTTAAATAAAATATCTAAAAGCAAGATGAATAAAAATGTAACAATTAAAGGCGGAGTTGTGATGTATGGTTTATCTAATGATAAAAGACGTGCAACAAGAGATTTAGATTTAGACTTTATAAAATATTCTCTTGCTGATGAATCCATTAAAGCATTTATAGATACATTAAATATGGTTGAAGATGGTATTAAAGTTCATATAGAAGGAAACATACAAGAATTACATCATCAAGATTATAAAGGAAAAAGAGTCAATGTTATATTAATAGATGAGAATAATTTTAATGTATCTGCTAAACTAGATATAGGGGTACATAAGAACTTTGATATTAAACAAGATGAGTATTGTTTTAATCTAGAAGCAATTAATGAAAGTGCTACACTCATTATAAATTCAAAAGAGCAAATTATTTGTGAGAAGCTAAAATCGTTATTAAGATTTGGTATAAGAACAACAAGATATAAAGATATATTTGATATTTATTATTTAATAAACAATACTTATATAAATAAAGATGAATTACTAAAAATAATAGATACACTAATAATTAAAGATACGACAATGAGAGAAAATAATATTTATGACATAATAAATAATCTTAATATTACACTAAATAATAACATTTTTAAACGAAGTTTAAGCGATGCAAGAAATAATTGGTTAGCTATTTCTGTTGAAGAAGTTATTGACAATGTTATTAATTACTTTAAATCTTTGGAAACAGTTGGCGTTTAATATAAACTGAATTATTTAATAATTTGGTTTTTTTAATTTTTATTAAAAATACTCTTGTTTTTTTTTATTGTTAGAGTGATAAATAGTTAAACGGAAAACAAGATTAAACCTAATTTAATCGTCCATATTCGTATTTTAAAGTTAAGTTTAATCTTTTATCTGTACTTAAAATTAATAGTCTTAAATGGCACAAGTTGAGATTATTGCAGCTAATCTCAAAAATAATATTAAAAATTCCGTTAAAAGAATAATTAAAAAAGTTTGTGCTTATGCAAGAGTAAGTACTGATTCCGAAGAACAATTAACGAGTTATTCTTCACAAATAAATCATTATACCAATTATATTAAATCTAATCCTGAATGGGAATTTGCTGGTGTATATGCAGATGAGGGTATTAGTGGAACACAAGCTAAGAAAAGAACAGAATTTATGCGAATGATTGATGATGCTTTAAATGGTAAGATTGATATTATCATAGCAAAATCAATATCAAGATTTGCACGAAATACACTTGATACTTTAAAATATGTTAGATTACTACGTGAGCATAATGTAGATGTATATTTTGAAAAAGAAAATATACACACTCTAGAATTAGATAGTGAAATGTTTTTAACACTTTATAGTGCATTTGCTCAAGCAGAAAGTGAATCAACATCTCAAAACGTTAAAATGGGTATGAGAGCCAAAATGAAACGTGGCGAAATGAATGGTATTGCAAGAATATATGGATATGTTTGGAATAAAGAAACAAAAGAACTTGAAATAAACGAAGAACAAGCTAAAATTGTTAGGCAAGTATTTGATTGGTATATTAATGGTAAAGGCACACAAATGATAGCACGATTATTAAATGAAAAAGGAATATTAACCTATACAGGTAAAAGATGGACAAGTAGCAGAATAAGAAATATGATTATCAATGAGAAATATGTAGGAGATTTAATCAGTCAAAAATGGTATATTGAAAATCCTATTTCTCATAGAGCAGTTCAAAACTTTGGTGAAAAAGAAAAATACTATGTAAAAGACCATCATATTCCTATCATAACAAGAGATGTTTGGAATAAGGCACAAGAAATATACCAAAAACGAAGTAATAAAGTGATACCTAATGGAAGTAAACACCCAACAAATTATAGTAAACGATACCCATTTAGTAGTAAAATAACTTGTGGATTTTGTGGAACAACTTATGTTAGAAGACACGGAAGTAAGAAAAAAGATGGCACTATTCCATATTATTGGATGTGCTATCAAAGAGTTTATGATAAGAAAGATTGTAAAGATTCAAAATATATTAGAGAAGATGTATTAGAAAAGATGTTTATTGAACTTTACAATAATATTATTAAGAATAAGCATAAAACAAAAGAACTTCTTTTAAATACAATTAAAAATGTTATTAATGATAATGATTATCAAAAAACTATTAATGAAATAGAAAGTAATAAAAAATCATTACAAGATAAATTATCAAAATTAGTTGATATGCGTTTAGATAATAGCATTACAAAAGAAGTTTATGATTTAAAAGAAGAAGAAATAAAAACAAAATTATCTAATTTAGATAATGAATTAAAGGAACTACAAAAATTAAATGATGACAATAAAAATATTTCTACTAAAATAAAAGAAATAGAAAAGATTGTAAATGTTCCTTGCACTTTAACGGAATTTGATGAAAACACTTTTGAAAATTTTGTAGAAAAAATTGTAGTTGGAGAAGTATTACAGAATGGAGAAAAAGATCCAAATGTAATTAGGTTTATAATAAAAACTGGTTCTGAATTTAAAATCACTCTAACGCCTCAAGATGTTTAGACCCAAAACGTGTCATTTGGGTCTAAACAGAGAACCAATAAAACAGTGGCTGGCTAAGTTAGGTAGTGAAAGGATAGATGAAGTTTTTGACCCATCAATTTCATTACAAAGAGCCATTGATTTATATCGTGCTAAAGGATATGATGAATCATGGATATCAAAACGAATAAAATCATTACAGGATAGAAAACAACTTACTGATGTATGGAAAGAAAATAGTATTGAAAGCAATTTGGATTATGCAATACTTACAAATGAAATATATAAAACGTGGTCAGGATTTACTGCTAAAGAATACAAACAATACTAGGGCTTAAGAAAAGAATCCCTAAGAGATAACATGGATAGTATTGAATTAATACTAGCTGATTTATCAGAAGAGGCTATGAGGAAAATAGCATCTAAACAAAAACCACAAGGTTTAAAAGGAGAATATAAAGGTAGCACATAAGGGTGGCAATATAGCTAAACAGGCAAGAGATAACCTTGAAAAAAAATTAGGCGAACAAGTTGTAACTAAAAATAATAAATTAAATTATGAATATAAAGATGAAAAGGAAATTGAAATGAAATAGAAACGTTACATATAAAAAAATATTTAGTACATAAGTTAATTATTAAAAAAGACAATACTTTAACCCTTTATAAATAATTTATAATAAGACTATAGAAGAGGCAAAGTAAGCTTCTTTTTCTTTAATTAAATTGATAGATATGTTATACTTAAGACGAGGTGTTTTCAAATGAGACTTAAAAATAGTTATTTTTATACTATTAGGGAAGATATAAAGGATGAGGAGTCTATATCTGGTAAATTACTTGTTAAAAGTGGAATGATAAAGAAAAGCTCAAGCGGCGTTTATATGTATTTACCATTAGGATATAAAGTTATAAAGAATATAGAGAAAATAATAAGAGAAGAGATGGAAAACGTAGATGCAGGTGAACTTTTAATGCCTACTTTAGTTCCAGAAGACATATATGATTTATCAGGAAGAAAAGAAACATTTAAAAAAGATATATTTTTACTTAAAGATAGATTTGATAAATCATATGCATTATCCCCAACACATGAAGAGTTATTTACGATAGTAGCACAAGGTAAAGTAAAATCATATAAAGATTTGCCTTTTAGTATATATCAAATTCAAAATAGATTTAGAGATGAAGAAAGATGCAGATATGGCCTTATAAGAATAAGGGAAATATTAATGAAAGATGCATATTCATTTGACATAGATGAAAAAGGACTTAATAATTCATATGGTGAAATGTATAATGCTTATAAAAAAATATTTACAAGATTAGGTATAGATTACAAGATTGTAAAGTCCGATCCTGGTTTAGTAGGTGGCTTTTCATCAGAAGAATTTCAAGCCATTACATTTATTGGAGAAGATAAACTAGTTATATGTGATAGCTGTGGATATGCTGCAAATAGTAACGTAGCTAAATGCACGTCAAAAGAAGAATCCAGTATTAATGAGGAAATAAAAACTAGAGAAATTATTATGACTCCATCAGTTGGTACTATAGATGAGGTATCAAGCTTTTTAGATGTTCCTAAGGATAAAATAGTTAAAACATTAATATATAAAGTAGATGGCAAGTTTTATGGTACTTTAGTTAAGGGAACTCGTGAAGTAAATGAATCAAAACTAAAAAAACTTCTTAATGCGAGAGATGTTTCTTTAGCAAGCATAGAAGAAGTAGAAGATATAACCAAAGCTCATATTGGGTTTGCTGGTCCTATAGGGCTTGATATACCAATTATAGTGGATAATGAGATAATGAATATGAAGAACTTTGTTGTAGGTGCTAATAGGACAGATTACCATTATAAAAATGTTAATTTAGAAGATTTTAATTATATATTATGCGATGATATCAGGTGTATTACTAGTGATGATTGTTGCCCTAATTGTGGTAAAAGCCTTGAATTTGAAAATGGTATAGAAATTGGTAATACTTTTAAACTTGGATGTGAATATTCATCAAAACTTGGATTAAATTATCTTAATAAGGATAATGAGACAATGCCAGTTTGGATGGGATGTTATAAAATAGGAATAGATAGATGCCTTGCTTCTATAATAGAACAGCATAATGATGATAAAGGTATTATATGGCCTATTGAAGTTGCACCGTTTAAAGTAGCTATTGTTGTTGTAAATGTAAATGATGAAGCGCAAATGGATGCTGCAAATTACTTATATAAAGAGCTTAGAAGCCAAGGTATATCAACTATGCTTGATGATAGAGATGAAAGAGCAGGAGTTAAGTTCTGCGATATGGATTTAATTGGAGTACCTATTAGAATAACCATAGGAAATAAGATAAATGATCAATTAGTTGAAATAAAACTTCGCAGTAAAGACACTTTTGAAGATATATCTTTATATGATACATTATCAAAAGTAGAAGATTTAATTGAATAGACACTAAAAACTGCTAAAAAATAGCAGTTTTTTAAATTTTTTGATAAAAAAACGAGGGATTTTGCAAAAAATGTAGAATAATTATATTAGGAGGGCTTTTTATGGATAAGATATCATATAGCACTATTTTAGACATTCAAAAAAAAGTTAATATAGTTGATGTAATATCAGAATATATTCCAGTAGAGCAAAGGGGTAAAAACTATTTTGCGGTATGTCCGTTTCACGATGATCATAATCCTAGTATGAGTATCTCACCTGAAAAGCAAATCTATACGTGCTTTGTTTGTGGGGCATCTGGTAATGTATTTAACTTTGTAAAAGATTATGAAAAGATTTCGTTTGTAGATGCGGTTTTACTGCTTGCAAATAAAGCAGGTGTTAATCTAAATATAAAAAAAGAGCCTAAATTAATAAAACATGATGATAAGTTAGATAAGTATTACAAAATATACTCACTAGCATCTAAGTATTATCAAAATAATATAAAAAGTGTTTATGGAAAAAATGCGATAGAGTATTTACACAAAAGAAGTATTAATGATGATATTATAAAAGAATTTGAAATAGGTCTATCTTTAAATGATAATAGTTTAAATAAACTACTTACTAAAAAAGGTTATACATTAGAAGATTTATCAGATATAGGTCTTTGTGATAGTAAAGATAATTTTAATTATGATATTTTTAGAAATAGAATTATGTTTCCTCTTTGGAATACAGATGGTTTAATAGTTGGATTTTCTGGAAGAATATATAATGGTGAAGATATAAGTAAATATGTTAACTCAAAAGAATCAGTTATATTTAAAAAAGGACAGCTATTATATAATTATCATAGAGCTATTAATTATTCTAGAGAAGAAAAACAAATAATCGTAGTAGAAGGATTCATGGATGTTATAAGGCTTTATACCATTGGTGTTAAAAACGTTGTTGCAACCATGGGTACTGCTATAACAAAAGAACATGCTAATCTAATTAAAAGATTATCTAAAAATGTTATTTTATGTTTTGATGGAGACAAAGCTGGTGATAAAGCTACTAAAAGTGCTATTAATGAATTAGAAAAAGTTGGCTTAACACCTAAGGTAATAAGATTAGAAGATGATTTAGATCCTGATGAATATATACTAAAAAAGGGGAAAGAAGCATACTTTACGCATTTAAAAAATGCTATGTCATCACTTTCTTATAAAATAGATTCTGATAAAAAAAATGTTAACTTTAGTGATTATAATGAAATTTCAAATTATATAAAAGAAGTTGCTAAGGATTTGGAAAAAATAAGTGATAATGTTGTTTATGAACTAATGGTAAATAAAGTCTCTAAAGAAACGGGAGTTAGCACAGAGACCATTAACTCATTAGTTAAAAACATACCTAAAAGCAATATTAAGATAATTGATAAACCTAAGTTTATAAGAAAAAATAAGTTTGTTAAAGCTGAAGAATATCTTATTTATTATATGTTAAAAAATTCTTCTGCAATAATGTTATATCGGGATAATATATCATATTTACCAAATGAAAAATTATCAAGGATAGCAATGGAAATACTTGATTTTTATGAAAAAAACGGGTATATTAGTCTAACGGATTTTACTTTGTTTTTAGAAGATAAAACTGAATTAATAAACGAAGTAATTAGAATTGATTCATTAAATTTACCAGATAGTATGAATGATGAACAAATAAAAGATTATATTAAGACTATAGAAGAGGGAATTTTAAAAGAAGAAGTTGTTAACTTAAAAAATAAAATAGCTAGCGAAACTAATGTTGCTAAGAAGATAATGCTATTAGGTAAGTTAGCATCACTTAAGAAAAAGTCTTGGTAAGTTTTAATTATAAATGAACTAAAAAATATATTATAAAAGGAGTTTAAGTATTATGAAAGAGATTAAAACATTTGAAGAAAGAAAAAAGGAATTATTAGAAAAGGGCAAGGAAAAAGGATTTTTAACTTTTGAAGAATTAGCTGAAGCTTTAAAAGGATTAGAATTAGATAATGATTCGCTAGATGATTTATATAATGTTTTTCATGATAATAACATTGATATAATATCTGAGAACTTTGAAGATGATGCAGAGGGTGAAGATGATGGCGAGGCCCTTATAATAGAAGATGTTGCTTTACCTAAGAATGCAAGCATTAATGACCCTGTTAGAATGTATCTAAAGGAAATAGGAAGAATAAGTCTATTAAGTTTAGATGAGGAATTAGCACTTTCTAAGAAAGTTGAAGAGGGTGATGAGGAAGCTAAAAAGAAACTTGCTGAATCAAACCTAAGATTAGTTGTTTCTATCGCAAAGCGTTATGTTGGTAGAAATTTATCTTTCCTAGATTTAATACAGGAAGGTAATATAGGTCTTATGAAGGCTGTTGAGAAATTTGATGCTTCAAAAGGATATAAGTTTTCTACATATGCGACATGGTGGATAAGACAAGCTATAACACGTGCTATAGCAGATCAGGCTAAAACAATACGTGTTCCAGTTCATATGGTTGAAACTATAAATAAATTAAAAAGGTTGCAAAGACAGCTTACTTTGGAATTAAATAGGGAGCCAACAGAAAAAGAGCTAGCAAAAAAGATGGGGACATCAGAAGAAAAAGTTCGTGAAATCTTTAAGATATCTCAGGATCCACTATCACTTGAAACTCCAATAGGTGAGGAAGACGATTCACACTTAGGTGATTTCTTAAAAGATGAAAATAGTTTAAGTCCAGAAGAATATGCTATAAATGAAGTCTTAAAAGATGAAATTGAAGAAGTATTATGTACTCTTACTCCAAGGGAAGAAGAGGTATTAAAGTTAAGATTTGGACTTCACGGTGGAACTTGTCATACACTTGAAGAAGTAGGAAATATGTTTGGCGTAACAAGAGAACGTATAAGACAAATTGAAGCTAAAGCTTTAAGGAAATTAAGACATCCATCAAGATCAAGAAAGTTAAAGGATTATTTAAGTGACTAATATTAAATTATCAAAAAGATTATCTACTATAGCAAATATGGTAGATAAAAAAAGTATAGTTGCGGATATTGGATGTGATCATGCCCTTCTTGATATATATTTAACTTCAAATAATATATCAAAAAAATCTTATGCTTGTGATATTACAGAAGGTGCAATAAAACAAGCTATAAGAAATATAAGACTATATAATGCAAAACATGTTTTAACAAGGCTTGCAGATGGATTAAATGCCATAAAAAAAGAAGATAAAGTAGATACAGTAATTATTTCAGGTCTTGGAAACCATACAATAATAGATATTTTAACTAATAATAATGGTATGCTTGATAATGTTAATACACTTATTATTCAGTCAAATACAAAAGTATCTGAGATAAGAAAAAACGTAACTCAGATGGGATATTATATTAAAGACGAAAAATTAGTTTTAGAAAGAAATATTATATATACTATAATTAAATTTTCAAAAGGAAGTAGAAAATATAGTAAAAAGGATTATCTTTTTGGACCAATCTTACTTAGGAACAGGGATTTATTATTTAATAAAATAATAGACGAAGAGATTAATAAAAATAACAAAATATTAAATAGAATTCCTCGTACTAGAATATTTAAAAGGATAAAGATATATAAATATATTATGCATTTGAATAAGTATAAATTAAAAAAATGAAACTACAATTTCATTTTTTTTATAAGAAAAACGTTGGATTTGGTATGTCATTTGATGCATTATTATCTATTTCGTTTGATGTATCAGAAACAGTGCTTGTATTATTTTCATTACTTGTATTAACTGGCGTACTTACATTATTACTAGAACCCATATTTTTAAACTCTCTTCCTATTTTTCCAAGTGTTCTAATATTTTTAAATACGGGTTTTACTTGGTAATATAGTGGCACTGCTTGGTTTACAACATTTAAAGTTTTTTGAGCGTTAGTTAATATAGAAGAAAGATTTATCTTTGATAAAAATCCAGCTAAACCAGTTTTAGCAGCACCTATACTATTAATACTATTTCCTAAATTTGCTGCACCTGTAAGTCCAGCATTTAATGGAGCTGCTTGCATAATTTGATTTGGAAACATATATGGCATAGAACCGTACATAAAATCACCTCTACTATAATATATGTAGTTATATTAACTAGTTAACTTGTTAAATTTAATAAATTAGTGGGTTTGATTTTAGCTGATATATGATATAATATATTTATAGTAGAAAGGTGTGTTGGTAAGTGTGCTAGATATTTTATTAATGCCATTTGTGTTATTATACAGAGGATTTATAATGGTATTGTTATCACCTTATTACCTTGTTATTGGTATATCAAAGCTTTTTGGTGGTAGTAAGACTAATCCTAGAGTAAAGGCAGAACTTAAAAAGGGTGAAAAAATTAAGGTAGTTAAAGGTACGCGCTCGGCTTATGACGAACCTTATAGAAAAGAAATAAAATTAAGTCCCGAAGAGGAACAAAAGAAAAAGGAAATTAGCAAATACAAACATCAAAAAGAGTTTGAAAGACTTGTAGCTAAAGCTCGTGAGGAAGAAAAAAAGCGTATCAAAGAACAAGAAAGACTAAGAAAAGAAAGAGAAAAGAAGGAAAAAGAACTAGAAGCTAGGGAAGCAGAAAGGCAAAAAAAAGAGAATTTAATGGAGCTTGAAAGAGAAAAAAGACAAAAGAAAAAACTAGAAAGTGGAGAACCTATTAGTTTTTCTGATAAATTAAAAAAGTTTTATCAAAAGCTTACATATAACAAGAAACAAGAACTTGAGTTTCAGGCTAAAAAGCATGTTTTAGATGAACAGTTTAAGGATAAAAATTCTCAAGCTGCTAGATTTGAAAAGCCGTTACTATTTAGTTATATTGCTAGAAATCCAAAAGGTGAAATTGAAAAGAGTACAATAGAGGCATTATCTAGTGTGGATGTTCATTCATTTTTACTTGCTGAGGGATATGAAGTATATGAAATAATACCAGCTAAGGTGTCTAATATTAATTTAGGCAGTTACAAGTTTAAAAAGAGCAAGTTAATTTTTTACTTGACGCAATTATCTGCTTATTTAAAATCTGGTATAGCCTTAGCTGATGCAGTTAAAATTTTGGATAATCAAGCAAAAAACGTTAAAGAAAAAAAAGTATGGCGTGCGGTTTATTATGATCTTTCAATGGGTGATGTTTTAAGTGCTTCTATGGAAAAACGTGGAAGTGTGTTTCCAAAACTTCTTATAAATATGGTTAAGACAGCTGAAATGACAGGTAATTTACCTGAGACTTTAGACGACATGGTTGAGTATTATACAGAATCTGAATCTACAAAAAAGCAAATGAAATCAGCTATGATGTATCCATTAATTGTTACAATATTTGCAGCTTGTGTAGTTACATTTATCTTATTATGGGTAGTTCCACAGTTTGTAAGCATATATGCTGATTTAGGAAGTGAATTACCGGCAATTACTAAGGTTATAATTGGAATAAGCGACTTCCTAAAAAATTATGTAATATATATATTAATAGCAATTATTATTTTATTAATTTCATATATATATTTATATAAAAACGTTAAAGGATTTAGAAAAGCTATGCAAGAGTTTGCAATGCATCTACCAGTTTTTGGAGAAATTATTATATATAACGAGGTTACAATATTTGCTAAAACATTTGCTAATTTAATCAATCATAATGTATTTATAACAGATTCTATTGATGTTTTAAGTAAAATTACCGATAATGAAGTATATAAAAAATTAATATATGATACTGCAAGAAACCTAACAAAAGGTGATACACTATCCTCTGCATTTAAAGATCAGTGGGCTTTTCCTAACATTGCATATCAAATGTTACTTACTGGTGAAAAAACCGGAAGACTTGGCCCTATGATGGAAAGAGTATCAGACTATTATCAAGAACAACATAGAACTATAATTAATTCTATGAAGAGTTTAATTGAACCAGTTTTAATTGTTTCTCTAGCTGTTATTGTTGGTGGGATATTACTATCAGTAATATTACCAATGTACAGTATGTATGATGCATTGTAGGAGGAAAGTGTAATGAATATAGAACTTTTATACTCTATAATGGTATTTATAATTGGGACGGTATTTGGTTCGTTTTATAATGTAGTAGGTTATAGAGTACCCAATAAAATGTCAATAGTATATCCTAATTCACATTGTCCTAATTGCAATCATAAGTTAAAATTTTACGAATTGATTCCTATTATATCCTACATATTTTTAGGAGGAAAATGTAAGTCATGTAAAGAAAGGATATCTTTATTCTATCCTTTCTTTGAGTTTTTAACTGGTATACTATTTTTACTATCATATATAGTTTATGGCTTTAGTATGAAATTTATTATAAGTATTACTTTTATATCAATTTTACTTATTGTTAGTATTAGCGATATAAAATACTATATAATTCCAGATGAGGTTTTAATTACCGGAATTATACTAATTTTAATTGAACTTATAATTAATGTATTTATGAATAACAATGGAGCAGTAAACGGAGTTATACTTCCAATTTTAAGTGGAATTGGTTCATTTGTTACGCTTTATCTATTTAAGATATTTGGAGATCACGTGTTTAAAAAAGAAAGCTTAGGTGGTGGCGATGTAAAACTTCTTTTTTTAATCGGAATGGTATTAGGTTTTGATATGTCTATTGTAACAATATTTTTAGCTTCCTTTATTGCACTACCTGTATCTGTTATAGGACTTATAAAAGATGATAACAATATAATCCCATTTGGTCCATACTTATCTTTGTCCGCTACTATAATATTATTATTAAAATTAAACTTAGAAGAGATTGCATCATTGTTTATCAATTAATAAATTTATGAAGGCAAATTTGCCTTCTTTTATTTTGCCCTTGTTCCCTTTTAATATTATGAAAATTATTTTACGTAAATTTTCCATTATTTAAATTTATATGTAAACTTTTTAAAAAAACATTGACTAGGGGGGGGCAAAAATGCTACTATAAACAAGTAAGAATAGAAAAAATAAATGGAGGTAGTAAGATATGAACAAGCAAAACAAAATAATCGTTGGAGTA
>CAKPGT010000025.1 GCA_934155185.1 uncultured Bacilli bacterium
TCCTTACATTTATTTAGAAAGTGATTATATATAAACCGTGTGCATCCAAATGTTTTATTAATTAACATCTTTTGATTGTCATCTGGATATAATCTAAATTTATAAGCTTTATACATTTAATCACCTTGCCTTTACGTTGTACATCAATTATACAAAAGCATACGAATGTTTGTCAATATGTTTTTTTGCTATTCATATATTTTTATACCTTTTGCATGGCTTTCCTATTATATAAAAAAAAAAGCATTATTCATTTTTCTATAATTTGAAGTATTCCTTTCTTATTTATCATACTCTATGAAAATGTTTTTATAATAACACCTTAAATCATCATATTTTGTAGAATAATGGATACAAAGTAATAATATTAATAATTTCTTCTAGCAGTTAAGTTTTATATACATAGCAAGCATACAAAAAGAGCACATTTTCATGCACTCTTTAACTCTTTTTATTCAATCTATTATATTAGTTAATTTGTCTTTTATTTCCAGTATATGTCCAACCAGATATTGAAGTTCTTGAAGACCATATGTATTCGTTATTACATACCGTTTTATACTTCTTATCTGCAGCTTTAGTATCACTAGTATTAACTGTCTTAACGCATTTTGTTCCGTTTAAAGTGTAACTCTTATCTAAACACTCATAAACTGTTTTTTCTGTAGTTGTTGTTTTAATACACTTGTTATTATTCAATGTATAACCTTGATAATCACTACAAGTATATCTAGATGAAGAAGTTACTTTTGCACACTTCTTAGTATCACTTGTTTTCTCAGTTCCAGAAGGACAAGTACATTCTAGCTTTTTAGTTACAACAGTACATTTTGCTCCAGCTAATGTGTATGTCTTGTCAGAAGTATTTGTTGGACAAGTGTACTCTATCTTAGAACATTTATTATTACCAAGTGAAGTTGTTCCAGAAGGACATTTATAATTATGAACAGTCTTTTTACAGTATCTCTTATCACTTGTCTTACTAGTTTTAGAAGGACACTTATAAGTAGTTGTTGTCTTAGTACATGATTTTTTACTCTTGTCTAATACATAATCAGAGCCATACTTAGAACAGCTCATAGACTCTTCAGTCTTAGAACAAACTTTTCCATTTGGACTATATCCCGATGGACACTTCTTCGTTGTTCCTGTTGCCTTACGGCACTTATCAGTACCATATTTTTTATACCCTGGAAAATTATCACATGAGTATTCATATTTTGTAGCTTTCTTTTGATATTTATAATATGTATAAACATTTACCATAGTTGTACAAAGCTTACAAGTAGGTACAGTTTCTATATTAACTAAAACTACTTTTTCATTATCGTTAACATATCCTAACCCGCTTTTTTGTGATGTAATAGTAGATACATAAACCCATCCATATTCTGTAGCATATTTTGTTGCAGTTATTACTTTATAATTTTGAGTAATAATATAATCAGAATTAGTTGTCTTTTTAGTTATAACAGCACCCTTAACATCATATGAATTAATTTCCTTTGCAGTTACAAGTTGAACCTTTTCCTCTTTAATAGCATCCACAGGAACACTTTTTGGTGTAGCATTTATTGTAGATGTTTTATTTACGTTTTTACATGATGCGTTAACATAATCAGTATGACTATCAGTTACTAACTTAGCTTTTTTAGTATCAGTGTTAGTTATTTTAACTACTTTAGTATCAGCATCTTTAGACACTACCTCGGAGTTATTTTTAATACATACATTACCTACTAAATTATATCCAGATGGACATTCATTTCTATCAAATTTTTCAGTACATACTCTCTTAGTAAACTCATATTCATATAATTTAACAGTTTTACTTGTAGTTATTCTCTCTGACGTAGTTTTCCTTAAGGTTGTGGTTTTTACTCCCCTTGGCCTTGTTGTATCATCTATTCTCTTAACCGGAGTAGTTGTTTCTAATTGTTTACATGCATCACTACATATATCATAACAACCAAAGTGAGTTATTATATAGTCTTGTTTGTCAGAACAAGATAAATATACTTTTATAACATACTCATTTTCTAACTTAGTAATCTTAATATAGGAATTATCTTTATTACAAGTCTTACCATTAGAGTCTGTTAAAGGAAGGATTAACTTATTGTCAATCATTTCTCTTAACGTCATCTTTTTAAAGTCATTTATATTTTTAGGTAATCTTTCAGTTGTATAATATGATTTTGCAACATCTTTCATTCTATCAATGTTATCTGCAAAAATCTGATTATTAAGTGGTTTTAAATCTGGCATTGGAAATAACCAAATTAATAAAAATACGAAAATTACTATTAAAATTAATCTAATTAATAAGTCTTTAATAGTTAATCCACTTCTTCTTTCTTCTTCCATCTAAAATTCCCCCTCTTGATTTAATGCAGTTTATACTATCACAAAAGTGCATAAAAGTCAAGCACTGCTCAATCCTAATCTTTTCTATTTTTTATATAAACTACCGTACACCCATCATTATAGTGATTTAAGTGGTAGCTTAAAACCAATTTATTTTCTTTTAATACTTTAAAAACTTCTTCTTTTAAGGCTCCAGTACCCTTACCATGCACTATTAAAACCTTATAATTTCTTAATATATAATTATCATTTATAAACTCATTAACTAAAACCTTAGCAGTACTTCTTATTTCACCATGTAAATCTAGTTTAGGGTATGAATTTATAAATATATCATCAAATGATGAAGTCATTTTATAATGCTTTCTTAATTATTTTGAATATTATATGCTTTTAAAGTATTTTTTAGAAGACACGCTACTGTCATAGGTCCAACTCCACCTGGAACAGGTGTTATAAGTGATGTTTTTTTCTTTACTTTTTCAAAATCTACATCACCACATAAAACGTTATTTTCCTTGTTTATTCCAACATCTATTACAACAGCTTTTTTCTTAACCATATCTTTAGTAATTAAATTTGGATGTCCTGCTGCAACTATTAAAACATCAGCTAACTTCGTATAAGTTTTTATATCCTGACTTTTTGAATGACAAATACTAACGGTAGCATTCCTTCTTAATAATAATTGAATTAGGGGTCTTCCAACTAAATTACTTCTTCCAACTATGCAAACGTTTTTCCCCTCTAGTTTAACATTATACATTTTTAATAACTCTATAACACCTAGTGGTGTGCAAGGTACTAATCCATCATTTCCTAAAACTAAATTACCAACGTTTTGATAGGTTAATCCATCTACATCTTTAAACGGAGATATCGTATTAACTATCTTTCCTTCATCAAATGATTTAGGAAGTGGAAGTTGAACTAATATTCCGTTTATTTTATCATCTTGATTTAGTTTGTTTATTTCATTTATAACTATATCCTGTGATATTGTTTTATCAAACTTTATGTGTTTAAAATCTATTCCAACATAACTACATGCCTTTTCTTTATTTCTTATATATATGTTACTAGCACTATCATCGCCTATTTGAATAACCGCTAAAGAAGGCTTTATTTTATTTTTTGATATTTCTTTTTTTATATTATCTTTCAATGTTTTACTTGCATATACCCCGTCAATAATACCATTATTATACATAACTTCCCTCCTCATATATAGGAAATTTCTTGCATAAAGCATCTACCCTTTTTTTTGCTTCTTCTAAAAGAGCCTTATCATCAGAATTATGAAGTACATCTGATATTATCTTTCCTACTTCTACAAACTCTTCTTCTTTAAATCCTCTTGTCGTCATAGCAGCCGTACCAATTCTTATTCCACTAGTTATAAAAGGAGTTGTAGTATCATATGGTATCATGTTTTTATTACAAGTTATACCTATGCTATCTAAAACGTTTTCAGCTTCTTTACCAGTCATATTAACAGATTTTTTAACATCAACTAACATCAAATGATTATCAGTGCCACCTGATACTATTTTAAATCCTGACATCTTAAGTACATCACATAATACTTTAGCATTCTTAACTACCTGTTTTGCATAGTCTATAAACTCTTTAGTCATAGCTTCACTAAAACATACTGCTTTAGCTGCTATAACGTGCATTAAAGGGCCTCCTTGAATACCAGGAAATACAGTTTTATTAATCTTTTTAATTAAATCCTCACTATTAGTTAAAATAATACCACCACGAGGTCCTCTTAAGGTTTTATGGGTAGTAGATGTTACAACATCAGCATATTTACATGGATTTGGATGAAGACCTGCCGCAACAAGACCTGCAATATGTGCCATATCTACCATTAAATAAGAACCGCATTCATTTGCAATATCACGTAGTTCTGCAAAATCTATTATTCTTGAATAAGCAGATGCTCCCGCAACAATAAGCTTAGGTTTTATCTTTAGTGCAAACTTTCTTATTTCATCATAGTTTATTTGGCAAGTTTCTTTTTCAACACCATAAGACTTAAAATTATAATCCATACCACTAAAACTCATACGACTACCATGAGTTAAATGCCCACCAGATTCAAGGTCCATAGCTAGTACTGTATCACCTTTATTTAATATTGCTCTATAAACTGCCATATTAGCTGATGAACCAGAATGTGGCTGCACATTAGCATATCTAACACCAAATAGTTTTTTAGCACCTTCTATTGCATACTCCTCTATTTTGTCTACGAATTCACATCCACCATAATATCTTTTTCCAGGATACCCTTCCGCATATTTATTAGTTAGTATACTTCCTTGAGCCTTAAGTACGTCTTTAGAGACAAAGTTTTCAGATGCAATTAGCTCTATCTTACTTTGCTGTCTTTTCTTCTCACACTCTATAGCTTCAAAAATATCTTTTATCATAGTATCAAACTCCTTCCTATACCTCTATAAATTTATTTAGCATAATAGAATATATGTATTTTTTTACATTTTTAGCCTTCAATATCTCTCTTATACCTACTTCATATAAATCAAGCTGTAATTTATAACGTTTTATTAATTCTTCTTTAGGTACATTATCTGTTTTATAATCAACTATATAATAAGTATCATCTTTTATAAATAACAAGTCAATTACACCCTTAACGGTTATCATACCACTTAAATCTTTATTATAATAGCTAGCTTTAGCATTAAAGGTTATCTCATATTCTCTTAAAACTTTATAAGCTGTTTTCATTATATCATAAATATCACTTGTTAAATATGAAAATATCTTTTCAATGTCTATTAAATGTCTTTCATTTTTAGATAATGCATTACTTTTAACCATATTATCTAGCTCTTCTTCTAATGATTTTATACTATATTTTTTTATAGGTAGCAGCTCAAATATCCTATGATATAACGTACCTTTCTTTGCATGATTAACCCCGTCACTCATAAAACTTGGTCTTTTAAAATACACATTTTTTTCCTTAATATCACTTACACTTAATATTTTTGGTATATTTAAAAGAGCATCATTATATTTAAAGCTATTAATTATATTTAACGAGCTATAATCAAAGTTTTCTTTTTCTATTTTTTCCTTTTCATTAAACTCATTATCATTAATATTTATAGCATCAGTTATATATAATTTAATTTTAGATTCTGATGAAAAGCTTTTAACATCAACATCTGACATATCTCTTAGCTCTTTTAAACTTTTATGTCTAAGTAAACAAGGAAGAATAATATCAAAATAATTTTTTACTGTCTTTAAAAATAAACTAGATATTACAGTTTCTTCCCCCATCTTAGCAGCTGACTTGTTTATTTTATTTACTAAATTAGGAGTAAATCCAGTTATAATTATTTTTTCTTTAGCTCTTGTTAATGCAACATATAATACTCTTAGTTCTTCTGATAGTAATTTACTTTTTTCATATTCTTTAAATATCATCATAGGTATAGAATCATACTTAACTATATATTTTTCATTTCTATATGGAAAGCATATACCTAAATCTTCATTAATCATAAAATTACTTCTTATATCTGCAAAGTTAAAATTACGCCCTGTCTCGCATAGAAAAACAACTGGATACTCTAATCCCTTAGATTTATGTATAGTAGTTATTAAAACATTATCACCATCAGATAGTGGATTAATTCCTTCAAAAGAATCCTTATTTAAAATAGTAGATTCTATATAACTAATAAACTCATGAAGACTTTTTGGTGTATTATTTTCAAAATTAATAGCATGATTAAGCATATGAACTAAGTTCTTTTTTCTTCTTACTCCATTTTTCATAGCGCCGATTATAACTTCAATATTAAACTTATTATAAATATTACAAAGTAACTCATATATACTAAGATTATGTGATAATAATCTAAAATGCTCTATATCATTTAATATTTCTTTTAAATTATCGTAACTACTATTTATTATATTGTCATATACACTAAAGTTTTTATCTCTAATGGTAGCTAACGCATCATCTGTTATACCAAATATAGGAGATTTAAGTATACTTACTAAAGCAACATCATCTTTTCTATTATCTATTACTTTTAGCAAGTTAATAATTAATTTTATTTCATAATTATCAAAATAACTTGATGATGAAGATGAATAAACACTTATGTTTCTCTTATTTAATGCTTTAACATATATTTCACTATTTTTTAAAGAACGAAGAAGAATTACTATATCACTTTCTTTTATTTTTCTTTCTTCTCCCTTTTTATTATCATATACCATATAAGAATTATCTAGCATGCTCTTTATTTTTTCTGCAACATAAATAGCTTCTTTTTGTATATTTGAAAGGTTCTCTTCTTCACTTTCATTTTTTTCTTTACCATCTATAATATGAACTTCCGTGTCTAAATCTTTTCCTTCATTAAAGCTAGCTCCTAAATATAATCTTTCACTATCATCATAATTTACTTCACCAAATTCATTTGTCATGGTATTTTCAAATATAAAGTTACAAAAATCAAGTACTTCTTTTCTACTTCTAAAATTCTTAGATAAAGTAATTAGTTTAGGAAAGCTATCTCTTGATGCTTCATCTTTATTTCTACTAAATATTTCAGGACATGCACTTCTAAATCTATATATACTTTGTTTTACATCACCAACACTAAATAAGTTACTATCATTAAATGATATTGCTTTAAATATTACGTTTTGCAAATTGTTATTATCTTGGCACTCATCTATTAAGATTTCTTTATATTTTTTTGATATATTTTCTGCAAGAGTAGTTTTTTTGCCATCTTTAATTAAAAGTTCTACTGCAAACGATGCAATATCACTAAAACTATATGAGTTAATGCTTCTTTTCTTTAGTAATAGCTCTTTTCTATATTTTTTAACTAAAGATAATAACGCCTTAATAGCTCTTTTAAAGTCTTTATTTTCCTTAGCATAACTTTCATCTGTTATATAGCATAATTCATCTAAGTTCTTTTTAATTTCATCTTTTAAATCACTTCTAATATATTTATATTTTATAAGTGATGGGTCATCTTTAAAACCTCTTGGAGTTTTTAGTGTATCAAATAAAATACTTCTAAGTCTTTTAGACAGTTCATCAAAACTATTTACGTTTAGTATATCATTAATATAATTTAACTCTTTATTAGCATCAGAAATTAAGTTATCAAAAGAATCAGAAGCGTTATATAACTCATCTATTATTTTTTCATACATATCTTTATAAAGCATCATTTTATCTTTTATTAATTTAAATAATTTTTCTTTATAAAAAGTATTATTATCATCATAGTAGTTAATAGCGTGCTCTATAAATTCATCTTTAAATGGAATCGTATCTAAGAAATTAGATACTTTAAATACTTCTTCTTTAACTAAATCTGTTGTAGTTTTATTTAAAAAGGAAAGTAAAAACTCGTAGTCCAAAATATCTTTAAAAGCATCATTTAAGACTTCTTTAATAACTTCTTCTTTTAATATATTTTCTTCTATGCCAGATAAAACGTTAAAGTCCTTTGATATATTAAGCTTGTCAAAGTTTTCTTTTGCTATGTCTGAGTAAAAAGCATCCATAGTAGTTATTTTAGACACTAAAACAAGTGGAATTTGGTTTTTTAAATGCATGTTTGATGGTTCTTTTAAGTATGCATCTTCTATCTTTTTCTTAATTCTATCTCTCATTTCACTTGCTGCGGCTCTTGTAAATGTAACTATTAGTAAATCGTCAATATTTCCACCAGAAAGTACGTATTTTATTACTCTTTCTGATAATACTGCTGTCTTACCAGAGCCTGCTGCCGCACTAACTATTATCTTACCGCCACGTTCATTAATAGCAAGTTCTTGATCTTTAGTCCAACTAGGCATTTTTATCACCTTCTAACATTTTAAATACTTCACTATTCTTATAATTCTTAAGATATCTTGCTTTATCATTTTCACTATCGAAGGCGCATATACTACTAAACTCGCAAAATGAACATGCATCACACCTTCCCTTTACCGGATTAATACTAATATCTCCATTTAACATGTCTTCGCCTATTTTAGCTAAAGTAGTTTTAATATTAGAGAAAAGTAATTCTAGTTCTTCTATGCCAAACGTTTTTTCTTCATTTATCTTACCTCTAGATGAGACATTTATGTAACAAGCCATATCATCACCACCTAGCATTTTAATTGATGTGCTATCTTTATTTATGATACCTTCCATAAGTAGTCTTTTTTTAATACTTAAGTCTAGCTCTTCATCATTTAAATTTCTTTTAGTTTTTTCTTCTTTAACTAATGCAGGATAATATAATAAAGCTGATATAACTGGCTTCTTATTAGTAATATTAGATAAACCATTTTTAAATGCTAGCACATATAAAAGCATTTGAAGGTTAAGTCCCTCAAGACAGTCATCTAATCTTAATTTCTTACCACCTGTTTTATAATCTATTACTCTAAAGTAATATCTGTCATTATCTTCACAGACGTCCACTCTATCTATTACGCCTTTAACTGTTATAGTATTATCATTAAAGGGAACGCAAATTGGTTTTATTATGCTTTCCTTATCTATTTTAAATTCTACATATTTAGGCTTAAAACTTGAAATATCTTTTTCTGAAATTATGTTTTTAATTATTAATGATGTACTTTTGCAAAGTGATGAAATAACATATTTGGTTACATCATCGGTTAGCTTGTCATTTTCTTCTAAGTATTTAAAAGCATAATGTTTAGCATACTCATATATATTTGATATCTCTACCTTATTTATGTCATTTTTAATAATGTTTTCTAATATGTAATGAACAATAGTACCAACTTCTCTATTATCAAAAAGCCTTTTTTCTTTTACTTTAAGTCTTAATCCATACTGACAAAAATGATAAAACTTACACTTTGAATAAGCCTCTATACTAGACGGGCTACAGATAATATTATTAGAATATAGTTTAAGTGCGTTTTTATTAGTAATTCTAAGGTTTAAATCATGATTATTTGCATCATTTATCTTATTTATTAAAGGTTCATCTAAGTCTATTTTAAAGACTTTATTATTTGATAGCAATGATGAGTAGCTATCTAATACTTTCCTTTTGCTATAAATTCCATCATCAGGCTCTATTTTCTTTCCATTTAAGTATAAAGATTTTTCGTTAAGTGATAAATCAGTGGATAATTTATGATAAGTTATAGTAACATCAAATAAATTAGTTAACTTATCAAATATAGCTTTATCATAAGAAGAAAAATCATTTATTTTATTTATTAAGTCATCTCTTTTTAAATCTTCCATACTAATTAACCCTTTAAGACTAAATGCACTTGGAAAATGAACTGATGATGCACCTAATAAGTAAACATACTTTTTATCGTTAAGATCTAAATTATCCATATTAGATATAAAAACCTCATCTACATAATCATTATTGGCGCATGCTTTTTCACACAGAAATGAAATTATTTCAAAATATTTACATATTCCTAAATTAAAGTTAAAGTAGTCTAATACATCTTCTGAAATTTTAACTAACTTATTATAACCAGATGTATCATTTAAAAATAACTTCTCGTCTATTTTAGATTCACCAAGATAAGTCCAAAATTCTCTTGATATAACTTTAAAATCACTTTCATGAATAACGTTCTCTAAAAAGTACATTATCTCGTTTATTACGCTTTCTCTTAATTCATTTAGTAAATCTATAAGATTCGTATCTTTTCCATTTTTAAATGGTATATAAAAGCTTTCTTTTTCTAAATTCCATTCATATATATAATTATCTAGTTTATCTACGGTATCTAAGCTGACATCAAATAAGTCTAACTTAAGCAAGTTTATAAAATTAGAACATGAAAAATTACCATTTATAATGTCAGAAAATGTGTTAATAAATCTTTTAGTTAAAATACCATTATATGTTTTTTTATGGTAAGGAAAATCAAATATAAGATTAAAATATGGTTCATATAAACTTTCATCTTTAGTAACTATTAAAATATCACTATAACTACATTTATCAGTAATTATCTTTTTAGATATATCATTTGATATAAATAATAGCTCCTCTTCTATATCATTTAAGGCATAATAGTTAAGAGCCTTATCACTTACCTTAGGTTTTACATCTATAGGATAGATATTATTTATTTTACTTATTAATGATGAGTCATACTCGTTTATAGACATTGTAACGTTACCATTATCGCTCATGTTTTTTAAAAGTTTTTCCTCATTGTCAGTTAAAGAATTAATGTTTAAAAAGATATAATTTTTATCAAATACTTTATTTTCTAAAACGTATTTATAAAGAAGTCTATCATTTATTAAACCATTTTTGATAAGTATATTTTCATATAAATTATATATAATGCTTAAGTCATTTACTTTATCATTAGAAATTAAGTCATAACTATAAAAAGAATTATACGTACTTAATAAATCTTTAACAAAAGATAAATCATTTATATCATTATATTTTGTTAAATTATCTTTACATGATAAGTATGCATTATACATAATTAAAAACTCTTCTTCACTACTTGCAATATTAGAAAAACCATCATAATTATTAATTATAAAGTTTTTTAATGTGTATACTTTTTGGTTTATATCTAATAATTTCTTTTTATAATAAGCTTCTTCACCAGGTGATACTATAATAATAAAATTATCATCTATGCTCTTAATAATTTCTTCTAAATTCAATATCTTTATCATTTTTATCACCATCCAATACAATATATTATATCACGTATAATGTAAGTAAGTAAATTGAGGAAGTTGAAACTTTTAATATTTACTATATAATAAATTACATTCATTTTT
>CAKPGT010000026.1 GCA_934155185.1 uncultured Bacilli bacterium
TTTGCTTGTTCATATCTTACTACCTCCATTTATTTTTTCTATTCTTACTTGTTTATAGTAGCATTTTTGCCCCCCCCCTAGTCAATATTTTTCATAAATTTTCTATTCAAAATTATGGTTTCGTCAACATACCTATTATATATATAAAAATAGTTTTTCCTTTGTCTTCTCATTTCCTTAATGCGTCCATTTTTTATATAATATGGCACATAATAGACCGGTTTCTTATATCTTTCAAATAAGAACTTATTAAATAAAAATGGAGAGTCAATAATGTTTTTTATAATTGATGAAATTATAAATGATAGTATTACAAGATAACTAAATTCTACTTTATACTTTAAAGCAATAAACGAACTTAAAAGTAAAATAACAAACAACACTGATATATAATTTGTTATATCAAGGGATTTCTTATATGAAAAATAATTATTTAGTATAACATTTAATACTTTAGCACCATCAAGTGGCACTACTGGAATTAGATTAAATAATAATACTGAATAATGATATTTTCTAATAATTAACAGAGTATCTATATCAACTATGCATGCTTTATTTAATAGATAAAGTAAAAAAAAGAATATACTCTGCGTTAAAATACCTGATATAGATATTAAAAACTCTTCTATAAAAGGTTTATCAATATTTTCATTATAAGTAATATATCCTCCGTACATAGTTATATTTATTTTATCAATATTCCACTTAAATATTAAAGACATAATAATATGACCTATTTCATGAATAATTATTATTAGAAATAAGCTTATTATATCTCTAAATAAACCAGATATAAAAGAAAGAAAAATTAAAAGTAGGAATAGTGGTGATAACCTAACTTTATTATAGATATTCTTCATAAGAAAGGTATTTACTATCTTTTTCAAATATTAAATAAAGCTTATTAGTACATTTACCTAGTAATTGCCCTTTTTCTACATAATCATATAGTTTAACATCTACTTCATCTAAAAGGCCATAAGTTATATTAAGACCGTTCTTATCTTGAATTTTTATAATATTATTATATTTATCATCTTTTCTTAACTCTACTATAATGCCTGACTTTATACTTGATACAGGATAATCTTGTGATACTGTAAGAATATAACCACTATCATCTTTTTCTATTTTTTCATAAGTAATTTTATCTTGTGATACCTTCTTAGCATCTTCTTTAAAAGTATTTTTAAAAGGTATTACATCACCTAAGTATTTTTTATATACATTATATATCTTTGCAAAAGATAATGAATTTTGATATACGATCTTTTTTATACTTTCTTTATTCTTATCATCTTTTTTAATATATATTAATGTACATAGAAATATAGCTACTACAACTAATGTTTTTATTAAAACAGAAAATAAAAACTTACTTATCATGCTTTTTTCTTTCTTTTCATCTTTTTTTATATTACTTTTAAAATTCATATTGTTATACATAACTATTCACCTATTTAAAAATATGAATGTTTTTTATATCTATTACTAGTTATATTCTTAAGTCCAACTAAAACTAAATAAAATAATGAAAAATATAGTGAATTAATAATCATGTTATTCTTATATATAGTAATTATATAAATTAAACTTTTCGGCACATAAAAGTATGTAAAGTAAAACATTATTATAATATATAAAAAGGAAAGTAAATAATAATATAATAATGCCTTAATAAAATTAATATTTTTATCTACTAACATTTTGGATAGATATGCTAAAAAAACAAATATAAAACCATTTAAAAATAATGTACTTGTATAAAATAAATCATAAACAACACCAGATAAAAAAATAGATATATAAAATTCTTTGTCATCTATTTTAAAAGTGCTTGATATTATAATTATAGCAACTGTAAAAAGTGGCAGTATATCTCTTAATAAATTAGGTATTATGCCTTCTAATATAATAGATATAAAAAGTAAAGTAACAGTTAAATATATCATTTTCTAGTCACCACCGCTACAAATAGTAAATTATTATAGTCTACATCTTGTTTAACTAAAACCTTTTTAGATAAACCATATTCATTACTTTTTTCTTCATCAACTTTTCCTATTAATATACCACCATATGAATTATTATTGTAATTTGATAGAAACACACTTGCATCTTTTAAATTATCTGTTTTACCAACTATATCAGTTACTTCAAATACGTTTTTAATTGGATCATAGCCTCTTAATACCCCATATATTTTTTGATCATCCTTTTCTATCGAAACTGATAACATATTATTTTCATTTATACTGGTTAATAACTTTACTTCGCTTACATTCTTACCTACTTTTGAAACAAAGCCTATTAGTCCTTTGTCTGTTATAACAGGATCACTTTTTTTTACACCTTTTTTTGAGCCTAAATTAATGTCTATTCTATCGTAAAAATATTTTGATATATGGTTTACAACTTCACATAATTTATAGTTACTGTTAGATTCTTTAAATTTTAAACTCTTTCTTAATATTTCATTTTCATATTCTAAGTACTTTGTTTTAGAATTTATCATGTTGCTTTTAAAGTCTTTATTTGAATACATATGATTTATAAGATATCTATTTGCTCTTGCATTAGCTTCTTTAAAAAAAGATTCTATAAAAAGGTACTTTCTATTCATTAAAACAAGAGTGGATGTTATAGCTAATAAAAATATTGTTATTACTATAAAAATTGTTATCTTTTTTGTTATTTTATTTTTTTTACCATTAATTTTCTTTTTCATCTTATGACCTTTCTAATGCATTATTTTCATAAAAACTATAATAGTTATTACTTCCTATTATTATATGATCTATAACTGGAATGCCTTGCATTTTTCCTATTTTAACTAAATAATCAGTCATATTTATATCTTCTTTAGATGGAATTACATTGCCTGATGGATGATTATGAAGGCAAATAATATATGCTGCAGATGAAAGATATGCTTCTTTAAATATCTCTCTTGGATGAATTATACTTCTATTTAAAGTTCCTTTAAAAAGTAGTTTTTTTGAAATTAGTCTTTTATGTTGATCTAAATAAAGACAATAAAAATATTCTTGATTTAAGTCTCTAAGTTCTGATCTAAAGTGATTAAATATCTTTTCTGCACTATTACATTTTAAATTTTTATCTAGCGGTTTTTCATCATATACTCTTCTTCCTAGCTCTAAAGCTGCTAAGAATTCTATTGCCTTTACAGCACCAATTCCATTAATACTAATTAGCCTTGATAAGTTAAGTTTTTTAAGTTCACTTACATCTTTAACTAATTTCATTATTTCACTAGCTAAATACTTTGAAGAATAATCTTTTGTTCCTGTCTTTAAAATTATTGCAATTAAATCTTCTGTAGACAGATTTTTTGGCCCGTATTTTACTAATCTTTCTCTTGGCCTTTCATCCTTTGGTATATTTCTAATAAGCACCCTATTCACCTTCTACCACCGTCTGTTCATATAAGGACATTATTTGCTTTTCTATAATAATTAGTGATTTTTCATCATCAGTTGCAGCTAGCAATTTTTCATACTGATTTAAATTTTGCATGAATTCTTCATTATCTATTAAAACCCTTTCTTTTTTTAATTTAATTCCTTTAAGTACATATAAGTTAACTATTTTATCAGCACTTAAGCTAGATGCTGTGGCACCTAAGTATGCACTATATTTACCATCTTTTTCAATATATATGTATCTGTCAATTTTTTTTAGTTTTTCTGCCATTTCATCTTCAGAAGAATAAGTACCATACTTTAACATATATATTTTATCATCCATATTAGCTGTTTTTTGTACTTCTAAGTTCTCGTATCTGTCAAATGTAACTTTTCCAAGTATTGCACCTGATGCAAGTGCAATTAATGTCCATATAATAGTTTTTTTCATAAATAAATCACCCATATACATAATAAGATAAATTAATTAAAATATGTGTCGAAAAAAGAACTGCTATATAAATTATTTAAGCAGTTCTTTTAAGATAAATATGTGTTATGTCTTTTATATATATGAGCATTAATTTCATTTGTTATACCCTTACCAGAATTTGGATTATTATGTGAAAAGGCTAAGTCTACTAGATAAAGTGATATTAAAACAATACATATTATCTTTTTTATATCTGGTCTTATTTTCTTATAAATATTATCTATTAATGGTGCAAATACATATGTAAAAGAACATCCTCCAAGTCCAAATACAATTAACCCTTCTATACATACTCTTCCTTTTATATTTAATATATATCCTGTATAATCCCACCATTTCATATGTTTAAAGGTTTCTAAATACCATCCTGTTATATATTCTACTATACCACATAAGATGCATGCTAATATAAAGGTAAGCCATGGATTTTTTCTAACTGGTTTTAATATAATTAATATTAATATACCGCCAAAACCATATATAGGAAGCCAAGGACCATACATGGTTCCTCTATTTACAAAATGTCCACTTTCAGCAAGTTTAAGAATAACCTCCCACACCCATCCTACAAAAGAGAATGTAAAGAAAAGTAAAATAATTGAAACTAAATTGTATTTTCTATCATAATTAAGTTCATCTATTATAGTATATGATTCAAATCTCTTACTAAGTTCTTCTTCTGGATAAGTCCCTTTTACTACGTTACCTAAAAGAAAATTATCATCTAGTAACTCTATATTTTCTAGTTTTTTTGCTTTAGACGTTTTTCTTAATTCCATATAAAATACTGAATATATAAGTTCTTTATAAGGCTCAAAATATAATATATCACTTAAATTAAATGTTAAAATGCTAAGAATACTCCATGGAAGAAAGCTTACGTTTAATAAAAATAATTTTAACTTGTAGCCATTCATCATGCTTTTTGATAAATTAATAGCATCTTTGGCTTTTATATTAGGATTCTCAGCCAATATATATGGAACTAAAAAGTATGAATGATATTTTATTATTCCACCTATTATAGTTAAATTCCATAATATCTGATATGTATCCCTTAAGAGCATAGAAAGAGATACGTTAATACTCTTTTTAATTCTATATGTAAAAAATAGTTTTTCACATTTAGTGTCTTCATACTTATTTTTTTCAATAAAATATCTAGTTTTGCCTATAGTAAGTGGATATTTTATAAAAATAACATATGCAAAGTATAAAAGTATTAAAAAGCTTATTATAGAAATTGTTTCATATTTTCCCTTAAATATTATTTTGTTAACAGAATTCAAAAACTCTAATGCAAATGATCTAGTTTTGGTTAATTTATTAATTACTGCATTAGCTAAAACACTAGTTTCATCTTTAACTTTGTTTTTCTCATCATTAATATCTTTTTTTCCATTAATTATTATTTCATATATTACATCTGCGTTTGATTTACCATTCTTATTTATTTCTCTTATGTTTTTAGTTACATATTCTCCTTTAGTTCTAACACTTCTATTAGTGTATCTAGTAACATAAGAATAACTACCATTTAATACTAGGTATGAAATAAATGCAATTATAACGCTTCTAAAAAAATGTTTTTTTAATAATGCTTTAGATTTCTTTTTTATTTTTTTAAAGTCCACTACTACTCCCTACTTTCAAGTTAATAACCTTTATGAATGTGATCTATTAGCATTTTAATAAATAGCCACAATGATAATATAATTATACATATAATTAGTACTTTTCTAATTAATTCATTTTGCTCATTGCTTAGTGCTAAAATCAAACTAGCATCTATTATACCAATTATTAATTCATGAAGCAATTTTTCTATTTTATCTACTTGTCTTTGCGATCCTGACATTTCAAATTTTATTTTGTTATCACCATTATTTATGGTCTTGAAAAACGTTAATACTTCGTTTGGAATGCTTACTAAACTTTTGGTATTTTTAACTATTTTTCTTCCGGTATCTAGAATTTTTTGTGAGCTTAATACTTCGCTTTCTTCATTTGATGTATGATTTAGTAAAACACTAATTAAACTTAAATTTGGATTTAGATTTTCTAAGGTTGCTTCTATAATTAAAATACCCCTAACTAACATTGTAATATCTCTATCTAAAACTAAATTATTTTTCTTAAGCATCGTAAACATATCTGATACGAATTTAGCTGTATCTATATCATTTAAATTACTAGTAGAAAATTCATTTAATATGCTTGCTATATCATCTTTTAGTTTTGATACATCAACATCATCAGATTTACTGCACATATTAATAAGTATTTTGGATACCTCATAATAGTCTTCTTCTATTATTTTAGTAATGCAACTATTAAGAAGCCTCTTATTTTTTTCTTTTAATGTGCCCATCATTCCAAGATCAAGAAACACTATCTTGCCATTTCTTATCATGATGTTATCTGGATGTGGATCGGCATGAAAGAAGCCATCTTTTAAAGCTTGCTTTATATAATTATCACTTAGTATGTAGCTAATGTTTTCTAAATTATAATCATTTTTTATTAGTTCATCTTTCTTATCTAATGTTATACCATCAACATATTCCATAACAAGAACTTTGTTAGTTGATATGTTACTAAATACTTTAGGCTGTGATATATACTTTTCTTCTTCATTTAGTTTTTTAAACTTAATTAAATGATCTTTTTCAATATTAAAATTACTTTCTTCATAAGCAACTTCTAAAATTTCGTCTAAAGTATTATTTAAATCTATTATTTTTATAATTTTATTTAGGTGTAAAACCTTAATAGCTTTTTTCATTAGTTTTACATCCATTTGCATTTTTTCATATACATCTTTTCTGCATACTTTAATTACAACTTTTATATCACTTACTAATGTAGCTTTATTTACCTGTGCTATAGAGCCAGAACCAATAACTTCATTTATTTCTTTAAATATCTTACTTTTATCTTTGTATTCTAAGTCTAATATGCTATTTAATTCTTCATCACTCATTGGAGTAACGTTACTTCTTAACTTAGATAGTTGCACCAAATATTCTTTTGGAACTATATCAATCCTAGTTGAAAGTATCTGCCCTATTTTAATAAAAGTAGGTCCAAGCTCTTCAAGTATGTTGTAAACCTTTAATGGAGTTATGCCACTTTTTAAATCATTTTTAAGTATTACTCTTGTTATCTCTTTTAACCTTTTAATCTCATCTTTTCTATTCATGTTGCCCTCTTATTCTATAATTAATTATAGCATGTATAGATTTAAAAGAAAATAGTAGTTAAAAATATTTCTGTTATATTCCTAATCTTGATTATTATTCATATATTGTTTATTATATGTATGGTGATTATTTATGAATGAAAAAAACTTAATAGATTATTATAACAAGTTTAATGAAGATAAAAGGTTAAATCGTAGGCATGGGATAGTTGAATATACTACTGCTATGAAATATATTCATGAAATTTTAAAGGGAATAAACTCACCTAAAATAATTGACATTGGCGCTGGAACTGGTAAATATGCAGTTAGTCTTAGCAATGAGGGCTATAATGTTACTGCCGTAGAACTAGTTAAGCATAATTTAATGACATTAAAAGCTAAAGGAAGTAAAGTTAAAGCTTATTTAGGAAATGCGACTAATTTAAAAAAGTTTAAAGATAATTCTTTTGATGTTGCTCTCCTTTTTGGTCCTATGTACCATTTAATTAGAAATGAAGATAAAATAAAAGCTTTAATGGAAGCTAAAAGGATAGTAAAAGATGGTGGCTATATATTAGTTAGTTACTACATGAATGAATATGCCATAATTACTCATGGATTTAAGGATAACAATATAGTTAATGCTATTAAAAATAATGAAGTAGATGAAAACTTTCATATAACCCCTTCAGATACAGATTTATATAGTATGGTAAGATTAGAAGATATCAATTATTTTAAAGATGAAACATCTTTAACAAGAATTAATATAGTCTCACAAGATGGTCCTTCTGACTATTTAAGACAAACAATAAATAAAATGGATGATGAAACGTTTGATATATATATTAGGTATCATTTATCTACATGTGAAAGAAAAGAACTACTAGGAGCCTCATCTCATGTACTAGATATTTTAAAAAAATAAAATGCACAAATGTGCATTTTTAAATTGAACTTTTGCATAGTTTAAGTTGATATTCTGTAACATCTGGTGGACTTGTTAATTCAAATTCCTTAGTACCTATAAAATGCTCTTGTAAAAGTATTTTACTTTCTCCATTTTTAAGTGGTACATCTATATATTTATACTCTTTTAGTTTTTTTATACTGTCATTTTCACTATCTTTATACTCAAATTTGTAGCTTTTTGAATCTAATTTTGCATCCATTAGTAACTCGCCTGATGTATCAAACTCAAGTTTAAGAAGTGCTAATGATAATTTTTCCAATTCTATAAAACTTTCTATTTTAATTTTTGTATCCATATGGTTATTGAACACTATGTCCAACGCTTTAGCTATCATGCTAGTAGATATAAAACCCGTAGAGCACACTAATGCTATACTTCCTAAGTCTGGTGTAACACCATATTTTGATGAAAACAAAATACAATTTAAAAGTGAAGCACCTGATAAAATATATGGAGTTGGTGTATGAGCAGACATTTTAACAACGGTTTTAAAATCATAACCATTATTTGCATATGAAACTACTTTTAGTAAATCTTGATTAGTTTTCAATTTCAAGGTAATCTCCTCCTTTAATTAACACTAATGTCAGTAATAATGAAAGTCACTATTACCTACATATTTTTACTGACTATACTCTAGCTTATTAAATATAATTTTTAGAACTAAAAAAAGAGCTAGAAATATCTAACTCAATTTCTTAATTAGTTTGCTTTTTTCTATAAAATATTATTGATGATCCTGCAATTCCTATAATTGATAAAATACCTGTTACTATATAAAATGCAATATTATCACCAGTTTTAGGATTTTCTACATTTGAATTAGATGATTTTTCCTCTTTAATTTCAAATTTAGTTATTGCCTCTTTACCATCATTAAATATAAATTTAACTACATGCTCACCAACAGATAGTGTATCAACATATTCTTTTTTTAATGAAATTATTGTACTACCCTCTTTAGAAATATAATATTTACTATCTACTAAAACATTATCAACATATACTTTTCCACCATTTACAAACAAGTTGTAATCTGCATCTATTTTAAAAGTTGCATCTTTTGATTTGTTTTTTGTATATGTTTGATTAGCACCTTCAACAACTTTATAATCTTTTGTTTGAACTTCATCTTCTACATATTTAAATGTAAAATCATATTTACACTTAGTATAATAATCAAATCTTGTTTCATATATGATACCATCAACAATACTATCATAATCAAGTTCAGAACCTGTATATTTAGTATGAAGACCTTTAAAATCTTCACTTTTTTTAGCTTTAACATTTACTGCAGTTAATATTGCTTTATTTTCTGACTTATTTCCAACTATCTTTAAAACAGCTTCACTTTCGTTGTCTGTTAATAATAAACCATTGTAGTCTCTTTTATAATATAGTGTTTTATCTAAATCTACAAATGATTTTAATCCTTCTGTTAACTCATCAGTTTTAGAAAAATCAATTACATATTCTTGACCATTAGTCAAATCTATTACACCTTTTGATGTTATATTTTCATAAACATTTTCAACCTTTGTATTAACAACTTTTCTTGCTTTTACAAGTTTAACATCTAATGTTTCACTAAACTTACTTGGTTCTAATTTAAACGTTGATTTAGTTTCCCCTGCTATTGTTGTCATAGGGTAATACCAATTATTGATATTTAATTTTATAGGTGTATTAGCACCAGAAGCACTTGTATCTTCAATTATAAATTTATATTCTGCTTCATTCAAATCAACAGTCATATCATTCGTAATATTAGTAACCAAATCATTGCCTTTAAATAATTGCAATTTTCCTATTTTGCTATATTCCACATAACCATCATGAATTGTTCCACCTTCAAAATTCAATGTTACTTTATTACCAGATTCAGCAGATACATTTGTAACAAATGCAAACATCCCAATCATTATTACTAATAACAGCATTTTAATACGTTTTAACATTCATATTCCTCCTCTATCCTAAATTATAAAATCAATTAATTTTTATTGCAACTTAGTTACCAATAAAAGCAATGCTTTTGGTGGTAAGTACCGTACTTAAATTACTACCACATAAAAAAACTAAGACATCAAAATATCTTAGCTTTTTCATAAATAGGCAATTATTCATTATTTTTTCATTAGTAGTAGCTTGTACTGCAATCTCATTTAGAATGAATAAGAAATATACTAAGGCTAAATAGCTTATATTTATTTATTCTATCTCATCTAGCATTTTTTCTTTAATTTTATCTATGTCTGTAAAGAACAAATTAGTTCCTTGTTTTTTCAGTGCTAATAATGAATTAAAATTTTCTAATATTTCATCTTTTAAATTATCAGCAACTCTAACAGGAGCACCATTTATTGTATGTGGATGATCTATATATTTTTCTAATGTTGGAAACGCATTTTGTAATAATATAACAGATTTTCTATTTGCAATTTCACTTATCATTATAGATTTGCAACTTCCATACTTTTTTATTTTTTTATCTATTATTGGTTGATATTTTGATATTTTGCTGCTTAAAGGTATAAACCATAATATATCTTTGTCTTTAATAGTAAAATAAGTTGGTCTAGCGTGCCCATTTTCATGATTTATCATTAATCCTTTGTCATTTATTTTATCAAAAAAATCATCTTTGATATGATAAATATATCCAGTTTGTACTTGCATGTTATCAACTCCTGTAATAATCTTATCATAAAATAAAAGAAAACTCTATCAGCAGATAGAAGTTTTCAAACATTTTCGACCGAGATCATTTATAACTCGCACCACTCGGAAGCGACTAACATTTCGCGATTGGAATCATTTATA
>CAKPGT010000027.1 GCA_934155185.1 uncultured Bacilli bacterium
ATAATTTCGTGTCTTTTTAGCATGCTTATAATATCACAAAAATTTACAGTTGACAAATCTTAGAATGTCAAAAAAAGCAGATTTTAGAATCTACTTTATTCAACATTGACACCATTATTTAACTTCTTTACGCAGGTTATATTAATGCCTATTATTATAGCTACATAAATAATAGAAAATAATAGAACTATACTTTTAATAGCAGATAAAGCAGGAAGCACATTATCAGTAAACATTTTCATAATATCTTTATTAAATAACGCTGTTATAAATAATACAAATAATACAATTAACTGAATTATTATGTATGTAACAAATCCAAATATAACGCTGTGCATCACCTTATTATTACTTTTTTTATGACCTAATATTATTCCTAAAAATCCTGATTGAAGGCCTGCATATATTTCTAAAAATAGTATTAATATTATAAATATTACAAATGATATAGAGCTAGTGTTAAACATCTTTGATATGCTATCAATATAATTAGTTATGATGCTTAAATTATCTTTGCCTGAGTATGCTATTAAAACAGATAAAATTATAACTATAAAGGTAGTAGCTAAATTAGTTAAGGATAATATAAACTTAGATTCATATATCTGACTTTTTGTTACTGGAAGCGTATGTGTTAGGTAAGATTCATCTTTATATAAAGTATCTTTAAATCTAACCCAGTTTCTCATTAAAGTATTAATAAGACTGCTAGCTAGCATAGAAAACATAAAGCCCATGCTTATTTGGCTTATAATACCTATTATTATAGTCTGTTTTAAACCTAACAAAATTCTAGTTAAAATAGCGAAAATAATAGATAAAATATAAAACACAGACAAAAACTTATATATATCTTTAAAATCATATTTTAATAATTTCTTTAGCATTTAAACATCCTCCTAAATATCTCATCTATTGATGCATTTTCTTTTTGTCTTAATTCATCAGCATCACTTTTAATAACTATCTTACCATCATTAATAAATATTACTTCATCAAGTATTCTTTCTATATCAGATATTAAATGAGTCGAAATTATAATACTAGCATCTTTATTAAAGTTATTTAAAATAGTATCTAATATATAATCTCTTGTAGCCGGATCAACTCCTGCTAAAGGCTCATCTAGTATATACAATTTAGCTTTCCTTGACATAACTAAAACTAACTGCACTTTCTCTTGCATACCTTTACTCATTTTAGATAATTTTAAGTTAACGTCTATGTTTAAATCCTCTAATAATTTTTTAGCTTTATTAGAATCAAAATTATCATAGAAATCATCAAAATATTTTATAACTTCTAAAGCAGTCATCTGTTTATTTAAATATGTTCTTTCTGGTAAGTAAGATATTATTTTTTTACTTTCTACGCCAATTTCCTTTCCATTTACTTTAATAGAACCCTCATCTTTAGTTAAAAGGTCATTAATAAGTTTTATTAAGGTTGTCTTCCCCATTCCGTTTTTGCCTAAAAGTCCAACTATCTTACCACTTGAAATATCAAAATTAATGTCTTTTAATACTTTCTTTTTATCATAGCTTTTATATAGGCCATTAACTGTTAAAAGTTTCATAAATTAATTCTTCCTTTCCTTTAAATAATTAATCGCATCTTCATTACTAATTCCTATTTTATCCATACTTATAAAATATTCATCCACTATTTTTTTTGCATATTTATTTTTTATATCATTTATTATTTTCTTATCATTAGTAACAAATTTTCCATTTGTTCTTTCTGTATAAATGAGTTTTTCTTCTTCAAGAGAAGAAAGTGCCTTTTGCATAGTATTAGGATTAACCTTAAATATAGATGCAAACTCTCTTACTGATGGAAGTTTATCACCTGGATTTAGCTTTCCTGATATTATATATGTTTTAATGCATTCTAAAAGCTGAATATATATTGGTGTATTATTATCAAAATTTATATCCATAACTCACTTCCTTTGCTGTATCATTTAACTAATACAGTAATATTGTATTCTTTTAAATTTAAATTGTCAACAAAAACTTTTATTTTTATTTATGATTTATAATATTAAGAAAAAAGAGAACCCTATGTTTCTCTTTGCTACTTAATATTATAATGATTTTCATCTATGTTTTTATATTTATCATCTAAAGGATTAGGTTCAGAATCACTATACGATACCCAATTAAAGTATTCACATATATATTTAGCATCACTATTTTCATTTGATAATTCTTTTATTCTTTTATTATTGAAAGATAAATAGTTTCCTATCTTACCACCAGTCGTTTGCAATCTATCTTGAATTTTTCTAGAACTTGTTATTCCTGGATGTTCTTCTAAATATTCTTTTATCTCTTTTAGTATATCTTCTATAATTGCCTTTTCTTCAAACCATTTAAAATAATTACATATATATTTTGCATCATCATTCTTTTCATTTGACAATATCTTTATTTTTTCTTTATTATGAAATAAATACCATCCTATCTTACCACCTGTGGTTTGCAATTTATCAGGAATTATTGTATAGCTTGTTATTCCTGGATGTTTTTCTAAATATTCTCTTATTTCTTTTAATATTTCTTCTTTTTTCTTTAACCAATTAAAGTATTCACATATGTATTTTGCATCACTATTTTCACTTGACGTTTCTTTTATTTTTTCCTTATTTCTAGATAAATACCTTCCTATCTTGCTACTCGTTATTTGCAATCTATCTTGAATTGTATTGAAATTTGTTATATATGGATGCTCTTCTAGATATTTCCTTATCTCCTTTAATATTTCTTCCATCGTTACTTTTTCTTCTAGCCAATTAAAATACTCACATATGTATTTTGCATCACTATTTTCATTTGATAATTCTTTTATCTTAGTTTTTTTATGTATTAAATAGTTTCCTATCTTGCTACCCGTTGTTTGCAATCTATCTTGAATTATTGCATAGCTTGTTATTCCAGGATGTTTTTCTAAATATTCTCTTATTTCTTTTAATATTTCTTCTTTTTTCTTTAACCAATTAAAGTATTCACATATGTATTTTGCATCACTATTTTCACTTGACGTTTCTTTTATTTTTTCTTTGTTATTATTTAAATATTTTCCTATCTTGCTACCTGTTGTTTGCAATCTATCTTGAATCCTTCCATAACTTGCTATTTTGGGATGCTCTTCTAGATATTTCCTTATTTCCTTTAATATTTCTTCCATCGTTACTTTTTCTTTTGCTTCTAGCCAATTAAAATATTCACATATGTATTCTGCATCACTATTTTCATTTGATAACTCTTTTATTTTTTCTTTGTTATTATGTAAATAATGGCCCATATTGCCACCTGTTGTTTGTAATATGTCAAAAATTTTTCTACAATATGTTATTCCTGGACGTTCTTCTAAATATTTTCTTATTTCCTTTAATATCTCTTTCATAGTTATATTCCATTTGAAATAATCACATATATATTTAGCATCATTGTTTTCATTTGATAACTCTTTTATTTTTTCTTTGATATTCATTAAATACAATCCTATCTTACCATCCGCTGTTTGCAGTCTATCTTGAATATTTCTATAATTTGTTATTCCAGGATGTTCTTCTAGATACTTTTTTATTTCTTTTAATGTTTTTTCAATTGTATTATTTATTTCTTTGTCTATATTGTTTTCTATATTAACAAAATCTTTTAATACTGAAGTTAATTCAAATAAACTATCATCTGATTCTATATAGTTAAAGCCTTTTTCCGTTTGTGATATCCTATCATCAAACATAGCATTCCATAATCCTATTTCACTACCAAGATTAAGTATGGTTAAAATTCTATCTTTATCATCATTTGGCAGCTCATCTAACCTAGAACTATCTATATATTCATCATATTTCTTTTGAATATTTTTTAAGATAGATGCATATCTTGACTCTAACCTATCCTTACTATTTATATCAGGCAGTAAGTTATTATGCACTTTACACCATTCTATTATATTTTTTAATAGTTCTATATCGTCTTGATATTTTCTTTCTCTCTTTTGTGTATTAACATTTAAAGTGTTATTAACTAAATCAATTGCAATTGTTCTTTCTTCATCTGAGTAATCTTTATTAGGATCAAGCCCAAATATTATTCTACCAAATTGCTGTAAAAACAATATTTTAGAATTTACATCTAATGCTCTAAACCATATAAGACCATTTACGCCTTTTATATGTGTTCCCTCATTTAATTTATTCATAACTAGCATAAATTTATATTTATTAGAATCATCATGTTCAAAAGTCATTAATTCTTTATTATTATATTTAGCACCATAAGAACCAAGCATTGAATAATTTTCAACATAATCTTTTGTCTTTTTACTTAATAAAGCGCCTTTTTTAGTTTCATCCAATTTTTTAAAATTCATATATTTTATTATTGCTTCTGCAATATCATTCTCTTTTGTAGTAATACTATCTTCGTCTTTAATAACCCTTGCTTTTATTTTAGATAGTAATAATATGTTTTCCCTTTCATTATTAATCCACGATAATTCATCACTAGATAAAGAAATATTATTTGTTATTTTATTATATATACTATTTAAAATATTTCCATTTTCTTTTTCATACACATAAGTGAACATATACTGATTCATCATATTTTTATATATTTTAATGATATGATCTGCTTTACTATTTGAGATTATATTTCCATCTTCATCTTCGTACGTTTCATTGTCTTTTCTACTAATAGGTAAAAATACAATGTATCGTCCACCCTCTTTTATATTATTGCCAATAATATCAGATATTCCTGCTGCATTACTTAAATTTTTTCTTAAAGCTTCAAACTTACTCAAGTAATAGTTTCTTTTATCAATATCTGCAATTTGATTAATTTTTTCTAATAGTTTTTCTAATGAACCATCATGGAGAAGATTATATTCACATTGAACTATTTTTGGATTCATTACATATCCTGCTTTTATTGCAGCGATTAAATCTAGATTATATGCTATATGGTCATCATTTTTTATCTCTTCTTCACTATAACCAAACTTTCTAGCAAGTTCATCTGCCATATTTACTAAATCCGCATCTCTTTGAGGTGTTGCAGTAATACCCAAATATTTTGTATTATCATCTTGGCTATTTATCAAAATATTTACTTTTTCATTCCAAATAGTTGCACCTATTCTATGCATTTCATCAAATACTACAAAGTTATACTTATCTTTTATAAATTCATTATTTTCTGATAATAAGCTTTGATATGTTGCAAGTTTTAAATTAGGAAACACTTCTTTTACTATGTTATTTAAACTTTTTCTCATATCTTTAACATACAAAGTATCTCTAATTAATCTTTTCATCTGGTTTAGTATTTCATCATTTGGCGCTAAATATATTATTTTTTTGTCTTTATAATCTAACATTTTTGATAACGCAACGTAACTTTTACCAGCACCAGTTGGCATAACTGCTGAGGTAAATCTATTATTTCTTAATTTTTTATCAACGTTTTTTAATGCAATAGCTTGATAATCTCTAAGCTTTAAAGAAAATCCCTTTATTATGTAATAATCCACAAAATCTTCAAGCTCACCTACAGTAAAGGTATCAATAATATCTATATTGTCAATATCTATATCTTTTATTATGCAAGTTAATAACGCATTTGAAATATCTTTTTCCTTTATACCAATGCTTTTTAATTTATTATATACACTTATAATATCTTTTTCTTTTAGTTTTTTAATAATATCGTTTCTTTTTTCTATATCTAAAGACTCAATACCCATTTTTTTAAAATCAAATAAGTCAAGTATTGCACTTGCATAATAATCCTCTTTAGATAAGCTTCTTTGTTCTAATCTATTTATAAAATAATTAATCAAAATAGCTGGATTATTTATGATATCTTCTAATCTTTCATCACTTAAATTAGCTACCGCATCAAGTGCATTATACTCTTTTGAATTAATGTCTAGATTAACTGACTCAGAAATTTTAAATCCTCTATTATTCTGCCTTAATATTATTTCTGGTTCTATTCCAAAGCAATTATCTTTTATATAATTTTCTAATCCCAAATAATCAGTATCATTTAAAGTTATTTTATTTAAGTTTTTAAGTGCATTTTTACATCTAAGTTTAGATTTAGCCATATAAAAGGCTTTATAATATAATGTGTTTATATCAGTATAAGGCACTTTACCACTTGTTAAATTATATGTTTCTTCTATCGATAAATCAGAATCAATAGTTTTATTTTCATAATTAAAACCGTTGATAGTAGAAAAGTCACCTCTATTAATATAATCTATTATCTCCTTTTTTAGTCTTTTTACTAAAGTAGAATCTTTAGGTAGTTGCTGAACAATAGAAAAAACATCAACTATTTCTTTTGGAATATTTATTATTTCATCTTTATTTATAGTATCATAATGTATTAATTCCATAGAAGATAATGCATTACCTATCGTTTGCATTAAAAATCTATTTGACATATTAGGTATTACATTTTCACTTATTAAATTAATTTTTGCAACCAATTTATTTTTTTCCAAATTCTGCTCATCATCTAAAGTTTGATAATAAGCTGAAGTTTGGATGGCTTTTACAAATTTTATTCCCTCTTCAAATTTAGAGTATTCATCTAATTGTTCTGGCCCCTCATATATACTTAGTTCCTGCAACGTTTTAGCATTATTAATTTTGTCTATTAAATGAGTATCTATATTTTCTTTTTTTAATATCTCATCTATTCTCTTACTTATTTCGCTTATCATATATAAAGGTGCATTATAAACGATTTTTCCTAAATTGCTTTTTTTAACTTTTACTATTATATAATTATCCTTATAGTATCCTCTGCCATAAGTTAGTGAAACATTAGCATTACTAGATAATGAAATACACTTTGTATCTTTTCTATAATGCATTTTAATATGGTCTACCATTTCTTCTAATGACATACTTAAATTATCACTATATTTGGCGTCACCTTCAAATCTTGATAAATCAGTATTTACCTTTATAACATTGCCGTTATAATCAGTAATGCTTTTTTCTTCTATTTGTTTATTATCAGCGTTATTTAAAGCACGAAAAAAATAATAATAATTATCATCATCTAATACATTAAAGTTTTCTATATCAAATATTTCATCTAAATTATTCATTTCTATACCTCTTATTTAATAGTTTTTATTTGCTAGCAAAAGACTGCCATGTTTTATCATGACAGTTTATAGATCACTTACTTTCTTTATATAATTTACGTATACTTTTCCAATTCCAGAATTAATACTTACCATATTATCTCCGTTTCCAGTAATGCTATTATCAGCTTTACTAACATTGTCAATTAAAACGTCTCCAATTCCCTTATTTACAATAATTTTATAGTTATTAGAGTCACCAATTAAATTTAGTGATAAGTTTCCTATACCAGTATCGAACTTACTTGTGCCATTTATTTTTGCCGTTATATCACACTTTCCTACTCCAGAGTCAAAATCAACATTTTTCATTGTCCCACTTTTTATTTCAAATAATCCAGCTCCCGTATCAATACTTGTATTATCAGATATAATATCTTCTATCGTAGTTTTACCAGCACCAAAATCTAAATGAACTCTATTAGCATTAATATATTCAATTTTAGTTTTGCCTACTCCATTTTCTACATTAATAATATTTAACTTAATGTCAGAAGGGATATATACTCTTAGGCTAGTATCTTTATTTTTTAAAGAAAATCTTCTTACCTGCTTTATGGAAACATTTCCATTAGAATTTGAGCATGTAAAGTTTTTATCATTTAATTCTACTTTAAACTTTTTTCCTTTTATAATTTCTAAATTACTATAATCAAGTTTAATATCTAAAGCGTTTATATTTTTAATATCACCACAAGAAGCTTTTTCATACGTATTAATTCTAGGCTCTATCTTAAAATCAAATATTTTATATATACCATATAGACCTGCTGTTATAGCAGATATTATTAGTACTATTAAAAATATTGCTAAAGCTATAGCTAAATACTTAATTATCTTTTGAGATTCTTTCACTTAATATCAACCCCACCAAATATACAAGTAGCATCTATATATATAGTGTATGAATCATCTTTAGTACTACTTTTGCTTTTATTATCTACACCACCAAATATTGATGAAGATTTTACCTTAACCTTAACGTTTTCTGGTACTAATATATCTATTCCGCCGAATACTAAGCAAGCCTTTATAAGAGTGTCTTTTTTAATTTTAGCATCTCTTAGGTCATATTTTATACCACCAAATACACTAGTTAAATTAATACCATTAAACTCATCATCTACTCTTACATTTTGACTAGAAAAGGTAGCACATAACTCATCTTTGTTTTTACTATTTTTATTTAATTTTTTAATCTCATCATTTACTTTCTTATTAAACGTATCTTTAAATATAAATGACACACCAATTATTACTAATATAATTGGTATAATTAATTTCCACACTATAGCAAAATCTAATATATTTCTTGCGCTAAGTAATAGTAAAACTCCAATAATTAGTCCTATTATGCTTCCTTTTTTATCCTCATCTTTAATTAAACCTATAAAGCATGGAATAATTATAAATAAAGTCCACCATCCTTCAAAAAATATATCAATTTTAGCTATCCCAAGTGAGTTAATTCCAATAACAACTCCTAATAATATTAAAATTAACCCTAAAATAATATTTGTTATGTTTTTCATTTTGCATCCTCCTATTAACTTCTACAAAAATTATAGCATACTAATTTTATTTTTCAATATTATATAATGTTTATTTTAGTAATTCTATAGCCTTATTACTATCCAAATATCCATATTTTATCATTTTTGATACAACAATTTTCTTTCTTTTAGTATTAATTTTAGCATTATAATTTGGATTATAATATGATGGCGCACTAAAAATACCCGCTAATGATACCGACTCTTTATCGCTTAAATTACTAGGCAACTTATTAAAGTATCCTAAAGTAGCTTCTTTAATAGAATAATAGCCATTTCCATAATATGATGTATTTAAATATAGTTCTAATATTTCATTTTTACTATATTTCTTTTCTATATCCATAGCCATAAAAACTTCTGCTATTTTTCTTTCAATTTTTTTATCTTGAGTAAAATATATATTTTTAGATAACTGCTGTGTTATTGTGCTTCCACCTTCTTTAAATGATAATGTCTTTATATCAGTTAAAAATGCTCTCAATATAGAGGTTAAATCTATGCCACCATGCTTATAAAATCTGTGATCTTCTGTTGCAACAACTGCATTTTTATATGTAACTGATATATCTTCTATCTTTGTATAATTATCTTTTGATTTGATCGTACTCACCATTTTATTTATAGGAACTTTATTTAATGCATTTTTATACATACCATATCCACTATAAATAAAATAGCCAATTAAAAGTACTAAAATTATTATAGTAGTCTTAATTACATTTTTTAATATTTTCATAAACCATCTTAACCTTTCATTAAAATGATATCATTATTTTATTATATTTACCATTAGTTTAGCATTACTTTATATTACAATTTCGTAACATTTAATTATTTAATAATGTGTGTAGTTATAACTATAAGAGTTTATTACTATCTTAACATTATTATTTTCACAATAACCTTTTTATATGATTTCTTTCATTTTAATTTTATCAAAAATACAAGAAAAAAAGAAACTAATACATTTTAGTCTCTTACAATTTTTCTATTTCTTCTTTGGTTAGACCAGTTATATCTACAATATCACTAATATCTATGTTTCTTAATTTCAT
>CAKPGT010000028.1 GCA_934155185.1 uncultured Bacilli bacterium
TTGCTATTTATAATAGCAAAAAACATAAAGAAATCAAATTTTTGAATTTAAATTCTTTATGTTCAACATTATACGTGATATAATTAGTATGAGATAAAAAGGGTACTTTTACTACTGAGATATAGTAATAGTGCCTTTTTGCATATAATAATAGTGAGGGAAAGATTATGGAGATTATTAACTTTAATGATTACATAAGAAATGAAATAGCTAAAAAATTAAATGAAAACAAAGATAAGTATGATGAAAACGTTAAAGAATTATATAATGAAATTACTAAAAATAAAGAAAAATGTTTAAATATAATTGAAGTTATGGCAATTACGTCATATGCTATTAATTATCTTCCTTTTGAGAGATTTTACGAGGATAAAAAAATTGTTAAACAAGTAGAGTTTTTTGATACTATCAAAAATACGAGGCAACTAGCAGATGAGCTTAATGAAGACATATTTAAAGATTTTTGTGATGATGTTATATTATTTGAAGAACTAGATGGTTATGGTAAGAAGAAGCATATTTTAAGTTTACTTAACATAGAAGATGTAATTGAAAAATTTCCAAGCTACATAAATGATCTTGCAAAATATAACTTGAAATACGACAAAAGTGTTATACTTGAACATTATAACATGGTGTTATTAAACTCCAATGATAAGCAAAAAGCTTATGATGAAACTATTAAATTTTCAGTAGAACTTTTAATTAAACTTGAAGAAGATGAACCAGAAAATTATGAAGAAATGTTTAATGACATTATAAACGATATATATTATTATGATAAATACCTAATTAGTAAGGGTATAAATATTTCTGATGCTTCAATGGACCTATATAATATGATTAAAGATGAAAATAATAATTTAATACATTTTTCAGCTAACAACGTACCGCTTTTGAAATCAATACTAAATGATTATTTGAATTTTTCTACTCTTGATGAAGAACATAAAAAAGAACTTGATATGTATAAAAAAGCTAACACCAATTTTTTTGGTTCAAGACCTTATGGTGTATTAAATATCAATTCAGCTGTAAGAAAATATCTGTACTCAATGTTTGGAGCGAAAGACACCGACTATAATAAAAGTTACAAATTGATAGACTCTATAGTAGAAAGCGATGAGTTTGGTTTAATTACTGATGTTTTATATAATGATTTAATGATCTTAAAATGTTATAATTCCCTAGTAACACTAGATGATGATATAGATGAAGATAATAATAATGAACTCGAGTATCTAAAAGGACTTTATGATATGAAAGAATTTAAAGAGAACTTAATAGATGATAGAGATGCATTTTTAGATGCAATAAATTTTTCTGTAGAATATTGTTTTATGGGTATACCGGAGAAAAGAGAAATGATAGAAAAACTATCAAAGAATAATATGTTTAGTTATTTTTTAAATAAAAATTACATACTAGACATTTTAGATTACAATAGAAAATATCAATTAAGTGATGCTTGCCCATTTTATTATGATGCGTTGGAGGATGAAAAAGATAAAAAAATATCTATTGCACAAGCAACAAATTTATTATGTGATAATTTAAAAATGCTATATTCATATAATGAAGATGAATATGGGGATATATTCTATAAAATATCGGAGTTATTTTATAAAAACTTTAAGCATAAAAAGTTCATAGGGAAAGATATTTTAGATGAAGAAGCAAGCGTTGTTGACCTTATGGAAACTGATTTTGACAAATATTTGAAAGATTCATCAGATAACTTAAGAATAAGAGAAATAGTTGCAAGTGGTTTTTATGAATTTGTTTCGCTTAATGATGTTCAAAAACAAAATATTATAGACTATTATAATGAGCTTGGAGGTGGGAATAAATCAAAAAACTTTATAAAAAAATAAAAATTCCAAACAAGGAATTTTTTTAATACATTATGGCGGAGTGAGAGGGATTTGAACCCTCGCGCCAGTTGCCCAGCCTACACCCTTAGCAGGGGCGCCTCTTCAGCCTCTTGAGTATCACTCCATCTGACAGAAATAATTTTACACTATATTATCTGATAGGTCAAGGTCTGTTAATGTAAAAATAGAATAAAAAATAATAAATTATAGACATTTTTAGACAAAATACTGCATTTTTTAATTCTACATGTTATAATGTTAATAATAGGAGGAAAAATGAAGTGTGAATTTTGTGGTACTATCAACCCAAATGATAGTGAAAATTGTTCTTTTTGTGGTAATCCATTATCCACTACTGAGCATACTTTAAATAATATAGAAAATAATGGAGAACTTATAGAAAATAATAACTTAGGTGATAATATTATGACTAAAAGTGGTATGTTAAATAATACTGCTATGGAAAACAACACTAATGTTTCACCAGTTCAAACACCCGTGCAAAACGAAGTAGTTGATAATAAACAAACTATTCAAAATAATAACCCGGGTAACAATACAACAGTTCAAAATGTTGCTGAAAATAATCAAATTGAGGTATTAACTAACGACATGTCAATAGATAGTGAACCTATCGTTCAAAATAGTTTAGATGAAAATATAGTTACTCAAGATAGTATGGTAAACAATCCAACTAGTACTGCACAATCAGGAGAAATGATATCTAATGGTTCGATGGAACCTAAAGCTAAAAAAAGTAAAGTACCTAAAATAATAGCGTTTATAATAATAGCTTTACTGGTATTATTTGGAGTGGGATTTTTGTTTTTAATGAAGTCACCAAAGAGTATTTTTACAAATACTACTAAAAGGCTTTATAGCTCATTGGAAAAAGCTTTTCAAACAGACTATAATACAATGTATTCTAATATTACTGTAAAGCCATATATATCATCTGATCAAAACTTAAATGGAATAGATAAAATTATTAATAATGTTTCATTAGATTTAGAAGGGTCTATAGACTATGAAAGCAAAAAGTTCTTTTATAATATTAATACTAAATATTCTGGAAAAGAATTATTAAATGTAGATTTTCAATATGATAAAGAAGTATATTTAACATTAAATAATATATTTGAAAACCCAATTAAGTTTGATAACACTGATATGTCTGATGCATTTAAGAAGGTGGATAATAAGAATATAAGCATTGTATTAAAAGGTTATATAGATGCTCTAAATAATTCTTTAAAAGGTGATTATTTTAAATCGAAAAATGAAGTGATTGAAATTAATAACAAGAAAGTTAAGGTTAAGGCAAATACGCTTGTATTAACAAAAACCACAGCTGATAAAATAGTTAAAGATATGTCAAAAAGTCTTCAGAATAATAAAGAATTTATAAAAGCATTCAAAGAAATATCTGGTAATAGCGAAAGTGATATAGAAAAATATCTTAAAGATATGAAGATTAATGACGATTTTAAGCCAGCTAATGTAATTATATATACAACTGGTATAAAGAATGATGTTGTTAAGTTTAGCTTTGAATCTGCCGAAGTTAACTTTGATGTTCAAGTTGGAAGTAGTGACAATAATTTAATACTTTCATTAAAATCAAATGGAATAAATTTAAAGTTAGATTATACATTTAATGTTAAATATAATGAAAAAGTAAAACTAAAAAATATGACAAATGCAGTAAGCTATAAAGAAATTACTACAAAATCATCAGAAATTATTGCTGGGATACTTGAATCTGAAGGCTTTAAAACATTAAACGATGATGTTAAAAATAGTATGGGCTTAGATTTAAAATCGTTGCTTCAATCATCTTTGGGAGAAAGTGAATCAGTATCTAATGATGATACCTCAGAATTATTGATGCAGTAGCATTTCTTCAAATGTAAAGTTACGTAAATAAACGTAGCTTTTTGTATATAAAACGATAATTTTTTTAACTTTGAATGCTATACTATTTATATGAAAGGTAGGTATATTATGAAAGGACTTAAAATATTTCAATATGGTTGTGGAAAGATGAGCGTATATACTATGCGCTACGTAATTCAAAATGGAGGAGAAATAGTAGGAGCAGTTGATATTAGTCCCAATGTTATAGGAAAGGATATTGGGGATATTATGAAGACTGATAAAACAGGTGTTATAGTAAATGATGCTAAGGATGCTGAAAGCTTAATTGGTGAATTAAAACCTGATTGTGTTATAGTTACAACAATGAGTTTATTAAGTGACACTAAAGATGCACTACTTACATGTGCAAAGTGTGGAGTTAATGCTATTACTACTTGCGAAGAAGCATTTTATCCGATGAACTCTAATCCAGTTTTAACTAAAGAAATAGATGAACTTGCAAAGAAAAATAATTGTACAATAACAGGGACAGGATATCAAGATGCATTTTGGGGTAATTTAATTACCACTTTAATGGGTGCTAGTCATAATGTTACTAAGATTAAAGGAAGCTCTTCCTACAATGTAGAAGATTATGGTATAGCATTAGCTAAAGCACATGGAGCAGGATTAACTAAAGAAGAATTTGATAAAGAAGTAGCATCAGTAGATAGAATATCTGATGAAGAAAGAGAAAAAATTATTAATTCTGGTGAATACCAACCATCTTATATGTGGAATGTTAATGGTTGGCTATGTGATAAACTTGGACTTACTGTTACAAGACAAACTCAAAAGTGTGTTCCTCAGTTTAATGACTATGATATAGAGTCAAGTACTCTTGGAATGACTGTAAAAAGTGGAATGGCAACTGGTATGAGTGCTATTGTTACAACTGAAACTAAAGAAGGTATTACTCTTGAAACAGAGTGCATTGGCAAGGTTTATAATAAAGAAGAATTCGATAAAAATGAATGGACTATATATGGTGAACCAGATACTACTTTAGTAATTAATAAGCCTAATACAGTAGAACTTACTTGTGCAAGTATAGTAAATAGAATACCAGATGTTATTAAGTCAGAACCTGGTTTTGTACCAACATCTAAAATGGGCGAACTAAAGTATATTCAAAGAGAATCTTAGGATTCTTTTTTTTGTGATGAAAATTGTTTACAATCAAACTAATGTATGATAATATATAATATAGTTAAAAGATAAATGGAGGTTATAAAATGAATTATATAATAATAGGATTATTAATTTTAATAGTTATATTAGTTATTTTTTCTATATCTAAGAATATAAATGAAAGCAATATAACTGAAAGATTAGGCAGGCTAGAGACGAGTGTAGTTAAAGAACTTGGGGAGTTTAAAAACGATCTAAATAGCAATTTGAATACAGACTTTGACAAACTAAATGAAAAAATAGAAAGAAGGTTAAATCAGATAAATGATCATGTAAATGAGAGATTAGATATTAATTTTGAGAAAACTAACAAGACTTTTACATCAGTAATTGAAAGGTTATCTAAGATAGATGAAGCACAAAAGAAAATAGAAAGTTTATCAACTGATATAGTGTCCCTTCAATCTATATTAACTGATAAAAAAACAAGGGGTATATTTGGTGAAGTAAATCTTAAACAAATAATGAGTAGTGTTTTTGGAGACTCTAATGATAAAATATATAAAATGCAATACATGTTTTCAACTGGCGTTATTGCCGACTGCGTTTTATTTGCGCCAGACCCTTTAGGCACAATAGCTATTGATTCAAAGTTTCCTTTAGAAAACTATCGTATAATGATAGACAAAAAAGCTGGAGCTTTGGAAAGACAAATCGCTGAGAAGAAGTTCAAATTAGATGTTAAAAAGCATATAGATGCGATTGCAAGTAAATACATAATTAAAGGTGTAACAAGTGATCAAGCGATTATGTTTTTGCCGGCAGAAGCCCTTTTTGCTGAGATAAATGCATACCATTTAGATATTATTGATTATGCTTATAAAAAAAGAGTTTGGATAGCTTCGCCAACAACGTTAATGAGTACGCTTACAACAATAGAACTTATTATTAAAAATATCGAAAAAGATAAATATACTAATGTTATTCATGAGGAGTTAAATAAGCTATCTATTGATTTTGGAAGATATAAAGAAAGATGGGATAAATTATCTAGAAGTATAGAGGCTGTAAGCCGTGATGCAAATGACATACATATTACAACTGATAAAATTTCAAAAAGATTCGAAGCTATTAATAATGTAGATACGAAAAAATTGTCGAATAGTGACGAATAGCTTGACTATAATAATTCTAAGGTGTATTCTCTATGTTACCCGCATATAATGTGAGGCAAAGAGAAAGGTGAGCATATGAATAATAACAGAAATTATTTATGCAGTATTGATGAATTAAATTTTAAAGATTACTTGGATGATGCACTTACTAATTGTGGTTTATTTGTTGCAGCAGCCTCTGGAAAAGTTGGTGACGTTAACCCAATAAAAAAACTTTATACAATTGAGGAAAATGTATTAAAAGAATACAATAACGTTAATGTATACGAACATTATTCTGATGATGGAGTTAATTTCTCCGCAAGTGTGTCTTTTATAAAAAAAAGAATTAGCATTTAAGTTTAGAAAGCTAATTCTTTTTTGATAATTCAATTATCATATCCATATTATCATCCTTTGCCATAATGTTTTTATGGCTTTTGTGACACTTCGTGCATTTATATATAATTTTATATGTATCCTTATACTTTTCAATATCTATAGGTTTTAGAAGCCCATGACAAGTATTTAGTCTATCACCGGGATTTATGTCAACATGCTTAGAGTATAAACAATAAGGACAATGATCTCTTGCAGTATAATTTAGTTTATTAACAAATTTTTTACAATTTTCACATAGAAAACTCTCATCTTTCATAGTAAATTTCTTCAATATCAATCACCTACCAAATTATAACAGATATTTGAAATATTGTCTAAATATGTTATAATTAAATGGCGAAATTAGGTGAGATGATGGTAATAAAGGATATAGATAGGCCGGATGAAAATTTTAAACTATTAATAGAAGAACAAGTTATAGGAAATAAAAGATACATGATCTCTAATTCTTATGCACCAGCTTTAGATAATATTGAATCAAGAATAAGTGTTTCTATAATTGATGATAATAAAATAAAAGATTACCAAAAAGTTTATGGTATATCTTTAACAGATAATTATAAAATACGCTCCTATTACTTAGCGTGTGATAAGGAAAGTTCTGCTCATGAAAGTTATTATACTGATAATGAGTTAGAATATTATGATGAAATTATAGAAGAATTTAATAAGCTTATATCATCTGGAAAATGTGACTTTACAAAGAAAGCATTAGATATATTTAAAAATATAAGTAATGTTAAAAGCATGAATAGTGGTGGTAAAAGTGGATTATAAAGTTACAATTGATAATTTTGATGGGCCACTAGATTTACTTCTTCACCTAATTAAAGAGCAAGATATTGATATTTATGATATTAAAATTGAGGACATAACTAAACAATATTTAGATTATATAAAAGCTATGAAAGAACTTAATTTATCTGTTGCTAGTGAATATCTAGTTATGGCATCAGAACTTGTTGAAATGAAGTCAAAAATGCTTTTACCTAAAAGATGTACTGATTTATCCGACGAATATGAAGAAGATCCAAGGGAAGTATTAATTGAAAAACTACTTTTATATAAACGGTATAAAGAAGTAACTAGTGATTTTAAGAACTTAGAAAAAGAAAGAAAACTTATCTTAACTAAGAATCCTGAAAACTTAAGTATATATGCCAAGGAAGAAGAAAAAAATGACTCACTTGGAATAGATGATTTAATAAATGCTTTTAATGAATTATTAAGAAGAAAAGAACTTGAAAAGCCGGTAGCAACTAAAATAACTAGAAAAGAGTTATCTGTTAGTGAAAAAGTAAATAAGATAAAAAATATGTTAAAAAGCAAAAAAAGAATTAACTTTGAGGAAATATTTGATGAACCAGTAGTAGAAGAGGTTATAATTAGCTTTCTATCTGTTTTAGAAATGGTTAAGAAAAATGAAATAGAATTAAGTCAAGATGGTAATTTTAAATCAATAATTATCACTTTAAAAGAAGGTGTAGAAAATGAAAATAGGAGTGCTTGAGGGTTTACTTTTTGTAACAGGTGATGATGGTTTAAGGCTAGAAGATGTTGAAAAGATACTTGAAGTAACTAAGGAAGATGCCTTGAAACTACTAGAGCAGTATAAGAAAACTTTAGAGTTTGAAAATAGGGGTTTAAAATTAGTATATTTAGGAAATAGATACAAACTGACAACCAAAGAGGAACATAAAAAATATTATGAACTATTAGTTGATAAAATTGTATCATCAACACTTTCTCAATCTGCCTTGGAAACGCTTGCAATTATTGCATACAATGAGCCTATAACTGTTGGCATGATAGATGAAATTAGAGGAGTATCATCAAGAGATATGGTTAGGAAATTACTATTTAAGGGCCTAATAGATATGGCAGGAAGAAGTGATTTACCAGGTAAACCAATGCTTTATAAAACAACTAATAAGTTTTTAGATTACTTTAATTTATCTTCAAAAGATGAACTTCCTGAACTTAATGTTCCAGATGAAATGACAGATGAAGAAAAAGATTTATTTATATCGAGGTATAAAGAAGAACAATAATAAAAATTTAGATTCGTCATATATATTAGTATGATGAATATAATTGATAATAATTTTTATAATTTAGTAAATGAATTAAAAGCTTTAGATAAAAACGAGATGTATGATAACATTAATAAGTATTTAGATAAGATTCCTATTCAAACTAGATTTGAATTAGAGGATTATTTTGAAAGAGTAAAAGATGATTATGATGAAATTTTAAACAGAGCTGATATACTAAAAAACCATATAGAAGATATGATGTTTCTATATAATAATTTATATGATTATAGATCTAAAAAGCTTTTGTTAGGCATTCTTATAAATTGGTATAAATTTGATTTTGAAATATTATTGTCATCAAATGAGAAAAATTATCCACAGTATTTTGATCTAGATATAGTAAAAAGTGGCTGTGCTGATGTTATTATTGATTCAAATGCAGGAGATGGAGGCTTTCTTGTTAATTTTTTGAAAGTTTATGGTAATAATTACTATAAAATATATGGTTATGTAAAAAATGAAGAAAAAATAGAGAAATTAAAAGAAAAGTTTGATAAATATAGGGATATCATAATTGGTAATGTTAAAGAAGACGTTATTAAAGAAAAAATATCATTAATAAAGATAGATAAGTTTATTAAGGAAAACTTAAGTTATTTTAAAAGAAACATTATAAATGATAAACCTAAACTTATTATAAAGCTAAATACAAATAACGATATATGGTATATACCTAGACTTATTAAAAGTATAGATAAGGATTACAAGATTTGTTTAAGAACGTGCAATTCTAGTATTTATCCACGGGATATAATACTAACGGCATTTTATTAGTGAAACCACAAATTATTAAATTTGTGATTTTTTATATGTAAACCTTTTAAAAAAAATATTGACTAGGGGGGGGGCAAAAATGCTACTATAAACAAGTAAGAATAGAAAAAATAAATGGAGGTAGTAAGATATGAACAAACAAAACAAAATAATCGTTGGAGTAGTAGCATTAATACTTGCATTAACAGTAGGATATGCTATATTTAGTCAAAGTCTAAATATAAGTGGTACTGCTAAAGCACAAGGTAACTTAGATATAGTATTTAGTGAAGTAGGAGAAATATTTTACCAAGGAGCAAACG
>CAKPGT010000029.1 GCA_934155185.1 uncultured Bacilli bacterium
AGACTTTGACTAAATATAGCATATCCTACTGTTAATGCAAGTATTAATGCTACTACTCCAACGATTATTTTGTTTTGCTTGTTCATATCTTACTACCTCCATTTATTCTATATTTTTACTCTTAAATGATAGCATTTTCATCATCAGTAGTCAACCACTTTTAAGATTAATTTACAATAACTGCCATAAACTAAAAAAGAAGGCTAATCTACCTTCTTAACCTTACTTATATTTCCAGCCATGTCAACTGCTCTTACATAAGTCATATCATAAATATTCTTAGTTAAAGTAATGCTATTACTAGATATTTCTTCACTATCCCAGTTTATTCCATCATTTGAATATTGCATATACTTAATACTATCATTATCACTCGATTTTATAATAATATCATTACCGTCTTTTTTTATATTTAAATAAGGTCTTTTTTTATCTATATTTATTTTAGTTTTATATGAATAACTTCTATATCCTCTATCATTTAATACCCTTATATATAAATAACTATTAATTGTCTTTTTAAATACTAATTTAGTAGTTATTTCCTTACTATTAAATTCCTTATTAAAAGTTATCCAATTCTTTAAATCATAAGAGTACTCTAACTTTTTAATATTATAATTACTTGTTGCACTAACAGTTAGAGCTACATCAGTATTAACTAATTTTTCACCACTTGAATTTAAAACCATATTTATTATTGGCAAATCACTTGTTAGTTTTCCCTCTTTATTTACTTGTAAAACATCATTTACATTTGCAATTAACTTTTTAGTTATTCCAGATACAAATATAAGATAACTAGCAAAAATAGTAAGTAAAATAGAAATACATAAAATTATCAAATTACTCTTTTTCATATCTATCCTCCTAGTCTATAAACATTATACCTATAAATAAGAAAAAAAACAATAACTATTATTTTGCATGTTATTGTTTTAATTATATTTTAATAACCAATCTATAATGTTCATATGAATTATTCCATTTTGTGACAAATCAAATTTATCCATTGAAATAACGTACTTAGGATAATTATCTTTAATATTGTTATATACATTAAACTCTCTATCAGTAATCTTATCATCTGATAAGGAATAACATACTTGATAATATTCTTTATTTCCACCCTTTAAAGCTATAAAATCAATCTCTCCATTATCTAAATTGCCAATTTTTACATCATATCCCCTATAAATTAATTCATTATAAACCACGTTTTCTAAATAAGACCCCATTTGTTCCCTTTTAGAGGTATTAAGTATTTGTCCTAGACCTAAATCTGTTAAATAATATTTATATTTTCCGTTAAGGATTCTTTTGCGTCTAACATCAAATCTATCTACTTTTTCTATAAGATATGCTTTACACATATATTCAAGATAATTATATAAAGTAGTTTTCCCAACACCCCTATCATCATTAATTTCAAAATACTTTGATAAACTTTCTGCAGAAAAGGTCTGCGATGAAGTTGTTACTATGTATTCTGCTATCTTATTAAAAAGATCCAAATCTGTTACATTAAACCTGTTAATTATGTCTTTAACAACAATTGAATTATAAACATCTGTTAAATATGTTCTTACTTCTTCTTCATCTTTAAGGTTAAATCTTTGAGGCAATCCACCCCATTTGACATAATCTATAAATGGTTGCTCTAATTTGTATTTATCTAAATCATAATTGTTAAACACACACACTTCTTTAAAAGAAAATGGGTGAATTTTAAAGCTTACATATCTTCCTGATAATAATGAAGCAAGTTCTCCTGACAATAAATCACTATTTGACCCAGTTATAAAGATAGATATTTCATCTTCATACTTTGCTTTGTATGAATTTACAGTCTTTTCCCAATCCTTTACATACTGTATTTCATCAAAAAAACAAATAATACTTGTTATCATTTTTAATTCTTTCTTCAATATAATTATCTAAATCTAAGTAGTTTTTAATTGAAGAATAATCTGTTAATTCAAAATTTATGTAAATTATGTTTTCTTCTTTAACACCAGATTCTACTATTTCATTTATTATTTGCTTCAAAATAACTGATTTTCCACATCTTCTTATTCCAGTAATTGCTTTAATAAGATTTTGATTGTAAAAAGGTCTAATTTTCTTTAAGTAGTTCTCTCTTTTTATCATGATTTCCCTCCTTTTATAATATACACTAATTTCAGAATAAAGTAGAATTTTGTCTTTCATATAAGACAAAATTCTACTTTATTATAGTTTTGTCTTGTCACCACTAAAAAAACAATAACATAATGTTATTGCTATACACTCATTAGTTCAGTTTCTTTTTCTTTTAACTTTTCATCTGTTATTTTATTATACTTATTAATTAGTTCCTGAACATCTTCTTGAGCTATTTTTTGATCATCTTCTGGTATTTCTAATTTCTTGATACTATTATTTGAATCTTGTCTTATGTTTCTTAAAGCTATTTTACATTCTTCTGCAACTGTCTTAGCTTCTTTTACATACTCTCTTCTTCTTTCTTCAGTAAGTTCTGGTATAACAAGCATAACAGTTTCACCATTATTATTTGGTGTAAGACCTAAATCAGCTTCAAATATAGCTTTTTCAATATTACCAATACTATTTCTATCAAAAGGCTTAATAACTATCTTTCTAGCCTCTGGTACTGATATAGTTGCTAACTGAATTAAAGGAGCTGGTGCTCCGTAATACTCTACCTCAACCTTATCTAAAATTCTTGGATTAGCACGTCCAGCACGTATATTTAAAAATCTGTTTTCCATTGAACTAATTGCTTTTTGCATCTTATCTTCTGTTTCTAATAAAATCTCGTCAGTCATTTTATCCCTCTCTCTAAGATTATTATATATAAAAAAAGGCCTTATAGCAAGCCTTTTAACTTTATTCTTCACTTATTTTAGTAGTAGATATATCATCTATAAGCATTTTATCAATTAAACTCATGAAGTTATTTTTTAAATTTTCTTTTTCTTCATTTGATATTACTTCTTCTTTAGATGAATCGATAACTCCAATATATACTCCAACTATTCTACCTTTATTTACAAATACTACAGTTGGTGCTTCAATCTTCTTATTACCTTCTTCATCTTCTTTTATATAATCTGATAAAATACCTGCTAATTTTTGATATTCCGCTGTATTATTTTTTCTTATTTCTTTAAAGTTATAGTATAAAATTGTTTTTACCTTTTTTTCTTTTGCAGCATTGTCTAGTATAGGTACTACTTCCTTGCATAAAGTACATGTAGGAAATCCAAAATATATTATTCCAGTTCCCTTATCTAGCATATCTGTAACATTTAAATAAGTTGCATACTCATATAAATTGTCTTTGCTAACCATATCATATTCATTCTTAAATCTTATACTATCAGTTTTAATATCATCATCAACTTTTGTTATTTTAGGAGACTTGCATCCCACTAAAACTATTAAAAAAGTTAGTAATAACGCCACTAACTTTTTCATGATTATTCACCTTTCATTTGAGCAGCTACTTCTTCAGCAAAGTTTTCTTGACGTTTTTCCATACCTTCACCAACTTCGTATCTTATAACATCAATTATTTCTCCACCATTATTGCTAACAAATTTACCAACAGAAACACTGTTATCTTTAACGAAATCTTGTTCTTCAAGACAAATTTCTTTATAGAACTTAGATATTCTTCCCATAACCATCTTTTCTGCAATATTAGCTGGTTTTCCTTCTTCAATAGCTTGTTCAGTTAAAATTTTCTTTTCCTTTTCTACTACGTCTTCTGGAACTTGCTTTTTAGTTACGTATTCTGGACGCATAGCAGCTGCATGCATTGATACATCTTTAGCAACTTCCTTTGTAGCTCCTTTAATTACTGATAAAACAGAAATCTTACCACCCATATGGATATAAGCGCCAAAATTTTCATCATCATTTTTCTCTACCAATGTAAATCTTCTAAATGAAATCTTTTCTCCAATAGTTGCTGTCATATTAGTAACATAGTCATTTAATGTTCCTTCTTCACATGGCAAAGCAAGTGCTTCTTCCATTGTTTTAGCATTGCTAGCTAAAATAGTTTCTGCAACATCATTAACAAATTTTTGGAATTTCTCATTTTTAGCAACAAAGTCTGTTTCACAGTTAATTTCTAAAATTACAGCTTTGTTTCCATCTTCTTTAACAGTAGATAAACCCTCAGCAGCAATTCTTCCTGCCTTTTTAGCAGCCTTAGCAATACCCTTTTCTCTTAAGTATGCTGCAGCCTTTTCAAGGTCATTTCCGTTTTCTTCTAGAGCTTTTTTACAATCCATCATTCCTGCTCCAGACATGTCTCTTAATTCTTTAATTAAACTTGCATTCATTTTATATATCTCCTTTTATAATTAAAGATGATTTATAAAAATCATCTATTTAAATTATTTTTTTAAAGCCTTAATAAGTTCGTCCTTCTTTAGTTTTGAATAACCCTCTATTTTAGCTTCTTTAGCCATAGCTTTTAATTCAGCAACTGTCTTCTTAGCAAAATCAGTAACATCTTCCTTTACTTTACTAGCTACTTTCTTAACTTTTTCTTTAGCTTCTTCTATTACAGTTTCCTTAATTTCTTCTTTCTTTTCTTTTATTACAGGAGCTACTTCTTTAATCTTCTTAGCAGCTACATTCTTAACATCTTTAGCTAATTCTTTAACATCATTAACTACTTCTTTAGCAGAAGCCTTAGCTTTATCTTCTTCAGAAATATAGTCTTCTACTGGTTTACCTGTAGCTTCGCAAATTGCGTTATTTAAAACTCCTAAAACAATTTTAACAGCACGAATAGCATCATCATTACCAGGTATTACATAGTCTACTGAATCTGGGTCACAGTTAGTATCTACAATACCGAATACTGGAATGTTTAACTTTCTAGCTTCATTTATTGCATTAGCTTCCTTCTTAGGATCAACAATAATCATTGCTTGTGGAAGCTTTTTCATTTCTCTAAGTCCACAGAAATAAGAATTTAATTTTTCATATTCTTTACGAATCTTAACTACTTCTTTTTTAGGTAACTTATCAAATGTACCATCTTTTTCCATCTTTTCGATTTGATCTAAACGATTAATTCTTCTTCTTATAGTTCTGAAGTTAGTAAGTGTTCCTCCTAACCAACGTTTAGATACATAGTAACTATCTGATCTTTTAGCTTCTTCTTCAGATGCTTCCCCGGCTTGTTTTTTTGTTCCCACAAAAATAACTTTTCCTCCGTTAGCTACTATTTCTTTTAAAGCAGCATATGCTTCTTCAATTTTCTTTACTGTTTTTTGTAAATCAATAATATATATATCATCTCTTGCAGTAAAGATATACTCTTTCATCTTTGGGTTCCATCTCTTAGTTTGATGTCCAAAATGAACACCAGCTTCTAAAAGATAGCTCATTGATACAACTGGCATTTCCATTCCTCCTTCGTTTAAACCTCCAAACCCTTCATCCCAATATTCCATCCTCTTCGGACACTCGGAAATATAAGTCCAGATTTGTGTGTATTTCTTTTCCATTAGAAAAGCCATGCTTATTATAGCACATAATTATTATATGTTACAAGATGTTTTTTTATATTTTATAAGGGATAAATGGGATAATATTTTTAAAATATATTTCAGTTTAATTCTTTTATTTTCATTATCTCATCAATTAATGAACTAAATATTTCACTATTTTTAAACTTTGGCTCATCAAATAGTATCCAGTAGTCACTAGCACATTTAGCACTTTTTTCTATTTCTTTTGCTTTATCGCCAAAGTAAGGTAAATCTTCTCTTGCCTTTTCTACTAAAAAATAACCTTCAAGATCATAGACTTTAGCTTGCATATCACATTCTATTTTATCTATCATATAGCAAAATAAAGCTTCCTTTGTCTTTCCATCATTAAACTCATCAACTATATTTATTAATTCTTCCTTTGAAGATAAATATCCTGCTACAACATCTACGCTTTCTTTTCCAATTTTATTTTTTTCTTCTTTTGAAAGCCCTGCTCTCAAAGTAAAATCAGGCTTTATTACTTCATCTAATTCATGTATAGTAAGCATTTTTAAAACCTTATACATATCTATACCTAGATCATACTCACTATCTATTGCAACAGCAAGCATTAAACAGCCATAAATATGTTCTGCAACTGATTCTAATCTTTCTTTAGTAATGCCTATTTCTATCCATCCAGTTCTTATCTTATATTTTAACTTATTTATTAATAGATAATAGTTAATAATATTCTTAGTTTTGTTCATAATCTCTCCTTTACAAATTAACCGGGTCAAAATCTAGTTCTATTTTTATCTTACTATTTCCCTCATATACTTTTATAACTTCATTTAAAGCATTATATAAATTATCATCTTTTTTATATTTTAATATTACCTGAAAATTATAAAGATTATTAATCCTTAATACGTTTGCAATAGAAGGACCTAATACACTTGTTTTATCACTTAACTTTTCCCTTAAATAATTACTTATTTTCTTAGCTTCATCTATTCCATATTTAAAGTCTTTAGAAGTTACCTTTATAAGTGCTATAAAGCAGTATGGTGGATAATTAAGTTTTTTCCTTACAGCCATTTCCCTATTAAAGAATCCCTCATAGTTATGTTCTTTTGCTGCTAATATACTATAGTGTTCTTTATTAAAGGTTTGTATTATAGCCTTTCCCTCTTTATCATGCCTTCCTGCTCTACCTATTACTTGGTCTAATAAATTATATGTTTCTTCAGCACTCCTAAAATTTGGTATATTTAAAGATGAATCAGCATCAATTACACCAACTAATGTAACATTAGGAAAATTAAGTCCTTTTGAAATCATCTGAGTACCAACTAATATATCATAAGAGTTACTATTAAAAGCATCAATTATTTTAAAATGAGAACCCTTCTTACTAGTTGTATCTCTATCCATTCTAAGTACTCTAGCGTTTTTAAATTCGTTAGATATATATTCTTCTATTTTCTCTGTCCCGGAGCCCATTTCTTTTATACTTTTTTCTTTGCATGATGGGCATATATCCAGCTTTTTTGTAGCATATCCACAGTAATGACATCTCATCATTCCAGATGTTTTATGATAAGTAAGCGTTATATCACAGTTTGGACATTTAAAAACAAAACCACAATTCTGACAAGTTAAATAATTTGAATAACCTCTTCTATTTAAAAGCAACATTACCTGTTCTTTTTTTTGAAGTCTATCATTTATACTATCAGTTAAAGCCTTAGAAATAAGTCTATTACCCTTTCTTATTTCACTTTTCATATCAACTATTAAAACACTTGGTAACGGTTTATTGTTAACTCTTTTATCTAGTTTTAATAATTCATAATATCCTTTTTTAGCTCTTGCATAACTTTCTATTGTTGGTGTTGCACTACCTAAAAGTACAGGACAGCTATAAGTTTTAGACCTATAAAAAGCTATATCCTTTGCATTATATCTAGGAGTATTTTCCTGTTTATAACTCAAAGAATGCTCTTCATCGATAATTATTATTCCTAAATTTTTTAATGGTGCAAAAATAGCACTTCTAGCGCCTATTACAACTTTTACAATGCCTCGGTTAATCTTTCTCCATTCATCAAACCTCTCACCATCTGATAATGCACTGTGAAGTATTGCAACAGTATCACCAAAACAGCCCTTAAATCTTGCCGCTATCTGGGGTGTTAAACTAATTTCTGGAACTAATATAAGCGCAGTTTTATTATTTTTAATTACTTTCTTTACAATGTCTATATAAACTTCTGTCTTACCAGAACCTGTTACACCATGAAGAAGGATAGTTTTACTTTGATCAAAATATGATTCTACCTTTTTACTTATATATTCTTGATCAGGCGTTAAAGTTATTTTTTTAGAATCATTCTCTACTAAAATATCTCTATATACTTCCTTTTCATACTCCTCAATAACTCCCTTTTCTATTAAAGCTCTAAGACTAGATTTACTATCTATATCACTTTTTAAAATCATATCATCTTGTTTTAGTAACTCAATTATTTCTAACTGTTTTTTACCTTTAATATTAGATATATCCATATTATCTTTTAGTTTTATATATGTTTTAACTTTAGTTTTTAAATTATTTTTAATATTGGCCTTTAAAGCCTTAGGAAGCATTACCTGATATGCATATATTAATGAACATAAATATTTTTCACTCATATACTTTCCAAGCTTTAACAATTCATCATTTAAAACTATCTCATCATCAAGAATTTTTAATATTTCTTTAGCTTCATAATCTAAAGGTTTATCTGTGTAGCTTAAAGCAAAACCCTGAAGTGTTCTATTCCCAAAAGGTACCATTACTCTTTTACCAATTAAGTTTTTATCATTATTAGAAACATAATAAGTAAAAGTCATGTCATTACTTTTAACCTTTGTTTCAACTAAAACTTTTATATACATAGGGGTGCTCCTTTCACAATTAATTATAGAACAAAAGAATAAAAATTAAAATAATTTTAAATTTTTATTCGAATTGGTCGTTGCCGTCCCAACATTCCTACTTCAAAGATAAAGTAACCTTTATTCTCCATAGGCTTAAATTCCGATAGTCGCT
>CAKPGT010000030.1 GCA_934155185.1 uncultured Bacilli bacterium
AATGCTAAAAAGAGAACTTTATTTGGGCAAGTGAGTAATAATTTACCTAGTAGATTTATTGGGGAAATTGATAGTGATTTACTTGATAAAGAAGAGAGTATTACACGAAATACAAGCTCTGTTATAGTAGGAAATATGTATGATGAAGACAGAAATGAAGATTTGAAAGTAGGAGATAAGATACACCATGATAAGTTTGGCGATGGAGTTGTAGTAGGAATTGATGGAAGTATTGCAAGTATTGCTTTTGGGTATATGTATGGTGTTAAACAACTTGCTAAAAATCATAAGAGTATAAAGAAGATATAATGAAGTTAACTGGAAAGTTAGCTTTTTCTTTTGCATAAAAAAATACAAATTCGGAATGCAATTCCGAAAATGTATAAAATTTTCTTAAATATATTCTATTGGAACCATGTAGTTGTTTTCGTCAATTGCTATTATTTCCTTTGTCATACAAAGAACGATACCATTACCTTTTTCAGGTTCAAATTTATTTGCTATATCAAAATTTTTAATTGCGTCTTTGTTAGGGTTAGCACTTTTTTTAATTTCTATTGGATACATAACATTATTATAATTTATAAGTAAATCTATTTCTTTTTGGTTATTATCTCTATAGAAATATAGGTGTTTTCTAGCATCTTTGCCATGATTTACAAATGATTTGATTATTTCTGTTACTACATATGTTTCAAATATTGGACCACTGTATGCACTTCTTTCTAATGTAATTGGGTCAACATATCCTGCTAAATAACAAGCAAGACCTGTATCCATAAAATATATTTTTTCTCTTTTAATTGCTCTTCCAACAGCGTTATTCATATATGGTTGTAGTAAATAGATAAGCCCAGTATTTTTTAGTACCGATAACCAAGAAGTGGCTGTTTTATCATCTATTCCTGCTTCAGAAGCTACAGATGTTGCGATAAATTCTTGTCCAGTTCTTGCTGCTAAAGAAGAAATGTACTTTATAAATTTGTTTTCGTCAGATATATTGATAAATTTTCTAATATCTTTTTCCATAAATGTTTTTAAGTAGTCACTATAATATTGCTCTATTTCTTTATTAGATATATATAGCTCGGGATAGGTACCTTTAAATATTTTTTTGTATAAATTTAGAGTTGTTTTATATTCCGTTCTATCTCTCTTTTTTATGTCTTCAATTTCCGGAATAAATAATACATCTTTTTTATTTTCAATTTCTCTTTCAGTTAAACCATATAAATCTAATATTCCAACTCTTCCTGCAAGGGACTCACTCACTTCTTTCATTGTTTCAAAAATTTGACTACCTGTTAAAAAATATAAAGTTTCTGCTTTTTCTTTTTCTCCAAAAATTATTTTTTCGTTTTTGTTATCAACAATCATTTTGATGTAAGATAAAATTTCTGGTGCTTTTTGAAATTCGTCAATAATTAAGGGGGTATCATGTGTTCTTAAAAATAATTCAGGGTCATTTATTGCTTGTTCTCTAAGCTTATAATCATCTAGTGTAACTCTGTTAATTTTTTTATCAAGTTTTTTTGAAATATAGTTTAGTACTGTACTTTTTCCTACTTGTCTTGGACCTGTAATCATTATAACTTGATAATTGTCTATCATAGAGATTAATTTTTCTTCAATAGTTCTTTTAATATATTTCATAATATCACCTGTTATAATAATATCATAAATATAATAAAAAGTCAACAAATTCGGAATACAATTCCGAAAATGAGAAAAAATTTTAAGTCAACCATTAGTTGATTGCTTTTTTTGTTCTTTTTTAATATGATGTATATAGGTGAAGAAAATGGATTTAAATAAAACTGGTAAATACTTAAAAAAACTAAGAGAAGAAAATAATTTAACTCAAAAAGATGTGGCTTATCAATTAAATATAAGTGTACAAGCTGTTAGTAAGTGGGAAACGGGAAAAAGTTTTCCCGATGTGGGTTTGCTTGAAAGAATAAGTAAATTATATAATGTTAAGGTAGAATATTTATTAAATGGAAAACTTACTGAAACCATAGGATATTATAATAAAAAAACAAAGATGAAATCAATTTTAATAATAACTTTAGTTATAGTATTTTCCATATTTACTTTGTTCTTTTTAACTACTTTTAATAAATTTAAAATTTATGAATTAAACTCTGGAGATGTGGCAAAAGGATATTTTGTTAGTACCACTGATTATAATGTGTTTGATTTAAAGTTAAGTAACACTGAGAATATAGAACGTTTAATGCTTTATTATAAGGTGGGAGAACAAGGATATTTAATTATTAAAGGAGGACTTAGTGTACTTAATATAACGGGGGAATATAAATATGGTAATGAAATAGACATGATTAAAAATCATTTAAATGATTTATATGTACGAATTTATTATAATGATAGTTACGAAGATATAAAAATTAATACAGAGTTAATACATGTTAATAATTCTTTAATTAATATTAAGCATCAGTCTGATTATTCAAATTATAAAGACCATGAGATTATAATTAATAATATAGATGATATGAAAAAAGATTTAGTTAGTAAAGGATTTGTTTTAAAGGATGGGTCATATGTTAAAGAAAGGTTTGATGGAGAAGTGATAGTAGATATAGATAAGGATAGTATAGAGTTTATGTCAGATAATTGTTATGCAAGTACTTTATTTAATCAAGACTTAATAAAGCTCGTAGTAAATGGAAAAGAGTATTTACATAAACTCTTAGATAGTACGGCTCTTTATGAAGATTGCTTAGGACTTGTTGACTTTGAATTTTCCTCTTTAAAGAGCGATTATTTGGAAGTTTATATGAATAGAAAACAGAAAGGTTTTTAATGAAAGTTGTATTAAAAAATATGACTTTTTTCTTTTAATTTGTTATGTTTTTTGATACAATTTATATAGTAGTAGGAGGCATAGATATGAATGATACTATAAATGAAGTTTTTTCTTTGGATTTTGATAAGGTAAATAGTTATAGATTTGATGATATATCAAATTATCTTAGAAGTGTTAAGGATAGTTTTAAATTAGAAACTTATTTTATTACTATGGATGATTTACTTGCTAAATTAGAAAATGAAGAATATTTTGTTGATTTAAATGTTTATTTAAATGGTGATACTTTGAAAACAGCATTTCCTTTTGATAATGTTGTTAGATTGATTAAGGAAAATTTGAATAGGGATATTACAAAATTAAATATACCTGAAATTATTATTGAAAACGATATTTCTTGGTTAGAAGAATTTAAAAATTTAAGTGAGTTAACTATTAGTTCATACAATTTTTTGAGTAAAGAAAACTTAGATTATTTAATTAATAATACAAATATTAAGAAACTTACTTTTAAGGATTATTTTTTTTCAATTCCAGAGTTAGATGGACTTATTTTAATAGATAATGGAGAAAAGAATATTGGATATTATAATGGATTAGAGTTAGAGAATACTAATATTAAAAGTAATAAAAGTAGTGTTAGTGTTAGTACAAAGAATTTTGATTTTAGATATATGGATAGCGTATTAAAATGTAAGAGTGATACTAATAATTTTATTGAAATTAATGGAGAAAATGAAAAAATTAATATTATGTTTGAAGGAAATGATGTTAGTATTGAAGTAGCGTCTAAAAATATAAATATTACTAAAGATTTGGTGTTGTTTTTTAAAGATAAAGGCTATAATGTTAAAGAGACTACAATTGATATGAATTTACCTGGAAAGAGCATATTAGATTATGAAAAAATGAAGTATTTAGATTACGACTATGAAGAGTTGGATAAGCTTAGTGAAGAATTTTATTTGAATGTTAAGTTTTCTCCAATTGACAAAGGAAGTTATGAAGACTATAGGGGATTAGTTGAAAGTATGAAATACTATAAAAAGATTATTACTGACTATGATTTGTCTCCAGTTGAAAGGTTAACTTTTGCTTATGATTTAGTTAAATCTTTTACATATAAGGAAAGTCCAAATGAAAAGAATGAGTCGAGAAATCCTTATAAAATTATTAGAAGTGGAAATATAGTATGTGCTGGATATACTGCATTATTAGAAGAGATAATGTCTAATATTGATGATAAAGTTAGTATAAGAGATTTTGGTGTTTCTTGTTATAATAAAGATGGCACACTAAGAGCTTATCATAGTCGCGCGATGGCTAAAATTGATGATGATAAATATAATATTCATGGATTTTATGTGTTAGATCCTACTTGGGATAATTATAAAGTTAATGGAAAAGAAGTTTTGAAGGAAGACTATAATGCGCTTGACTTATATAGATATTTTTTAGTTCCAGTTAGTGAGTATAAGAAAGTATTTCCTAATGACTCAAGTGTTGGTGTCTTTGATTATGAACATAGAAATTTAAATGATGAACTAGTTAATAATGATTTTTTTAACAAAGAATATAGTGATTTTGAATTTAGTAGTGAAATTATTGATATGTATGGAAAGGATGCTGATAAGAAGGAGATTTTAAATAGTATTAATAGTCCAAAAATTGATTTTAATACTTTAATGGAAATTGTTAAGAATACTAGACTTGCTGAAGGATATAATAGTGAACAAGTTAAAGAAGAAATGGAAAAAATTAAGAGAATTTATACTAGATTTTATCCTGAAATAGACCATGCAACTGGGAGTATGAAGATGTAAAGGTGGAAAAAAATATGAAAAGTTTGTTATTAGTTATTGATTTACAAAAATCATTCATAAATGAAAATACAAAATATTTAATTGATAGGATTAATAATTTAGTTAATTCTTCTATGTATGATTATGTTATTTTTACAAAATTTATTAATAAAATAAATAGTATATGGGTTAAAAAGCTTAATTATATGGGGTGTCTTTCTGATGAAGATAGAGAAATTGTTTTAGATACTAAAGATAAAATGATTTTTGAAAAGGATGTATATACTGCTTATTCTAAAAAATTAGTAGATTATATAAAAAGTAATAATATTGATGTTATTTATTTATGCGGTATTGATACAGAATGTTGTGTGTTAAAAACTGCATTTGATTTGTTTGAGAATGGCTATGATGTTAAAGTTTTAAGGGATTATAGTGCTTCTACACATGGTATGGAAAGTAATAATTATATTTTAGATGTTATTGGTAGAAGTATTGGAAGAGATAATGTTATTTAGCAAAAATAATTAGTGTAGCAAGTGAGGTAAGATATGAAGATAAAAGTAATTGGTAGTGGTTCTATTTGGAGTATATCCAATAGTGCGTGTTATTTAGTAGATGACATTTTTTTAGTTGATATGCCTAATGGATGTATGAAGAATATGCTTAAGTTAAATATTAATCCTAAAAGTGTTAATAATATTCTTTTTACCCATTTTCATGGAGACCATTATTTAGATATTCCATTTTATTTATTAGGAAAGTTAAAGAGTGATGTAAAGGATATAAGAATTATGTGTAGTAAAGATGGTGCTCGTAAGATTAAGAAAGTTACAAAACTTGCTTTTCCTAATACTTATAAGACTATATGTAAGGAACTTAGAGTTTGTTTTAATAATGGTTTTATTTTTAATATCAATGATTATAGTATAGAAAAGATATTAGTAGACCATGGTAGAATGAAACCTGCTTATGGGTATATTATTAGTAAAGGTAATAAGAGTGTTGGCTTTACTGGAGATAGTAAATTAGTTAATAGTATTAAATGTATAGCTAGTAAGTGTGACGTTTTGTTTTGTGATGTAAGTTTTATAAAAGGAACAAGCAAGCATATGGGTATTAATGATATAGTTAACTTATGCAGTGAGTATCCAGAGTGTAAGTTTATTTCAACTCATATGAATGATGATGCAAGGGAAGAGTTAAGCAATATGAGTATTTGTAATCTAGTTGTTGGGTATGATGGGATGGAAGTTAGTATATAGACTTGAAATTAATGATAAAGAAAGGACTGTTAAAATTTTTAACAGCCCTTTTATCTGGATTTTCCTTTTTCTTCTTCTACTTCTTTCATAATGTTAGAGTATAATGTTTGAAGGTTTGCGTCTGTTTTATAGTATTCTTCTAATATTCTATTATATTGTTCAGCGCTCATTGTTTCTTTTAGTTTATATAATTCTTTATCATATTCTTCTAATTTGTCTACAAAATCTTTATATTTATTTAAGTCAAAACCATTGTTTTTAAAGTAATATAAGATTTCTGTATTTAGTGTTTTTATGTTTGATTCTAACTTGTCGTTTTTAGCTTGATTTTCTATCATTTCTTCTCTTTGTTTTTTTAGTGTATCTATTTCTATTTCTTTATCAACTTTACTATATAGCAAGTCTTCACACATATTTTTTAAACCTTTATGTTTGTTCATTAATTCTCTTGCTTGTTTAAAAGCTAAATACATACTTACTGAATCTTCTTTAGCATTTTCTTTTATGAATGAAAAATTATCTATTATTCTGCCTATTAGTTTTTCGTATTCACCATTACTTTTTGTTTGAATTTCTTCTAAGTCATTTTCGCCCATTAGTTTATTTATGTCTTCTGTTAATTGTTTTGATGAAACAATTACCTGAATTTCTGTTTTGATTTCTGCTACTTTATCTTTTAGTTCATCATGTTTATCTCTTAATTTATCTAATAGTTTATCTAGCCATTCTAGTTCTTTTTCATTATATGTTTCTGTTTTGTCAGCTAAAGCTTTTGAATATTCTTCTAATATATGAATATAATCTTTATATTTTTGTTCATTATTTTTTTCGTATTCTTTTATATCTTCTACTTCAAGTAATGTCTCTATTGTTTTTTCTATTTCTTTTAAATCTTCGTTCATTTTATTTTATCTCCTTTAATTAAATTTTAATGAATTTTTTATTGTTTTGTGTGCATTAGAGCAATTTTCATTTTTAATGTTTCTTATTTCATATTTTATTCCGTAAATGTTTCCGTTATAAAATGTGGCGTAGTGATATTTTTGTGTGGAATTATTTATAATATAACCGTAATACCATGTGTTATTGTTGATGTTTTTTTCAGTTATTCCACTAAATAAACTAGAGTAGTAAGATGTTTCATTTTCTAAATATAATTTTGCATCATTGTTGTAAAAAGATGTGTCTTCTATTGATAATCTTAAACTACAGTCATAACTATAATCTTTTGACTCTTTTAAAATGTATGTTACACTTTTATTATTTATAAAATCAATTCTTTTAAAATTATCAGGTATGGTTACATTTAAGTCTATAAGAGTGGTTAATTTATTTGATGTTTCATATTTATTATTGTTATCATCTTTGCTTTTGTTAATTAAGTTTGAAGTCACAATTAAATTTATGTAAAGCGAAATACCATATATAATAATTAATGCAATAACAGGTAAAAGTGATGTTCCACCTTTTTTACTACATATTATCATTAGTTCTTGTTTTGATTTATCTGTATTTTCTCTTTTAATTTTATTTACTTTTTCTTTTACATATTTTAAATATAAATCTTTAAATTTAAATGAAAGAATAATACTAATTACTAGTAATACAATTAAAGAATATGATTTTAAAAATATATTTGCAAATGTAATGATACCTGCGCTTATTAAACCTAATAGCCACATTTTTCTATAAAGTATGTATATAGGTCCAAATAATAAAGTATAGCCTGAAATGCCACCATCTTTTAATTTCTCAGCATTTTTTCCCATATAAGTATTAATTAAGTCGTCATCATTATTAGTTATATCTTCCTCTAGATTATCAAGTATTTCTATTTGTTCAGTATTTGAAATAATATTTTGAGTTTGTAGATTATTTATATTTTGCATATTTCCTTGTTCTTCTTGTGTGATATTTGAAATGTTATTTTGAGGTGTAGTTATTTTTGTTCCACATATTTTACAAAAATCTTCACCCGGGTTTATGTTAGAACCACATTTTGGACAATTATTCATAAAACTTCCTTCCTATCTTAATTATAATTTTATCATATATATTACATTTCAACAAGTTTGCTCTTTATATTTTTACATATTTTTTGTATAATTATATTGGTGATATAAAATGGATAGAATAAATGAATTAGTAGATTTGTTAAATGAGGCAAATTATAATTATCAT
>CAKPGT010000031.1 GCA_934155185.1 uncultured Bacilli bacterium
AGTACGGTAGCGACTATCGGAATTTAAGCCTATGGAGAATAAAGGTTACTTTATCTTTGAAGTAGGAATGTTGGGACAGCAACGACTAATCCCGAATAAAAATTTAAAATTATTTTAATTTTTATTCTTTTGTTCAGTGTTGACAAATGATAATTTATAAATATAATAGCTTTGTTAATGAAAAGGAGAACTATGATGGAATGTGTTATTAAAAAATATTTTGTAGGTAAAAAAATATCATGTGATGATTATAATGCTTTTTCTTTTGCTGTTGCGTCTCATGGTATTGACGAAGGTTTAGCTCGTATTTATAAAGTTAACAGATATGGTGAGCTTAAATGGTCTTTTATAAATGAGGAAGGAAAAGAAGTTATAGAGTCAGATTGCAGTTATATTTCCGGCTTTAAAGAGGGTTTAGCTTGTTTTGCGAAAAAAGACAAAAAATATGGTTATATAAAATATGGTTATATAAATAAAGAAGGAGAAGAAGTTATAAAACCAATTTATGATGAGGCTTCCCGCTTTAATGAGGAATTAGCCTGGGTTAAAAAAGATGGCAAACATGGTTACATCAATAAAGAAGGAAAAGAGGTAATAAAACCGATTTACGATGATACTTCTGACTTTAGCGAGAGCTTAGCTCTTGTTAAAAAAGATGATAAGTGGGGTTATATAAATAAAGAAGGAAAAGAAGTTATAAAACCAATTTATGATTATGCTTCTGACTTTAGTGAGAGCTTAGCCCTTGTTGAAAAAGATGGCAAATATGGTTACATCAATAAAGAAGGAAAAGAGGTTATAAAACCAATTTATGATTTTGCTTTCGACTTTAAAGAAGGCTTAGCTCATGTTGAAAAAGATGACAGATATGGTTTCCAGTCTAGATGTGGTTATATAAACAAAGAAGGAAAAGTAGTTGTAAATCTGATTTATGATGATGCTTTAGACTTTAGTGAGGGCTTAGCCTGGGTTAAAAAAGATGGTAAATATGGTTATATAAATAAAGATGGAGAAGAAGTAGTAAAACCAATTTATGATGATGTTTCAGACTTTAGTGAGGGCTTAGCCTGGGTTAAAAAAGATGGCAAATATGGTTATATAAATAAAAATGGAGAAGAAGTGATGGAATTAGTTTTCGACAACGCTTCAGATTTTGAAAATAGTTTGGCATATATTGAAAAAGATGGAAAAGGCTATTTTATTAATAAGAAAGGGAAAAAAGCAAGTTTAAATTATGATTATTTTTTAGTATCTGATAATTTAGTATTAGCTCCACGAGGTGCTGAATGGTATATCATAAACCTTGATAATCCAACATATGAGGTATCAGCAACCACACATGATAAAACAATAAAAAGACAATTTTCTAATGAAAAAGAAGCAGATGAATTTGTAGATTACATTGAAGATTGCATTGCTAAAAGAGACAAGAAAAGAAAGCAACAAGAAAGCACACTTGCTGAGAACTTTAAGGTACTAAAAGAGCAATATGAAAAAGATATGTTTAAAGTAAATGAATCTTATATAGATGATATAGAAAAAATATTAGCTAAATGTTACGTAAATAGTATGAAGTAATTTTAATATTTTTTAATTATTTACAAACAATTATATAAATATAATAGTTACTTAGTTAGGAGACAATTATGGAAACAACTGTTAAAAAATATTTAGTGAGCGAAAAAAAATAAATAATTATGATGGCGTTGCAGTCTTTAGTGAAGGATTAGCCTGTGTTTCAGAAAATGGAAAATACGGCTATATAAATAAAGATGGTAAGGAAGTAATAGAACTAATTTATGACAACGCCTGTAATTTTAAAGAAGGGCTAGCTTGTGTCAAAAAAGATGGCAAATGGGGCTATATAGACAAAGAAGGAAAAGAGGTAGTAAAACCAATTTATGATATTCTTTTTGGCTTTACAAATGGTTTAGCTTGTTTTAGAAAAGATGGTAAATATGGTTACATCAATAAAGAAGGAAAAGAGGTTATAAAACCAATTTATGATGCGGCTTTCTCTTTTAAAGAAGGCTTAGCTCAAGTTGAGAAAGATAGCAAATATGGTTACATCAATAAAGAAGGAAAAGAAGTTGTAAAACCAATTTATGATGATATTTTATACAGCGATGAACTAGTGCTAGTTAATCAAGATAGTGAGTGGTATATTATAGACTTTGAAAACCCTACATATGAAGTATCGATTAATTTACAAGGTAAAATAATTAAAAAACAATTCTCTAAAGAAAGTGAAGCAGATGATTTTGCAAATTACATTCAAGATTATATTAATATAAGAAATAGGGAAAGAGAAGAAAATAAACTTAATAAAAATTTCAAGGCATTACAAGAACAATATAAAAAAGATACATTAGAAGTAAAAGAATCATATATAGGTGATATAGAAGAAAGAATTAATGATTATCATATAAAGAGTATGGATTAATTTTCATACTTTTTAAAGTTGATGTTTTATTATTTTGTTTTATATGATAAAATGATGTAGAGGTGATTTATTATGCGCTATAATGTAGTTAAGGATGCTAGCGACATTTTAAATAATAGTTCGTATTTAGTTAAAAATCCTGAAAAATATAAAGGAAATTGGTCTAACTTATTTTCTAATAAAAATCCTATTAATCTAGAGCTTGGAATGGGTAGGGGAAGCTTTATAATAGAAATGGCTAAGAAGAATCCTAAAATAAATTTTATAGGTTTAGAACTTGATAAAAATCAAACAGCTAGTGCTATTAAAGCTATAGGAAATCAGAAAATAGATAATTTAAAGATTATATGTGCTAATGCTAGTGATATTATAAATTTCTTTGATAAGGAAATAGATACAATATATTTAACATTTTCAGAACCATGGCCTAAGAAACAGGATGAAAAGAAAAGATTTACACATATAAGTTATTTGAAGTTGTATGACAGAATTTTTAAGAAAAATAAACACATAATATTAAAAACTGATAATAAGATTTTATTTGCATCTGCTTTAGAGAGCTTAAGTGATTATTGGTATATTTTTGATAAAGTAAGTTTAGATTTACATAATGATGAAAGAAAGATAGATAATATTATGACTGATTTTGAAAAGCAGTATTTTAAAGAAAAAAGACCTATATATTATTTAGAAGCTTCGTTTAAGGGGTAAGATATGCATAAAAAAAGAAATTGTATTATACTTGATGATCCTATTGAAAGATATATTGAAATTGACACAAGTTATTATGAAAAAACTAAAAAAAGCTCATACCGGAAAAGTAAGGGTAGAAAAACAACTTATAGTGATTTAGATGAGCCAAAGAAAACATATAAGTTTGGAGATTTATTGTTACTTTATAGAAGTAGCATAAATGTAGTATATTTATTTAATTCTGGAAGATTTCATTATGTTTATCTAGCTGGTTTAGATAATAAGCAAGAAATACAAAGAATAACAGACAGTGATATATCAAGATGTGTAGGCTCATTAAATGAACTTAGTAAAAATAGAGTGATTGCTAGTATAAGAGACATGGAAAGCGAAGATAGAGGTATCCCAGATAAAGCTAAAGAAGGACTTTCAAAATTAATGAATAGATAAGGGGGATTAATTATGTTTGTAGATGAGGTTATAATAAAAGTTAAAGCTGGTAATGGCGGTGATGGCTGTACGGCTTTTAGAAGAGAAAAATATATACCGGATGGTGGACCATTTGGTGGCAATGGTGGGCGTGGTGCTAATATCATATTTAAAACTGATTTAGGACTTAGAACACTTCTTGATTTAAGATATCAAAAGCTAATTAAGGCACCTAAGGGTGCTAATGGTTCTGGTAAGAATAAAAATGGTCGTGGTGCAGAGGATGTTATTATAAAGGTTCCAGTTGGTACTACTGTTAAAGATATGGATACTGGCTTTATTATAGCAGATTTAACTAAGAAGGATGATGAAGTCGTAGTTGCTTATGGTGGACGTGGTGGAAGAGGTAATACTGCTTTTGCAACAGCCTCTAATCCAGCACCAGATTTTTCAGAGCATGGCGAACCAGGCGAAGAAAAAACACTTAAAGTAGAACTTAGGTTACTTGCAGACGTTGGGTTTGTTGGCATGCCTTCAGTTGGCAAGTCTACATTGCTATCTAAGATATCCAAATCTAAACCTAAAATTGCAGCTTACCATTTTACAACTTTAAATCCAAATTTAGGTGTTGTAAAGACAATTGATGGTAGGGTATTTGTTGCAGCAGATCTTCCAGGGTTAATAAAAGGTGCATCATTAGGTGAAGGATTGGGAGATAAATTTTTAAAGCATATTCAAAGGACTAGAGTAATTGCACACATAATAGATATGTCTGGAATGGAAGGAAGAGATCCAATTAGCGATTACGAAGTAATAAATAAAGAATTAGAAGATTTTGACCCTAAGCTAATTAAAAAACCACAAATAGTGATCGCTAATAAAATGGATATAGAGGAAGCAAAAGAAAATTTAAAAAGATTTAAAGAAAAGTATGATATTCCGGTTTATGAAATAAGTGCTATAAGTAATATTGGGGTTGATAAGACTTTAGTTGCAATAGCAGATGTTTTGGATAAGGAAGAAGAAAAGCCTTTGTTTGAAGAGGAAGCTTTTGAATCCCATGTATTATACAAATTCAAAAAAGAAAAGCCATTTACAATAGTAAAAGATAATGACATATTTGTAATAAGTGGAAAAGAAGTTGAAAAATTATTTAAGATGACTAAGTTTACTGATGAGGGAGCTAAAAGATTTGCTAGGAAATTAAGAAACATGGGTATTGATGAAAAACTAGCAGAAATGGGAGCAAAACCTGGTGACAGAGTCCAAATAATGGATATGATTTTTGAATATCAAGAATAAGAGGTGCAATTAGTACTTCTTTTTCTTTACACTGCATAGAAAATTAAAAGCTATAAACTTGTATTTTTAATATTTTTAGTATAAAATAAAAATAGATACTAAAGGAGGGGTAAAGTGAAAGATAAAGGTAACGAAGAAATAGAAACTCTTAGCTTTGAAGATGAGAACACCTCCTTAGATGAGCCAACCGAGATGCTTGATTTTTCAGCAGATTTAAAGGTATCAGATGAAATAGACGAAATGCTAGATTTTTTTGATACAAATAATAAAGATAGTGAATCTGTAAGTCAGCCAGAAGTAATAAATGAGGTTGAGAAACCAGTAAATACTAAAATAGAACTTAATTACGAAAAAGAAAAATTAAATGAGTATGTTCCAACTATTAAGGATTTTAATATAAAAAGTGCCAAGACAAGAAAGATAGTTCATAAAGCTATGTTATATGTTGTTATTGTTATGCTTTTAGGTTTTGAATTTTTTGTAAATAAAACTGGTGATATATTAAATGATTTAAGAGTATATGCAAGTGATAATCAACCTATTAGGATTATTCAAAACGAAAAATATGGTTATATAGATTATACAGGAAGAAAAATTGTTAATCCTAAATATACTTATGGTGAAGAATTTATAAAGGGATATGCAATAGTTAAGAATTCATCTAATCTTCCATTAATAATAAACAAAGGCGGAAAAGAAGAGATACCAACTGGTACGTATTTTTCAATATATAGAGCGGGGACGGATATTATTGTATCAAAGGTAACCAAAAAGGGATTAAAGTATGGAATTTTAGATGAAAACTTGAGAAAAAAGACAGAATTTTTATATGATACTATATCGTATGATGGAAATTTATTTACTTATGTACGTGAAAACACGGTAGGTCTTATAAGCAAAGACGGTAAAGATATATTTAAATATAAACTAACAGATAATGATAATAAAAAACTAAGTATTAGTGTTTCTAATGTAACAGATGATGGATTTAAAAGATATGGTGTTGTAACCGTTAATTCATCATCGCAAATAGTTAACTTGGATAGTGGTAAAATAGTTTTGCCACCAACATTAAATGAAATAATACCTGAGGAGAATAATGTTTTTTATGAAAAACTTCCAAATAGTGGAAAAAAGTATTTCTATGTTCAAGATGATAAAGTGTTATTAGAATCTGATGATTATGTTAAATTATCAATTTCTTCTTCAAAATCAGGTGTTCTTAGGGCACTAGATACTAGTTACAATTATACATTTATTAGTACAAAAACTTTAGAACAGCTAAAAAAAGGATTAAAAGAAGAAGAAACGTATGATGGTGATGATGCGTTTATGTATGTTTCATATGATTATAAAAAGAATACAAATCAAATTAACATAGTAAAAAACGGAGAAGTAACAAACTCTATATCAGGAGAATTTACAGTAGATAGAGGTTTTAAAAACGGAATTGCAATTGTTAAATATAATGATGGTATGTATGGATATATTAATAGTGACGGTAATTTTATTAATAGTGAACATTATATAGAAGCAGGCGAGTTTGACTCATATGGGGATGCAGTCGCTAAAAAAGAATCAGGATATGGAGTTATTAATTCTGATGGTAAGGTAATAATAGATTTTTCTAACTTAGAAATTAAAATGGCACCAGGAAGGGTTAAAAAAAATAACTTAGAAGAAAGTAAAAATATATTTTATGCAGTGAAAAAAGATAATAGGTATGGCTTATATAGTGCTAAGGGTAAAAAAATAAATAAAGAGTATTATGATGAGGTTAGTTTTGATGAAAATTATGGACTAGTAAAAATATCAACTGACATAAAAGATGCCTTAATAGTTTCTAGTTCACTAGAAGAAATTAGTCTTACTTCATCTAAAATGGAATATAAAGCTTACCCTAATTATGTGATAGTTAAAAATAACTATTATAATTATGATGGTAAATTAATATATGTTGATAACAGTAAAGGAGAATCTAATAATGAATGATATGGATTTTGTTGATATCTCAGAGGGTGAGAGTGTAAAAAAGAAGGATAAATTTATGATATGTATATATATTTCCTTAATAGTGCTTGTTGTTTTATCATCCATTATATACTTTTTTGGTTATGACGTTTTAAAACCATATATTAAGGTGTAGGTGACCATTATGAAAAATAAAAAAGTTATGGAAAAAATATTTGATGTTGTTATAGTCCTAATAGTTGTAGCACTATACATTTTTGCTGGTTTATTTATATACAGTAATTTTAGGGAAAGAAAGAGAAATGAAGTATCTAATAAGATTATCGATAAAGTAGATGAACAAATAAAGGAAAATACATCAAATGATAATACTGCGACTGAAGCCGAGGCTAAGGTATCATATGCAGGATATAATTATACCGCGATAGGAAAAATAAGAATAAGAAAAATAGGCATATATCAACCTATATTAAAGGAAAATACTAAGGATTCATATAATGCGTCAGTTGTTAAAATGTCAGGACCAGATTTAAACACAAAGGGTAATGTAGCAATTGGCGGGCATAATTTTATGAGAGGAAATTTCTTTATAAAAATAAATAGACTGGTTAAAGATGATGTTGTTGAAATAACTGACTTATTAGGAAAAACAGTTAAATATTATGTATATGAATATGGTATAGTAAGCGCAGATGAGGCAGGATATTTAAAACAACCTGATAATAAAGATGATATGATGATTACACTTGTAACTTGCACAAAAGGTGGTAAAGAAAGATATATTGTTAAGGCTAAGGCTAGATAATATTTGATATTGATATTTTAGAATAGGAGTTTAAATTTCTATTCTTTTTTAGTGTTAACCTATAATTCTACAAAATATGATGATTTAAGGTGCTATTATAGAGGCATTTTCATAAAGGAAAGGAGACAGAAAAATTATGGAAATAAACTTAAAAGAAGGAGAAGTAGTACCTGTAACATCAGATAGGATGTTTAAAGCTATATTAATGGATAGTAAAGAATACTTA
>CAKPGT010000032.1 GCA_934155185.1 uncultured Bacilli bacterium
AATTGAGGAAACTCAGTTCTTTTTGTCGTGATTATAATATCATAAATTTTATAATTTGACAAAACTTAGATAATCATAATTTATTTATTTTTCTATCTTTATCGGATCAACATGTATTAAAGCAAGGCAAATTTCATCTATATTATTTATAATTTCCTTTTCTAATTTATTAGCTATCTCATGGCTCTTAAGAGTAGACATATTTTCATCTAAATATATAGTAAAAGATATTTGATATTTATGTCCAACAAAGCAAGAATTAAAATATGCAATTTTTTTAACATCATTATATTTATCAATTATTTTAAGCACACTTTCTTTTGAGTCTTTAGATAGTGACTTATCAAGAAGTATATCATAACTTTCCCTAAAAATCCTATATGAACAAAAAAACGTAAATAGTGCTATTACAATACCAACGATACTATCAATAAAGTAAATATTATAAATAGATAAAATACAGGATATTAAATTAATAAATGACATTATACAATCATTTCTATATTCTAATGCATTTGCTTTTAATAATAAATTATTGTATTTCTTAGACAGTCTATTAATATAAAAATATAAAAATGCTTTTGTTATTATACTTACAGCGCAGATTATAATTAAATATATTGAAAAATTATATTTACTATTTTCTATTAATGATATTATAGAATTCTTAATTATTATAAAGGTAGAAATTATTATCATAACACTTATCATCATAGAATATACATACTCTGCTTTACCATATCCATAATTATGTTTTTCATCACTTGATTTGCTAGAAATTCTATTTCCTATATAAATTATAAAAGCAGTTATTAAATCACAAGCACTATTAAATGTTTCAGCAAGCATAGCCATGCTATTTGTAAATAATGCAACAACTCCTTTAATCAAGCATAAAAACACGTTAGCTATCATGCCTAGTATGCTTGCTCTTTTTAAATTATTATATTTTTCCATTTAACCACCCTTATAATATTTATATTCTAAAAATGGTTATTGGCTCCTTATATAGACAAAATGGTTGGAATAAATTTCCAACCATTTATACACAAAATATGGCGTCCACGGTGCGATTTGAACGCACGACCCCTCGCTTAGGAGGCGAGTGCTCTATCCAGCTGAGCTACGAGGACACTACAAACATTTTAACATAAAATTAAAAATTAAAAAAGCTCTAATTTTGAGCTATCTTATAAAATTTACTAAGAATAATACCCACATAGTTACTTGTGTTTTTGCTCTTGTAGCACCTTCTAGCATTGCAACTAATTTATCAGAGAATGTAACTATCCATGCTTCTTTTGACTTTGGAATTACATTTGATATAGGAAACATATGTGATTCAATAATATTTTGTTCTATTTCATTTACTCCAAAATAATTTATAGCATTTTTCTTAGCAATTGTTGGATGTTCAAGTAACATCTTTGTTGACGAAACTACATTATCACCTCTTACTAAGAAGAAATCGTGAAGTGCACCTGCTCTTACAGTTGCTTTTAAGTCACCACCAAGTATTTTAGATATTGTATATGCAGTATATGCAACTCTAACTGAATGGTTATATCTAGTATTACCATGGTGAACAATAGACTTCGTCTTTAAAAATTCTTTATGAGTAAGAATTGGTGAAGCTAGATTCATAAACTTTTTATCACTATATATTTTATTCATTAAATTCAATTTAATCAACCTCTTTACTCGGTTATATTATATTCAAAAATAACATAACAAATCAATTAAATAACCAAATTTAACTGACTAATTAAGAATATCACATATTAAAAAAAAAGTAAATTATACATTTGTTCGATATAAAATACTTTTTTAATATACTATTTTTTATAATCACATGAACTACATTTAATTATTCCATCTTTATCAGTAACTATAAGACTATGACATTCTGGACATAATTCACCGGTAGGTTTATCCCAAACTGCTACCTTACACTTAGGAAAATTGCCACATCCATAGAATATTTTACCTTTTTTAGTTTTTCTTTCTACTATTTTGCCACCGCATTTTGGACAATCGCATACCTCAGCTAAAGGTTCTTTTTCCTTTGGCTTAATATATTTACATTCTGGGTAACCTGAACATGCTTCAAACTTGCCATATCTTCCGTTTTTTATAACCATGGGTTTGCCACAGTTAGGGCATACTTCCCCAGTTTCTTCATCTTCTTTTTTCTCCATCTTATCAAATGCATTTTCAACCGAGGGTTCAAATTCTTTATAAAATGTTTCTAGAATTTTATACCATACTTTTTTGCCTTCTGCTACTTTATCTAAATCCTCTTCCATTTTAGCTGTATATTTAACATTTATTAAATCACTAAAGAATTCCTGCAATCTATCAGTTGTTGTAATACCAATTTCTGTTGGATTAAGTTTTTTTTCTAAAATCTTAACATATCCTCTTTGTGTTAATGTTGATATAGTAGATGCATATGTAGAGGGTCTTCCTATTCCAAGTTCTTCCATTGCTTTAATAAGCTTAGCTTCTGTATATCTAGCTGGTGGCTTAGTAAAATGTTGTTCTTTTATAACATCATTGCTTACAAGCTCATCACCAGCTTTATATTTTGGTAAGAACTTATCCTCTTGAGATTCAAACTTTTGATATACTTTTAAATATCCATCAAATACAAGTACACCACCTGTTGCTTTAAAAGTGGTATTATTATTTTCAAGGGTAATTGTTGTTGAATCAATTAATGCTTCCTTCATTAATGAAGCAAGTGCTCTTTTATATATTAACTCATAAAGCTTGTATTCATCTTTTGATAAATATTTTTCTATGCTTTCAGGAGTTCTATTAATACTTGAAGGTCTAATTGCTTCATGCGCATCTTGTACGTTTTCTTTTTTCTTAGATGATTTTACATGCCCTATATAATTTTCACCATAGTTTTCTTTTATAAATGCGTAGCTAGATTTAATGAATTCATCTGATAATCTAACAGAATCCGTTCTCATATACGTAATTAAACCTACTGTATCAGATTCTATATCAATACCTTCATATAATTTCTGAGCAACTTGCATTGTTTTTTTAGATGAAAATCCTAGTTTTGAAATAGCTTCCTGTTGCATTGTTGATGTTATAAACGGATATTTTGAAGCTTTCTTTTTTGTTTTTGTTTCGTAATTTGAAACTATATATTCTTTATTAAGTCCTTTTATTACCTTATCCGTTTCTTCTTCAGTCTTAAGATCAGCTTTATTTCCATCTACTGTATCTAACTGTGCATCCATATCTTCAAACTTAGCAGTTACAGTCCAGTATTCTTCTTCTTTAAATGCTTCAATTTCTCTTTCACGATCAACTATTAATTTAAGTGCAACTGATTGAACCCTGCCTGCTGATTTACCGCCTGTTTTTGATTGCATTAACTTGCTTAGTCTAAAGCCAATTATTCTGTCTAGTATCCTTCTTGTTTCTTGGCTATGAACTAAATCGTAATCAATTTTTCTTGGATTGTTAAAAGCGTTTTTTACTACATCTTTTGTAATTTCATTAAAAACAACTCTATCGTATTCATCATCGCTTAAACCCAAAGCATCTTTTAAATGCCAAGAAATTGCTTCTCCTTCACGGTCAGGGTCAGTTGCAAGATAAACCATATTAGCATCTTTAGCATCTTTCTTTAGTGCGGTTATATCTTTTTTCTTTCCTTTAATAGGTTCATATGTTGGTTCAAAATGGTTTTCAATATCAACACCAAATCCATACTTTCCTTTAGTTGCTAAATCTCTTATGTGTCCTTTACTTGAAACAACTTTATATCCCGAACCAAGGTATTTTTCAATAGCCTTAGTTTTTGTTGGTGACTCTACTATTACTAAGTTTTTGCTCATCAAAAAGCCTCCTTATTTGTCATTATGTTCTTCAATATACTTTTTAACAGGCCCATATGTGCGCCTATATCCGTCAATTATACCATACTTATTTAATAATTCAATGTGTTTTTTTGTCGGATAACCTTTATGTTTAGCAAAAAGATACTCTGGATGTTTCTTATCTTCCTCATACATAAGTCTATCTCTAGTTACTTTAGCTATAACAGATGCCGCCGCTATTGTTATACTTTTGGCATCACCTTTTATTATAGCTTCGCTTGGAATATTTGTAAATTTATCTAGTGGCATAGCATCTGTAATTATATAATCTGGTTTAGCTTTCATACTATTTATAGCCCTTAACATACTTTGTCTTGATGCTTCATATATATTTATTTCATCTATTTCCTTTGCAGATACTATAGAAACTCCAACGGAAATAGCTTTTTCCATTATTACCGGATAGTATTCTTCTCTTTTCTTTTCTGTAAGTTTTTTAGAATCATTTAATCCATCTAATTTAAAATCATGAGGCAGTATTACACTACATGCAACAACAGGTCCAAAAAGAGGGCCACGCCCCGCTTCGTCACATCCCGCAATGTTTTGATATCCCTGGTTCCATAATCTTTTTTCATTTTCATATAAATCTATCATTTTCTTTTAAATTTCCTCTTTTTATACTCATTGAAAAATACTGATGCTAATTTATTAATATATTCATCTACCGTAACATGTCTTCCATTATACATTAAAGATTTATCTAGTACAGATTCAAGTTCTTCATCTGAATCAATCCTTATGTCTAAAACTTTTCTAACATCTTCACAAAATTTTAGTTTATTATATGCAATTAAATCTTCACAAACCAATATCTCTGGCGATAGACTTCTTTGATATCTTCCGCTTCTTTCAGCAATTACATTACGTATAAATATTCTCTTGTATCTAATCCATTTTCTTGCAGAGCGTTCTTTCGAAAAAATCTCATCAATCATACCGGTATTATGTAAAACCGCTGCGTTTTTTATAATATCACTATTTGGCCTATCAACTATAGCTGGATTAGCATTTAATATAAATTCAATCTGTTCATCAGATATTCCAGCATAATTTAAAATATTAAATATAAATTCTATTTTATAGGCATAATTAATATTTTCATTATTCCTGCAATAAAATAAAACCCTAGCAATTGTTTCATTACTCATTCCTCTACTTTTTAAATAGTCTATTAACTCATTATTATTCATCTTATTCTAAACCTCATCAAACGTTACTTTTCCTAAACGTCCCTCTCTTAAGTCCTTAATTATTATACTAGAAACTTTATCATAGTCTACTTTTCCTCCAGACATAATACAGCCTCTTTTCTTACCAATTATATCATAACTTGGCAAAACATCATCACTATCATAATTAATTAAACCATATCTGTCAATTAAATTTTGTTTATACCTTTCATTTAGTGTATTTAAAATGTAACAAGCGACTTTTCCAATTGGAAGTATTTCCTCTTTTATTGCAGAAAAACTAGCTAAATTATAAGCCTGTTTTTGATCATCTAATCTAGGCCATAAAATTCCTGGCGAATCAAGTAATTCAATATCTTTATTTATTCTAATCCATGATAGTTTTTTTGTAACACCAGGCTTATCTCCTGTAATCGCAGCTTTTTTACCCACTAAACGATTAATAAGTGTTGACTTGCCCACATTAGGTATCCCAGCTATTAAAGCTCTATAAGCACGTTTTTTAAGTCCTTTAGCTAATCTTTTTTCATTTATATTGTTAAGTAACTCCTCAGTTACTAATAGTATATCTTTTATACCGGTATTATTTATAAGGTCAACCATTACTACCTTGTAACCCATTTTTTCATATTCTTTGGTACAAAGCTTAGTTTTACTAATGTCACACAAATCAATCTTAGTCATAATCATGATTTTAGGTTTATTTTTAATTAATTCATCTATATCTTTAATTTTAGATGAGAATGGTATTCTAGCATCCACCACCTCATATATTATATCAACAGTATCAATATTTTCTTTGATAAGTCTTCTTGCCTTAGCCATGTGACCTGGGTACCAATTGATACTCGTAGATGATAAACTTTTTTCTTTTCTATCCATTATTTTCACTTCCTTTTATTAATTAATAATTCCATTATTTTTTAACACATCTTCAAGATATTCATTTTTCTGAATAATTAATAATTTTTTTGGATGATAATCTTTTATTATTTCATTCCAATTATATAAATTTATTTTTAATTTATCTGTAAAAACATTGTTATTTCCTCTAGCATAACATCTCTCTTCCAATACTTTTTCACTGTCTAAAGTAGGATAAGCTAGGTAATATTCGATGTTGTTTTCTTCAAAAAAATCAAGCAAATGAAAGTGCATTGATGTTAATACTACATCATATTTATTTTGTGCTTCTAAAACAGCATGATGATAATTAGTCGGCCAATCCTTATTTTTAGGTCTTTCCTTTTTTCCTTTCCTTTGTTCATAAGGTATGTTTTCAAACCCTGTATTATCCCATTGATAATAACCTGATTCCATATCAATAATATTATCATATTTATTTCCATTTATAAAACGTTCATCATTTAAAGCAAAGCCCTTTGCCATATACTCTTTTAAAATTTTTGTAGCCCATATTCTAAATTCCGTTGCTTTTTTCGAATTAATTCTATATCCGACAGCGATTATGGCATCTAAACTATAAATAGTTGTGTTATAGTTTTTTCCGTCATCGGCAGTTAACGAGCATTTCTCGGTAACTGATTTTTTATCTAACTCTTTTTCTTCAAATATATGTTTCAAGTGTAAACTTATATTATCTGTAGAACATTCAAAAACTTTTGCCATCCTTTTTGTGATAACCATAAAGTTTCATCTTTATAAATAGCATCTACTATGATGTTTCCTTCACTATTTTTATATATAATTAATTTATTATCTTCCATCAATACTCTCCTTTAGTTTTTCATAACTCCCCACATACCAATTAATACTCGTAGATGATAAACCTTTTTCTTTTTTATCCATTATTTTCACTTCCTTTTTTCTTAAAATTTATTTGTTTCTTCTATCAATAAGTCAAAATCTGATTTATATAATTTATCTTGTTTTATTCTATATTTTTCAAATTCTGTTAATGCTTTATCACAAGCTAT
>CAKPGT010000033.1 GCA_934155185.1 uncultured Bacilli bacterium
GATAGTGGAGATGTAAAATATAATTATAAGTTTGCATACTCTATTGAAGGTGCTGATGTTTTAGCTCACGGAAAAGCAGTAATTGATAGTGAAGATGCAGAATATAATCATGATTTTGCATACACTATTGAAGGTGCTGATGTTTTAGCTCACGGAAAAGCGGTAATTGATAGTGGAGATGTAGAATATAATTATGAGTTTGCAAAGAATATTAAAGGTGCTGATGTTTTAGCTCACGGAAAAGTAGTAATTGATAGTGGGGATGCAAAATATAATTATCTATTTGCAAAGGATATTAAAGGTGCTGATATTTTAGCTCACTGTAAGGTAGTGTTTGGAAATGGGGACGAAGGATATAATGCTAAATGCAAATATTTAACTTTTCTTTACACACTTTTAAAGGAATCTAAAGTGGACGGTGAAGTTGCTCAACACTTTGTAGATAGTATGAGGCTTATTGACGATTCATGTTTTGATTCAAAGGAAGAAAAACGTGCAACTAAGCAGTTATTACACTATACTAAACAATTAAATGACATCTTAAATAAGAAGTTATAGCATTATAAAAGAGTAGCTCAGTTCAAGTGCTACTCTTTTATAATACTTGATAGTGATTCAATTTCATATCCTCTACTAGTTATAGTGTTAATTATTATACCAATACTAGATATATCAAATTCTGATGCATCATATGAAATAATTGCACCAGAGGATAACCCCTCCTTAAGTTCATATATACTAGGAGAATTAAGGGTTGAAACTAAAGTATGCATTCTTTTTTTATCACATACCTTTTTGCTATCATCATCTTTATTATCATTTAAACATAAATTAGAATTCTTTAAAGTTATACTTTCTATTAAATTATTAGTAACTGATACCATTTTTTTATCATATACACCATTATATCCTAAATTATATAATTCATAACCCTGATTAACTATTTTAAACGCCGTATCTACATTATTAGAAAGCCATGTGCCATCAACAAAAAAGCTTACTTTTATTTCCTTTTTATTTAAAGTTGTTAATAAATTACTATAATTTTTTTGATCATCACTAATCTTAAATATAATAGCTACTCTTTTTTTAGAAGAATTTCCTTTTCTAATATAATATTTATAGGTATTTGTAATTGTCTCTTTAGGCGTTTTATTTTCATATACTATTTTTTCTTCATCAAATTTATCATTATCTTTCATATTATTATAAGATTTTTTAGCATCAACTATAATGCCTGATGTTCCAAGTATTATTTCATTTCCGTTAATAGTAGGTTCAATTGGCATTACATCTTTTTTCTTTTTATAGTTAACTACTTCAAGCATAATTGGATCACTCGCTCTTGCTGATGAAAACACCCTATCTGTATATATAAAACTAAGTAATAATAACATTAATAATCCCGCTAATTTAATAGTTTTCTTAAACATCAAAAATCACCTAGTAAATAATATGTTAAACTAACTTATTTATGAAGCTTTTTTATAGGCAAAAAAATAGCCGGTGCAATATGCATCAGCTATAAAGTTTATATTTTCTCTAAGGTAAAGATGGACGATTATGACCAGCTATAGATGTAAAGTTATATTCTTCTAAGAATTTATAAGTAGGTATATCATTAATAAAGCAATTATTAAAAAATGCTTCTATATCTTTTTTATCCTCTTTTGTAAGATTTGGAGAAGTACGATCATGTTCAAAGAACTGTTCAACATTTCCAACTAATCTTGTATTGCAATTAATAAAAACTGTAGGGTGCTGAATAGATAAATCACTAAAGTAAACTGTGTTCACAAGATAACAATTCTCAAAACAGCAATCATATAGCCTCATATCTTTGCCCTCGTTATGATCAGCATTTAAAATTATGCAGTTCTTAAACTTGCAATTAATAAATACATCACTTTTTAAATTGACGGTTATACCAAGAAAATATTCCTCAATATAATACACACGACGTTTTTCACATTCCATATAAATCCTCCTTTTGCAACATTTTAATTAATATGAGTGACAAGCCATTTAATCAATGTTACTGTAGTATTTAACATCTTCTCTGTCAAACTTCACAGCAAGATTAGCAGCCAGTCTAATCTAGTTACTAATATTTTTTCTGCTTCTGAACAAATTTATTTCTTCATTTCAAAATAATTAATTTAAAATTAATGATTATAGCTTGATTCTGGCTTTAATATATAATGATTAGTTGCATAATAATTACCATTTTTGCCCTTGTTAATAGTCCAATTAGATAACGTTTTCTCCTCCATATTACCTTTGCTATTATTATCATTTTCAACCATAATGGTTACTTTAGTACTTCTTTCTTGATTAGGAATTTTATATAGTGCTTCTTTTTCAATATCTTTATCATCTGCTAGCACTACTTCCTTACCAGATACGTCAGTATATTTAATTTTAATACCATATTTACCATCAGGCAAGCTTACTCTTAATTCTCTTGGCTCTTCCTTTAAAGTATACACACCTATCTTATTTTTACTTTTTTCAAATTCTTTTATTTCTGATAAATTAACAGGACTGTAATAACCTTTAACAGTAAATATTTTATATACATATTTATCTGCATTTTCTTTAGCATCTACATATTTCCATAAAAATGGTGCATATGATTTTTCTATTTTACTTCCATTTACTATTTGAAATTTAATCTTCCATGTAATATTTTTATTTTTTTCTGATACTATCTTAACTTTAATTCTTCTTTTTCCTCTTTCAAACTCTTTCGTTTCTTTTTTAACCCATTTATTATTTTTTAGGTAGTAGATAGTATATTTGTAGCTTCCAGAATATCTATCAACGCTATCTGGAATTTTAATATCCATAATGTAGTCATGATTAGAATCATAATAATCTTTTACATTTAGTGCATCTTTATTATTAACATTTCCAGTTAATTTTCCTATTGTAAGATTATATCCATATTCTATAGGAGACTCATTTTTAATAATGCATACTAGAGCAAATCCCAAAATAAAGCATGATAAAAGGCTTAGAAAAAGCGTTATTTTAGCTTTTCTAACTTCATTACTATCAGCAAGTTTTGGTCTACCTACTTTAGCTTTTTCTTCTTCTTTTAATAATCTTTCTATCATGCTATATGCCCCTTTCTATTATTTTTTATAATCTAATATTTTTTTATGTATTCCTGGTTCTATATCATCTAATGTATTTATACTAACCTCAAGTGATTTTTTATAATCACCATTAAAGAATAATTTTTCTGCCTTTATTAATCCCTCATTTATTAATGGTTTAGATGAACGGTAACGATTGCCATATACAATAGCATATTCTGACAACAATGCTAATTTAACCATGTCTGCAGTTGTATTATGAAGTTTAAATACAAGATCACGTGCTGTATCTACTCTAACATTTAAAGTATCAACATCTATAGGTTTTTTAGATAATTCTTTTTGAATTTCTTTAACACCATCAGAAGCCTCTCTTAATTCAACATAATAACTATCAGGTATTACTGGTAATCTATTTTTTCTAATTTGATATTTAGACTGTTTTAATAATAATTTAATATCTTCTAACTGTCCTTTAGCTCTTTCTTCATCATCTTTTAAATTACTTACTTTTTGAAGTAAATCATTTAATTTTTCATGTAACTTAGTTAGTTTAAGAGCAATTATTTCAAGTTCCTGGTTTAACTTAGAATAAGGAAAAGAATGATTTCTATCTAGTTTTTCTAATCTATCATAATCATCTAATATAGATATATACTCACTTCTAAATAATTCAACAGACTCAATTGTCTCAGGTGTTAAATTATATTCCTTTTTCATATCTGGCACTTTAGATATAACAGCATCTAATATTTTACTTATGTGTTTTTTCTTTTTGTTAAATTCTTTTAATCCATCTTCATAGTATTTTCTAGTTAACTTTTCTGTCTCAAAATCATTAAACAATGAATCATAATACTCTAATATTGTCTTAAGTTCAAATGAAACATCTTCCAAGTTTAAAACTCTTACTCTATCAAATATTGAACTTACTTTCTTTTCTGTTTCAACAATATTATATTCTACATTTAAATAATCAAGCTGGTATCCTTCTCTAGTTAATTTTATATACTCAGTTGATACATCTTCGGTTCTCTTAGGTATAAGACTTTTACCCATAAGCATTATCTCAGGTATTTCATCTATTACTATTTTCATGTGTTCAATTAATTCAGTTAATCCCTTAACAACATATATAACTTCTTCATAATCTTTTCTATCCATAACATCTTCAAATTCTTCAAATCTAGATTCAATGGTTTCAAATTGAAGTTCTATTGTCTTTGTTGTTTCTTCATAATCTGCTTTAGTATTTTCAAACTTTTCTTTTAAATTTCTATATATAGCCTTAAGTCTAGTTACGGTAGCTCTATTCTTTTCTTCACTAGAAGTGATTTCTTTTATCTCTGTAAGTATATTTTTTACCCTAACCTTTACCTCATATAGTTTTAATTCAAGTTCTGATATTTTGGTATATACATCATATTTTTTAGCTTTTTCTACCATAAAGTCTACTTCAATTAACATATCATTAATCATAGGTAATGTATCTTTTTCAATAACATCAAACTTAAGTTTCCAATTATTATACTTTTCCTCTAATTTATTATTTTTAACTAAAGCTTCCACTTTAGATAGTTCATTTAAAACGGGTACGTTAATAAGTAAATTCTTTTCTTTTTCAAGCTCACTTATAGTATCATTTAAAAACTTCTTCTTTTTATTTTTCGCTATTATTATAAAAGTAGTAACAATTATAAATAAAAGAATTATCATGGTTGCAATATATAATCCTTTACCCATATTCTATACCTCCTACTATATAAATTATTTTATCACATAATACGACAATTTGCACTATATTTATATCATTTTTGTAAACAGAAAGTTTTGCATTTTTTATTGACTATTTACATATAATTGTATATAATTAATGACGTGTAAACGAAAAGCAGCGCATATTTGAATTTAATAACGTGTTTGTTTGCTAAATGTTATATTAGTAGTCTTAAAGCTGCAAAGATGAAAATATTAAAACAAACTCCCTATTAAATGGCAAATAGCCTCTTTGTTTACAAAAGAAAAGGAGGAATAAATATGTCAAGATACACAGGTCCTATGTATAAGAAAAGTCGTCATTTAGGTTTTTCTTTACTAGAAAGTGGAAAAGAATTAGTTAAAAGACCATATGGTCCAGGACAACACGGTAATGATAAAAGACGTGGTAAAGCTTCAGAATATAAGCTTCAATTAATGGAAAAACAAAAAGTTAGATTAATGTATGGTGTTAATGAAAAACAATTTAAACTAACTTTTGAAAAAGCAGCTAAAATGAAAGGTATTCAAGGCGAAAACTTCTTAAAGTTACTTGAAAGCAGATTAGATAATATCGTTTACCGTATGGGAATGGCATCAACTAGAAGAGCTGCAAGACAAGTAGTAAATCATGGACACATTACTGTTAATGGTAAGAAAGTTGATATTCCATCATACCAAGTTAAACCTGGTGATGTAGTTGCTGTTAAAGAAGCTTCTAAAGATCATAAAGCAATTTTAGAATCATTAGAAAAGATTAACAAAACAGTAGAATACGTTGAATTTGATAAGAAGAAATTATCTGGTACTTATGTTCGTTACCCAGAAAGAAGTGAACTTCCAGCTGATATCAAAGAATCAATGATCGTAGAGTTCTACAGCAAGTAAGATTTTTAAAATCTTACTTTTTTTTGTTATTTATGTTATTATTTAAATGGTGATTATATTGCTTAAGTATAAAAATATAGAAATTAAGGAAGCTAAAACGTTTTATAAAAGACTAACTGGATTAATGTTTAAGAAAAATATTAAATATGGCTTGCTATTTGATAAATGTAAATCCATACACACTTTTTTTATGAAAGAAGAAATAGATATTATTTTCACTGATTCAAATGATAAAATTATTAAGGCTTATAAAAGTGTAAGACCAAGAAGAATATTATTAGCACCAAAAGGTGCAACTAGAGTTTATGAATTACCTAAAGGCACTATATAGCGTCTTTTTTATTGATCAAAAAAGTAAGCTCATAGCCTACTTTGTTATTGTAATTGTTTTACCGTTATATTCTACAGTACCAGTTTCAAATGCAGTGCCTGAAGTGCCTGTTAATATTCCGTTCCAATCAAAGGCTTTGCCTGTTTTATTTACTATTGTGGTTAGTTCAATACTATCTATTGCATTATTTTCTATAGTTTCTACTGTTGTGGGAATAACAAGTTCATTTATCACAGTAAGATCTTTACCATTTATAATACCACTTTTTAATGTTTTTGTACCATCTTCTAAATATAATGTATTTAAAGATACTATTGAACCTAAAGAGCCGTTTGAATTTATACTTTCTATAGTACTAGGAAATATAATGCTATCTATTTTTATTCCTGTAAGGAACAAATTTCTTAACGTCGCTATTCCGTTTTCTATAGTAATACTTTTTATTCTTGGAACTGTTTTACATACCTCGACTATCTTATCAGACTCATCTTCTGTTAAGCCTTCATCTATTATCATCTGTTTCATATCATCATATGAATTAATATAGCCTTCAGTTGAACCAAGTTCATGCCCGCCAATTACTTGAAACAAACTATATGTTAGCATGAGCCTGCCATTTTCACTTTCAAAGTCATATTTTTCGGCTATCTTTGATGAGATTGCCTCAGCTAAACCTTTTGATGAAAGGCCAATAGAAGATTTCTCGTCACTCATTGGACCATATCCACTAATACTAACAACTCCGCTATCATAAGTAAATGTTACATTGTCACCTAAAGAGCCTGTTAATACAGGAAAACTATCACCACTTGATGTTGTAGTTACAACTTCCTTAACAAGTTGTTTTGCATTTAATGTTATTTCTATTTTTTTAACTGATTCTGTTTTAGT
>CAKPGT010000034.1 GCA_934155185.1 uncultured Bacilli bacterium
AATATATAATTCTTATCTATATCTAATATATTACTTAATATATCTGCTAAGTATTCTTTACTATCCATTAATATAGCCTTAAACATCCTATCTGATGTTACAGGTACTACTTCTCCTTCTTTTAGATTTATTTCCATAATTTTTCTATCTCCTTCCCTTTTATGAAAATGCCTCTATAATAGCACCTTAAATCATCATATTTTGTAGAATTATGGATAAGCATTTAAAAAACTCATGAAAATTAATCCCATGAGTTTAATAATTTAATTAAATCTTTTTTTTAATGAATAACCTAAAGCAGTAAGTGAGCCTAAAAGTGCTACGAATAAAATATAATCATTATTGTTTTCATGAACGCCTGTTTTAACTACTTGAACTACTTTATCATAGTAGAATACTATTTCATTATTATCTTCATTTAATTCGATAGTAATTTCATCTAATGAAGCTAACTTGTATCCTTCTATACTTGGTGCTTTTTCTGTTACTTTATCAAAGAATGAGCCATCTTTATTTACTGAAGCCATTATCTCTTCTTTAGTAGTATTATCTAAATATTTAACTGTGTAACTAACTTTAATTTTCTCATAGTAGAAAATTATTTCAGTTTCTTCTCTTGAGTTAAGTTCTACAGTAACTTTATTATCACTAACTAATTTATATCCTCTAACTTCAATTGCTTCTTCTTCTACAGGATCAACTAGGTTGCCTTCTTTTTTAACAGATGGAGCTACTTCATTATTAGTTCCTTCTTCAACATATCTTACTATATAATTAGCTTTAATCTTCTTATAATAGAAAATTATTACTTTATCTTCTTTATCTAACTTAATAGACTTGCTATTTTCACCTATTAAATCATAACCATATATACTATCAGCATATTCAGTTACTTCTTCATTATATGTTTTGCCAATTACTTCTTTATCAGGAATAATATTTTTCTCAGTTTCTTCTTCTAAGTACTTAACCTTGTAAGACATGTCAGTTCTTTTTTCATAATAGAAAGTTATTGTTGTACCATCTTCTTTTAATGTAAATGATTGTTTTTTATCACTAACTAGTTTATACCCAAATGGAGCATCTTCTGCTTCTTCCTCATATGTTTCACCATATGTTCCGTTTGAAACATCTTTAGAAGGTAATATTTCAGTTTCATAATTTCCTACTAATTCAACATATCTAACCTTGTAAGACATATCATTTCTTTTTTCATAATAGAAAGTTACTACGTTTTCTTCTTTATCTAACTTAATAGATTGCTTTTTATTACTAACTAACTTATATCCATATGGAGCATCTTTTGCTTCTTCTTCATAAGTTTCATTATATGTTTTGTTAGTTACTTCTTTATCATTATAAAGACTTGTGTTAGTATCCTTTTCAAGATATTTAACTGTATAAGACATATCACGTCTTCTTTCATAACATACTTTAATTACGTTATCTTCTTCTTTGATTGTATATGGTAAATCTTTTGAAGAACCATCTTTATAACCAAATCCTAATCCATTTTTGTATTTATTTAAATTAACAAAATCAATTTTTTGACCAAAGAATACATTATTTACAGTATTATCTTTATCATCTGATATTTTTTCTTCATTATTATCATCAGTTTCTTTATAATACTCAACTACATAACTTAAGTCATCTTTAACTTCGTATACAACATTTATTACATTTGCATTATCTTTTATTATGTATGGTAATGTAGTTTTAACAATACCATCTTTATAACCAGCTGGCTTATATTTATTTAATTCTATATCACTTAATTTTATTTCTGTATTTAATACAGCACTTCCTTCTACATTATTTATATAATTTTCACTACTTACTGAATTTTTATAATAATTGATTGTATAAGGATATCTTTGAGCTTCCCAATATACTTTAGCTGATTTATCTAACTCTAGACTATCATCATTACCATCTACGTTTTTATATCCTAATTTACAAGATGCGTTCGTTTCATATAAATTGTCTTCGGCACCTTGTGCATCCTTATTTATTCTTACCTTAAATGAATAATTCTTTCCAGTTTCTGTAACATCATCAACTTTTACAGTAACATTTTTACCATTAACTGTTATATCATTTGAAGATTTAGAACCTTCTACATATGTAAATTCATTACCTATAACGTCAGTTAATGTAGCATTAGTTCCTGCTGGAACTCTTATGTCTATACTTCCAGCTATATTGTTAAATTTGTCAACTACACTTTTTTCGTCAGCTTCTGAAAAATGCTTGCTATCAGTTGCAATATTTTTTAATAAATCGGCAGTTGATTTATTAGTACCATAACCTATAGTAAATATCTCTATTCCAGCATTTTTTGCATCTCTAGCAGATAATTTTGCTTTATTTGCTGCCTCATAACCAGTAATATCACTTTCCTCAGGGTAACCATCTGTTAATATTACCATGTATAATTTTGCGTTAGAATCTGCTTTCTTTTTAGCATCTAATAATCCTTTTGCTGTATTTATACCATCTGATAAATAAGTTAATCCATCTGGATTTGGAAATTTTGTATCATCAAAGTTTTTATTTTCAAATCCCCTTGTTACTCTTGCATTAGTTGAAAACGTAACTAAAGCAAGCTGTGCACTAGAGTATTTTGAAAGTAAAGTTTTTGCAAATGACTTAGTACCTTTTTTTGCATTTTTATACTTATTATCACTAAACCAACATAAAAAACAATTATCCATACTTCCTGAATTATCAAGTACTACAGCAGCATAAATTGGTGCAGTTTGTGATTCAGAAGCTACCTTATCTTTACCTTTTACACTTAGGTCTATTTGGTATACTCCATCTTCATCAGTCTTTCTTACTGTTTTAATAATCTCTGCATTACCAGGATTATTTGTACTACCTTTAGAATTAACTGAATCAATTACTTCACCTTTTGTATAACCTAAATCACTAGCTAAAACTGGCATAATACCTGCAAAGTTAGTAAATAAAGTTGCCAAAATTAAAAGTAATCTTCCAACTAATTCAAATCTTTGTTTTAGTTTTTTCATATAAAACCCTCCTATAATATTTTCTTTGCACTTATTATTATTAGTGCATCATTTTTTAATAAACACGTTTGAAGTGTTATTATACTATCGCTAGCTGATAAACTAGCGGAAGTACCGTAAATTGATTTGCTTTTTAAATAGTTTAAGTGATTTAAAAAGCTCTCTTCTGATGAAAACTTAATATCTAAATGTTTATAATCCCCATTTGATACATATACACTAAATATTTCATATCTAGAGTTTCCATCATCTGTTTTAATATCTATATACTTATTATTTTTGTAAAAATCTTCTTTTAAGTAATATCTTAAATATCTAAATGGAATATCATAGTTATTAGCATTATGTCCGTATATTACTACGTTCTTATCTTTATTTAACATTGTCCTATAATCAATAAATACAGAACCTGTTATATGTTTCTTCTTATTTGGAAGTCTTCTTAAATAATAATCATTATCTTCCGTCTGTAATAATAATGTGTTTATTTTGGTATTTTTAACGCTTAAAATTCCGACAATATCACTGTTATTATATTTTTTTCTATAATCTTCTAAAGTTAATTCTTTTTCTGTTTTCTCTACTTTAGTTTCATTTTCTTTAGTATTTGATAATTTAACTATATTACTTTTAGTTGTAGTTAATATAAACTCTTTTACCTCTTTTTCACTTTTGAAATTTTTAGTTTCATTTGATAGTAACATAAAAATTAAAAAGCAGCTTAACATAGAAAACAATATTATTAGTAAGTTAAATTTTACATTCTTTTTATTATTCATATAAACTACCCTCTCATAATATATTATTACTACGTGTGTGGTTAGTTATACTATATCAAAAGTGTCATTTTGTCAACAAAAAATGATAAATTTCGACAAAAATGTAATAAAAAAACTATCAAAATGATAGTTTAAAACGCTTTTAATTTCAGACTCTTTTCTAACTCATCTATTCTGTCTAATAAATTATTAAAATAGGTTATTAAATAGACATGTGGTCTTTTAATTACATTTTTAAATTTAAAATCAAATCCTTTACTCTTTAATGAATACTTTATCATTGTAGCTTCATCTCTTAAAATTGGAATAAATGTAAGTGAAACTGCTATTATTAATGTTAAATTGTCTATATTCACCTTGAAAATTTTAAGTGGATAAAATAAATATCTAAACGCTATTCTTAGCGTCATCTCATCAAAAAAGCATCCCATAATATATGTATAATCAATTACTAAAAATAATCTTACTCCAACTTTTATTGATTCAAAGACATTTGAAAATAAAAGGTTACATAATGTAATAAATATAACAAACAAAATATTGCTAGCAATAACCTTAAAATGCCTTTTTAGCGGTATTTTAACTAATAATGAAACTACTAAATTAAATATTAAGATAAAACCTAGAATATAGAAATTTTCTATTAAAAACAGTAATGCACTATATATAAAGAAAAACATAAGTATTAAAAAATATATCATTTCATGCATGCCTTCTTTAAAATAAATTCCTCGTTTATATCATTTATATTATCTATTTTAAGTTTGTTTGCTAATTTCAATATAAATGGTACCTTTAGATTATGTCTAACTAATATATCATTATCTTTAACAATATCTTCAATTTTATATTTATAAACATTTAAATCATCAAGTATTATGACATTATCAGCATAAATAAGTTCATTCATATTATTGGTAATAAATATTATTCCCATATCTTTTTTCAATTTTTTAAATAACTTATATATGTTTTCCTTACCACTACAGTCAAGCATTGAAGTTGCTTCATCTAATATAAGGTAACTTGGATTTAAAGATAATGCTGATGCTATTGCAACTCTTTGCTTTTGCCCTCCTGATAAATTATAGGGGTTTGAGTTTATATAATCATCCATTTCAACCTTGCTTAAGCTATTTTTAATTATACTATGTATTTTTTCTTTTTCTGTCATCATATTTTCTAAAGTAAACTTTATATCATCATATACCTTAGTAAATAAAATTTGATTAGTAGGATTCTGAAATACCATTCCAACTTTTTTTCTAATAAGCTTATTATCTGTTTTTTTGTTTACTAAAATATCATCTAGATAAACCTCACCACTACTTGGGAATACAAGTCCACCTATAATATTTGCAAATGTTGACTTACCAGCTCCATTAGGTCCAATTATAAAGGTAACTTTATTTTTAGGAATATCTAAATTGATATTTTTAAAAATCTCTTTATCATAACTAAAACATACGTTTCTCAACTTAATCATTTACTAATTTTTTAATTCTTTCTTCTAATGCCTTACAAGTTAAAAGTATTGTTGAAACTATTACAGGCATCATAATAAGTTGCTTTAATATACGAATTGGTAAAACTATTTTACTAGCCCCTTTAGTTATGATAAAAACCCAGGTTGTGTTTAGTACACCATTATATAATGAGCATACTAAAACGGCACTTATGATAAGTCTTATAATAAAATCTTTATTAATCTTAAATTCTTTTCTATGCAAAATTAAACCATATGTTAAGCCTGTTAAAAATGACGTTATGGTAAATCCAAAGAAATAGCTTCCGGTTGGAAATAATAAACTGCCTATAATATCACTTATAACTGCCACAAAAGTAGAATACTTAGGGCCTAAAATAATAGCACTAAATATTATGGGTACAAATGCAAAACCAATAGTTATAATTGGTGTTCTAACAGATAATATTCTTCCTAAAACAACACATGATGAAATAAAAAGCGCACATAATAATATTTTCTTCTCTTTAGTCATAAAAAAATCCTTTCTTTTTTCCGCATGAAAAAACAGGATTATTATCTTGTAATTCATTAGCGGAATGCAAAAATAAATAAGCGAGTTAAAACTCTTGCCTAATAAACAACTTCCCGTCTTATTAGTCTTAACTATTTATTTTCTACTCTAATATTTGTTTAATTTTAATTACGATTTAAATCTAATAAAATTTAAGCTTATTTAACACTAGGCAAATACACTTTCTCATGTCAATCACCTTCTGTCAAACATTATACTTCTTTAAATTCAAAAAGTCTAGGTTAATATTGAACAAGAGAATAAAAATTAAAATAATTTTAAATTTTTATTCGGGATTGATCGTTGCCGTCCAAACGTTCCTACTTCAAAGATAAAGTAACCTTTATTCTCCATAGGCTTAAATTCCGATAGTCGCTACCGTACTTTTTGCTTTCTATTACTTTTATTGTTTATTTATCTTGCATAATGCATTTTTGCTCCTTCAAACATGATATTTATACTTGCATTTATATCTCTATCATTTGTATTACCACAATTTTCACATATCCACGTT
>CAKPGT010000035.1 GCA_934155185.1 uncultured Bacilli bacterium
TCCTTACATTTATTTAGAAAGTGATTATATATAAACCGTGTGCATCCAAATGTTTTATTAATTAACATCTTTTGATTATCATCTGGATATAATCTAAATTTATAAGCTTTATACATTTAATCACCTTGCCTTTACCGTTGTACATCAATTATACAAAAGCATACGAATGTTTGTCAATGTGTTTTTTTGCTATCCATATATTTTTATACTTTTTGCATGACTTTCCTATTATATAAAAAAGCTTAACAAGTCATATATTGAGATAATATAATAACTCTTATTAAATTATTTTTTCTACTAATTTACTTCTTCTTCAATCCAACTTAAATAAGCATCATTTGGACTATTTATCTCATAAACTGCAAATTCAAAGCAATCATAACTATGAACTTTTTTTACTATATCAAAAATTTCCTTTTGCTTATCGCTTTTAGTTTTTATTTGTAATAATAACTCTTTATCATTTTCTCTAGTATTTTTCCAATTCCAACTACTATCACTTCTAATAATATGTGTACTTGCTACAAGTCTTTTTAGTAGTAAGACGTCAACTACCTTATTTACCTCATTAATATTATTAAAGGCAACTTCTATCATACAATATCTACCCATTTTTCCTCCAGTTAGTATTAAATTATATTAATTTTAATTTTTTTGCTTATATTTTTTGAAGTTATTCTGTCTATTTCATCAATGTATACGGAATCATAAGAAACAACATATGCAGGATTATTTTTCCGATAATCTCTTGTCTCCTCCCATGTCATCTTTAGGATATCTGTTGTTCTATCTAAATGTAAAATTCCGTTTAAATGATCATATTCGTGGTTAAAAACAATTGATTTAAACCCATTAAAAGTTTGAATATGCTTGTTTTTATCTGCATCATAATATTCAATTGTTGTTTCATAAGGTCTTTTAACAATACCAACATAGTCCAAACAACTTTCACATCTTTCAGAAAACACTATAATACCTTTTATGTTCAAAATTTTAGGATTAATAAGAACTATTTCTTCATCATGATTTTTATCTATATTATTATCCATATTTTCGCTTGTATTTTTTATGTAAATAATCCTCTTGGGTATGCCTATTTGAACAGGGGCTAGCGCATAAACTTTGTTATTTCTACAATAATTCTTAAGTGAATTTATTATTGTTAAATAATCATCATTAAAAAAGTCTATTTCACTAGAAATACTTCTTAAGAATTTTTCATCATCTTTAATTGTTATCCTTTGCATAAATTGCCCTCCGATATATTATATTTTAAAACAGGCTAAGCTGACTTGATTCTGGCATATTATCCAAAATACCCATCATACTCATTTTATCTATTAAAGTTGAAGATATTTTAGCTCTTATCTGTAAATCTTCTATACTTATAAAGTCGCCTTTAGCTCTTTCTTCTACTATCTTTTTAGCAACTGTATCACCAAGACCATCTATTGATGAAAATGGTGGATATATTGTATTATCATCTTTTACGTCCCAAATAGTTGAGTTACTCTTATATAAATCAATAGGTGCAAATGATATATTTCTTGCAGTAGCTTCTAAGCATACCTTTAAACTTTCTAATTGACCTAGTTCTTTGTTAGTAGCATCAAAGCCCTTGTTTTGTATATCAATTATTTTAGCTTTAATAGCATCATAACCTTTCATCATTGCATCTACATCAACATCTGTTGCTTTTGAAGTAAGCCATGAGGCATAAAAATATACTGGCATATGAACCTTATACCAAGCTATTCTAAATGCAGATATAACATACGCTGCAGCATGAGCTTTAGGGAACATGTACTTTATCTTTCCACATGAGTTTATAAACCAATCTGGTATCTTAGCATCAATCATTGTTTTTTTATGTTCTTTCCATGTTTCAGGATCTTTTGATGCACGTCCTTTACGAACAAATTCCATTATCTTAAATGCCCTAATTGGTGCAACACCTTTATACATTAAATATACCATTATATCATCACGACATCCTATAACATCTTTAAATGGAACTATGTTATTTTTAATTAAGTCTTGTGCATTTCCAAGCCATACATCAGTACCATGAGATAATCCTGATATCTTAATTAATTCGGCAAACGTTGTAGGTTTTGTTTCCGCTACCATGCCTATTGTAAAGTTAGTACCAAATTCAGGTATACCAAGTGTTCCTGTTTTACATAGTATTTGTTCATTTGTAACACCAAGTGCTTTAGTTGAAGTAAATATACTCATTGTATCTTTATCATCTAATGGAACTTTAGTTATATCAGTATGCGTTAAATCCTGTATCATTCTAAGCTGAGTAGGATCTGAGTGTCCTAATATATCAAGCTTAAGAACGCATTCATCAATTGCGTGATAATCGAAGTGTGTTGTTCTCCATGCTGAAGTTACATCCTCTGCTGGGAACTGAAATGGCGTAAAGTCAAACACTTCCATATAATCAGGAATAACAACAATTCCTCCTGGGTGCTGACCTGTTGTTCTTTTAACTCCAGTACATCCCATAGCTAATCTTTCAACTTCTGCTGACCTTTTATTAATCATTTTCTCTTCTAAGTATCCTTTTACAAAACCATAAGCCGTTTTTTCAGCTACCGTACCAATAGTACCTGCACGGTATACATTATCAGAACCAAATAATACTTTAGTATAAGCATGAGCTGATGCTTGGTTTAAATCACTAAAGTTAAGGTCTATGTCTGGTACTTTATCAGCGTTAAATCCTAGGAATGTTGCAAATGGCATGTCCTGCCCATCTTTGTACATTTTATCACCACAGCAAGGGCATACCTTATCAGGCAAGTCAAATCCAGTTGAATACTGACTACCAAGTGGTGTTCCATCATCAAAGTCAAATACACTATGCTGGCACTTTAAACATCTATAGTGTGCTGGAAGTGGATTAACCTCTGTTATTCCCATCATTGTTGCAACGAATGAAGAACCTACAGAACCACGAGATCCAACTAAATATCCATCATCATTTGAGTGTTTAACTAATCTTTGTGCAATTAGATAGATAGGGTCAAAGCCTCCACCTATAATACCACCTAATTCTTTATTTACTTTCTTATCTATAGCATCATCAGTTATTTCTCCGTCCTCATCATTTAAGTTTTCTTTAAAATAAGTTTTAAGTAAATCCTTAACAGAATCAAAACCAGATACTATAACATCATGAAGTCTTTTAAATGTTTCTTCTTTTAATTTTTCATCATTTATATCTTGATTTTCCTTCTTTATGTTTTCTTCACATACTTTATAAACTATATTACCATATAATTCCATTGCAATACGTTCTTCAATATTATATGGAAGTGGATTGCCATACCAATCTTTAGCTTTAGTATAAACTAAGTCTGTAACAACTCTTGGACAATCAAGATAAGATTTTCCGTCATCTGCTTTTACTCTAGGTGAAAATGGAATACCATGAGTATCAATTATAACTTCTATTTCATCTACCATGTCAAGTACTTTATTAGTATTAGTAACAACTATTTCATATGCTAAATCTTTGCCTAAGAATGCAAAATCATTTAGCATTTCATTTGTTGTTCTAAAATGCTGACTAGGTATTTCTTTAATATCTTTTTTAGCTAGCGGATGTCTTCCACCACCAGGTACTTTTTGATTAACTATTATCTCGCGATATATTTTATCTTCCCTTTTAAAGTGATGCACATCTCCTGTTGCAACTATTATTTTTCCAGCACTTTTAACTGCATCTACTATCTTTGTTATATGCTCTTCTAATTCATTTTTAGATGAAAAATCACCCATTTGTAGCAAATGATCATAAACTTCTGGTGGCTGAACTTCTACATAATCATAAAAATTAATTATATTAGTTAACTCTTCTCCATCTTTACTTCTAGCCTGAGTAAACACCTCAGATTCATAACAACCAGAACCTATTAGAACACCATCTCTTAAGCGTTCCACCTCACTTCTAAGTATTCTAGGTGTTTTATATAAATACACCGTATTAGCTAGTGATATCATCTTAAATATATTTTTAAGTCCTGTTTTATTTTTAGCAATTGCATTAAAGTGATATGTTCTACCAAATTTATATATTTCATCTTTTGAAACTAATCTTTCTAAGTCGGATATAACCTCATAATTTTGATTTATAAGTTTATCTAGCATTTTACTAAATACTCTAGCTGTTCCTTCAGCATCATAATCTGCTCTATGGTGTGCATCTTCTTCCCAAGGAACATTATATCTTTTAACAAGTGCCGATAAACTATGTCTTGCATATCCTTGATCAAGTGTTCTAGAAAGTTCTAAAGTATCAATTACAGTACTTTTAAATTCACCTAAGTTATACTTTTTCATGGCCATAGAAACAAATGATATATCAAATTTAGCATTATGTGCAACTAAAGGATTGTCTCCAGCCCACTTTAAAAATTCTTTAGTTACAGTCTCTTCATCATCACAGCCTGATACCATTGAATCAGTTATACAAGTAAGCTCTGTTATTTTATCTGGTATATGTCTTTTAGGGTCTATTAGTTTATCAAACCTATCTATTATTTCACCATTTTTAAGTTTTACCGCACCTATTTCTATCATCTGATCATCACCAGCAGCATTAAATCCAGTTGTTTCTGTATCAAATACTACATAGCATGAATCTTTTAAGCTTTCATTTGTTGGATTAACAACTATATAAACAGTATCATCAACAAGCGTAAGCTCTGTTCCGTATAATCCTTTAAAATGTTTACTTTTATCTTCTATTTGTTTATTATGTGATTTAATAAGACCATATGCAATTGGAAATGCTTGACATCCATTATGATCAGTTATAGCTACACCACGGTATCCCATCTTAATAGCGTTAGTAACTAGTTCACATGTATGTTTACCTAAATCAAGTTTTGTTATACCATCCATCTGGCTCATCATAGTATGTGCATGAAGCTCTACTCTTTTTTCTTCAGCATCATCTTTAATTACAACGTCCTTGCTAGGTATTTTAACTACGTTTCTTATGTTTAAAACTAAATCTTTAGCATATATATCCTGCTTTACATATCCATTTATTCTAAACCATCCAGATTTCATACCCTTAGATAGTTTTTTAAATATGTCTGCATCTTTAGTAAAATACTTAGCGTATATGCTATCAGTATTATCACTTATCTTAAATGTAAGTATTTTAAATGCGCTTTTGCTTGATTCAAATTCTTCTACACCAAATACATATGCCTCAACTGTTATATTACCTTCCTCTGCAATAATATCCTTTATTTCAGTTATTTTACTAGCATTTATATCTTCACCTAGTAATACTGGGCTTTCTTCTTTAGGTTTTATAACAGCTTCTATCTTTATTTCTTTTTCTAGTTCTTCCTTAACTTTTAAAGAATTTTCTTTATTTATATATAAATTAATTTTAATATCACTAAACCCTATACTTTTATAGTGACTTATAATGCTATCTAAGTTAGATTTTAGTATGTTTTCTTCTGCAATGTTATCTATTTCTATAGTAAGTGTATTATCATTTACAAACACTTTCTTTTCTAAAAATAATTCCCTCATAGGCTTAGTAAGTGTACTATTTAATATAGCATCATCATAATAATTTGTAGCATTATTATAATCGATGTTTTTTACTATAAATTCTGCTCTAATAGAGTTCATATCAGGAAATCCATTTTTGATATTTTTATCTATAAAATTGGTTATTTCTTTATTTAATAATTCATCTATTTCAATTACAAATACTCCATTTTTCCTAGAACTATCAAGCACTAGTTTTAGTATTTTACCATTATTAAAGTACTTATAATATTCATCAGGCATTTTAATCCTATCTAAAAGTATTTTTAATTTATCATGCATAAATAACACCTACTTCCCGCTTAATATATTATATCATCTAAGAAAAATAATATAAATACAAAAGCGAGTATTAAATGCAAAATTATTGTAGTGTTACAATTGATGTGACACCATTTCTATATACAAAAAGCGATAGATACTTTAAAATAGTTATTGGAAAAT
>CAKPGT010000036.1 GCA_934155185.1 uncultured Bacilli bacterium
ATTTTCCAATAACTATTTTAAAGTATCTATCGCTTTTTGTATATAGAAATGGTGTCACATCAATTGTAACACTACAAAATCATATGATCTAAAGATAAAATATAATTGACTTGCAGCTTTATTTGTAGTATTATTTTGGTATAAATGCAGTGATAAAGACGAGATTTTATAATGATGTTTCAAAGAGAGTTTAACATAGCTGAAAGTTAGATAAACTAGTTATAAAATTACTACTTTTGAGCAGGACCTGAAAAGAGTTCCCGTGCTTTTTAAAAGGCATGTTATAAAATTAAGTTAAAGGTAAGGATGGTACCGTGTTTTAAGCACTCCTTTATAGGGTGCTTTTTTTCGTATATGGAGGTGGTTTCTATTTACAAAAGTTGTGATGAGTTATTACAAGTATTAGATGAAGATGGCAATTTAACTAATCGGGTAGAAACAAGAGATTATGTGCATAAACATTTGTTATATCATGATGAGGTTAGAATTTTTGTTATAAAAGGTGATGAAATATTATTAGAAAGAAGAAGTTTAAGCAAAGATAGTAATCCAGGAAAACTATGTGTGCCAGGTGGTCATGTTTCTTCTGGGGTGACACCTTTATGTGCTGCAAAAAATGAACTAAAAGAAGAAATTGGATTAAATATTTCAGAGGAAAATATTAGGTTCATAAATAGAGTTAAGCAAAATCAGCCAAATAATAATTGCTTTAAGAATAATTTCTTTGTACTAACGAGGAAAAATATTAATGAATTTAAGAAGCAAGATGAAGAAGTGGAAAGTTTAAAATATGTAAAATTTAATGACTTTATTTATATGATTAAAGAGACTGATGAAACAACATACAGCTACGAAAAGGATAAAGATTGCTTAAATAAAATAAGAGAAATCATAGAAAGGAGTGATTACATTGATTGAAAAGTGGAAGCTGGCATTAAGAGAATTTTTAAAGAAATACGAAGAAGATGATGATGTAATAGGTGCTATTTTATGTGGTAGTTATGCTTTAGATTGTTATAATGAATCATCTGATATAGATGTTTATCTAGTATTAAAGGATGAATGTAATTACAAAAAAAGAGGTATGGTTGATTCTAACAGTTACCTAATTGATTATTCTATGAGTAACAAAGCTGGTATATTAGATTGTATGGAAGATGAATTTAATAATAATAAAAATTCTACAAGTATGATGTTTGCGTATGGAAAAATAATATATGATTTAGATGATACAGTAAAGTACCTTCAAAGTAAGGCATTAGAGTATGTAGATTCATCTTTTAATGAAATAACTAGTATGAAATTAGATACTAATAATTATCATCTGTGGAATTATTTAAATAAATTAAAGGTAATGTTAAAAGAGGATAATCCGGATTTTAATTTAATATATTATTCTTTATTAAGTGACGTGTATGATATGTATTCTGAGTTTTTAGGATTATCTAAACTTCCTAAGTCAAAAGTATACAAAATACTTAGTAGTGAAGATTATAGAAGAAAACATCATATATTTAAACTTCCTGAAGAGGAATTTATTAAATTATATCTGAAGTGTTTCGAGCTTGACAAACCAAGCATTATGTATAATAATATGGAGAAATTAATAAATTATTATTATAAAAAACAGGGTGGTTTTAACATAAGAACATTTGAAATAACCACCCAGTAATTTAGGGGGAAAACAAAATGATAACACAAAAAATAATTGATTACTTAAGAGATAAGGAAATCTAAGTTCAAGATAAAAAACATTTAAACCAGGGAGGAATTAAAAATGATAAATATAAAAGAAAATGATAAACTAAATATTTTAAACCATAGCTGTGCTCACTTACTTGCACAAGCTGTAAAGCATTTATATCCAGAAGCTAAATTTTGGGTAGGACCAGTAATAGAAGATGGTTTCTATTACGATATAGACTTAGGAGATAAAACTCTAACTGATGAAGATTTATCCGCTATAGAAAAAGAAATGAAAAAATGTGCTAAAGCAGATAAGAGAATTTATAGAGAAGAAATATCTAAAGAAGAAGCATTAGAAAGATTTAAAGATGACCCATATAAGATAGATTTAATAAATCGTATGGATGAAAATGATACTGTTATTTCTTGTTATACTCAAGGAGACTTTACCGATCTTTGTCGCGGACCTCACGTTGAAACAACTAAGAAAATGAAGTATTTTAAACTTATTAAAACCTCTGGTGCATACTGGAAAGGTGATTCAAACAACAAAATGCTTCAAAGAATATACGGAATATGCTTTGAAAATGAAGAGGATTTAAAAGCATATTTAGATGAACTAGAGGATAGAAAACAAAGAGATCATAGAAAAATAGGTAAAGAACTTGAAATATTTATGACTAATGATCTTGTAGGTAAGGGAATGCCTATGTTTTTACCTAATGGGTATATTATTTGGCAAGAACTTGAAAACTATATAAGAAATAAAGAAATAAGCTTAGGTTACAAGCATGTTATGACTCCATGTGTTGGCACGGTAGATTTATATAAGACATCAGGTCACTGGGAACATTATAAAGAAAATATGTTTCCTATGATGAAAGTAGAAGATGAAGAGTTTGTACTTCGTCCAATGAATTGTCCACATCACATGATGATATATGCTAACAGTCTTCATTCATATAAAGATTTACCAATTAGAATAGGCGAGATAGCACATGATTTTAGATTTGAAGCATCAGGTGCTTTAAAAGGAATTGAAAGAGGAAGACATTTTTGTCAAAATGATGCTCATCTATTTGTAACTAAAGAGCAGATAAAGTCAGAATTTAAAAACGTTGTTGATTTGATTTTTGACGTATATAAGGATTTTAATATTAAAGATTATAGATGTGTTTTATCTTTAAGGGATCCTGAGGATAAAGTTAAATATCATCCTGATGATGAAATGTGGAACAAGGCAGAACAAGAACTAAGAGAAGTTTTAAATGAGCTTAAAATAGATTATACTGAGGAAATTGGCGAGGCAGCATTTTATGGACCAAAGCTTGATGTTAATGTAAAACCTGCTGTAGGAAATGAGTACACTTTATCAACTTGCCAGTTAGATTTTTGCTTGCCAGCTAAATTCGACTTAAAATACATTGACAAAAATGGTGAAAAAAAGACTCCTGTTGTACTTCATAGAGCAATACTTGGTTCATTAGATAGATTTATGGCATATATATTAGAAGAAACAAAGGGTAATTTGCCAACTTGGCTTTCGCCTGTACAAGTTAATGTTATACCAGTTAATAATGAATATCATTTAGATTATGCAAAAGAGATTTATAACATGTTAAAGGAAAAAGGGGTAAGGGCAGAACTAGATGATAGGAAAGAAAAATTGTCTTATAAAATGAGGGAGTCACAAACTAAAAAGATACCTATTACCTTAATTTTAGGTGATAAAGAACGCAGCGAGAATTTGGTAAGCTATAGAAGACATGGCTCAGATAAAACTTATAGTGTAGAAAAAAATACATTCGTTGATTTATTACTTAATGAGATAAAAAATAAGGGAAGTAAAGGAGATAAATAATATGAAAAAAATAGCAAAATATTTTACTGGAATATTAGGTGGATTAATATTTTCTATTCCGTGGCTATTAGTATATGTATTCTTTAATTTATCGGTTGGTTATTTAGATTGTTTAATAGTGCTTGGGATAGTATTAGGTTATAAATTAGTAAACAAGGATATATATAACGATACTAAAACAAGAATATATCTTATTATATCATCATGTTTAATAGCACTTTTAAATGTTCTTGTATTAATGCCAATAATTGTTATGATAAAAGAAGGGGCAGGAGTTACATTAGAATCATTTAAGGTACTATATACAAATAAAGAATTTTTATCTGCAGTAGTTCTTGATGTCATTTTGGCTTTACAAATGGTTTTAGCACCTTCAATATTCTTCCCAGTGGACTTTAAGAACATAAAAACAGACAAGCCAGATATTCAAACATTTATAGATGAATTAGAAAAAATATTTAATAAACATGGCGCTACTACTAAAGAGACGGCTATCTCTAAGAAAATTATTAAAGATGATATTTCAAATCTTGAAATTAGCAAGTTTAAAAAATCATTTTATATGGATGTTATAAAAAGCAGATATATAAAAACTACAAAAGGTAAATGGTACTTTGAACCTAAAAAGAATACTAAAAAAAATCAGAAGTATGGGTTAGCATTTGCTATATACACCTTAGTAGCAATAACCGTAGTATGGAATGCTGTTATAATGTCTAATTCAGATAATATAGATAAGAGTGATAATAGTAAAAGTAAAACAATTGAATACAAAATAGAAAGTGATGCAGTTTTGATGTTACCAGACTGTATGAAACTAGATGAGAAAAGTAAAAAGACAGAAAATAATATAGATGTATATTATTATAGTTATTTATCACAGGATGTTAGTAAATCTAATATTCAAGTAGTAGAAATATTCTATTATCCGTCTTTCGATTATCAAAATAATTATGATGAATTTAAGACATCAATAAAAAATTCGCTAAGCGAATCGGAAATATCGCTAGAGAAGGATAAAATATTTAACGGTAACAATACATTATATTTGAAGTTAAATAAATATGATAAACAAAGAATTGTAAACTCATACTTTGTAATGTTACCAAATAACAAGTTAATAGAGGCATATGTTTATGTTACTAAGGATGGATACAGTGACAAGGATGAAAATGCGTCTGACGATATTGTTAAATCAATCAGGTTTAATTTTTAACAAATTTATAAAAAATGCACAATATTTTCAAAATACTGTGCATTTTTTGGTTTTCTGGGATGCATTTTGCACAGTCATTGTGCATTTTTGTTAAATATTTAATTCTGATTCGATTTGCTTTATTTTATTATTATCTATAAGATTGGGATTGTATTTTATATTCACCATAATTTTTTCTCTAGGAATACTAAAGTAAGCTTTATCAAAATTACTTTTAGCCGATTCTATTCCTTCAATTTCAAATAGGTCATTTATTGCACCTTTTAAACAGTACTCGCAGCAGATATCATCTCTAATTATTGTATAATTGAATGTTTTGAATTTTGGATACTTATTAAAAGAAAGAATAGAGGGAGTTTTAAAAATATCTAAAAATAATAAAATTTCCATTTTAATTATGTTTGGTGTTATTAAATTAGAATCATATTCTAAATATACTTCTAGATATTTGATATTTTTGATTTTAACATTAAATATTCCATTTAGTGACATTAAATAATTTCTTAATTCGTTATGCCCTAAGTTATCTATTACAATAGTTAGTTTAGACATGTTAGCATCCTTTCTTATAATGATTATTGGCAAGGCAATTTGATGTGAGTGCCGTTCTTCAATCTTGAAAAAAAGAACCTTTATAATAAAAGTCTTTTGTTCAAGACTTTTTTTACTAATTAAAAAAGATTGTTAGAAAATTATTTACCTAATTTCCCGATAGCCTTTTTATATTTATCCCGAAAAGTTCGAGTATTAATCAATCTGGTGCCAATGACGTAGAGGTTTATAGCTTTCTTTGTCGAACATTATATATATGAACCAATATATATCTATTTTAACACATACATTGTATTTCTTCCATTACCGATCATAATTATTAATTCATTTTCACACATATTATTTAATATATTTTTAGCTCTCGTCGATGAAATATCTAATAATTGTTCAACTATATTTCTATTTATCTTATTATTTTTCTTTAAATATTCTACTATTTT
>CAKPGT010000037.1 GCA_934155185.1 uncultured Bacilli bacterium
CACTTTTCGGCCACTATATATTTTTAAACGAGAAAAAACGAACTATTTCTAGTTCGAATAAATCTTTAATGGTGCCAGTAATCGGGGTCGAACCGATACGATATTGTTATCACTGGATTTTGAGTCCAGCGCGTCTACCAATTCCGCCATACTGGCAATTACAAGAAAATTATATCATAAATAACATCAAATTCATACAGTTTTTTAGCTAAAAGTGATATAATTAATTATATGAGAGGTGATACTACTATGAAATATTACTGTATAGGAATAAAAGGTTCTGGAATGTCAACCTTAGCTCAGATATTATTTGATTTAGGTAACGAAGTTTCTGGTTATGATGATACGAAAGAATATAAATTTACTCAAGAAGGATTAGATAAAAGAGGTATAAAAATATATACAGATGGTAACCATGAAATAGATAAAGATACAATTGTTACATATTCTAAAGCTTTTAGCTTAGAACATCCTGAGATTAAAAGAGTAAAAAGTCTTGGGCTTAAAATAATACCATATAATGATTTGCTAGGCAATTTAAGTAGGGAATTTAAAACTATTGGAGTGTCAGGTACACATGGTAAGACAACAACAAGTACAATGATTTCACACATATTAAAAGAAAATATAGGATGCAATTATTTTATTGGTGATGGAACAGGCTTTGCTGATAAGAAAAATGAACTATTTGTATTAGAGTCATGTGAATATAAAAAACATTTTTTATCTTATAATCCTTACTTTGCTATTGTAACTAATATAGAGCTTGAACATACTGAATGTTACAAAGATATAAATGAAATAATAAGTACGTTTGAAGAATTTGCAAATAAAGCAAAGGTAGTTATAGCATGCGGAGATGATTTAAACGTTAGAAAAATGAAACTTAAAAACAAGGTTATATACTATGGATTTAATGATAATAATGATATAGTTGCTAAAAATGTTGTATTAAAAGAAACTGGTACTTGTTTTGATGTTTATATAAATAATGATTTTTATGGACACTTTGATGTTCCTTTATATGGAAATCATATGGTATTAAATGCACTTGCATGTATAGCAATATGTAATATAGAGGGAATAAGTAAGGATATAGTTCATGACTCACTTCATACTTTTTCTAATGCTAAAAGAAGATTTAAATTAAAAACTTTTGGTGATGTTATAACGGTAGATGATTATGCACATCACCCAACAGAACTTAGAGTAACAATTAATTCTGCTAGACAAAAATTTCCTAATAAAGAAGTTGTTGCTGTGTTTTTGCCTAATACTTATTCTAGGACTAAAGCTTTAATGGAAGACTTTGCAAGCGCTCTTAAAACAGCTGATAAAGCATATGTAATGGATATACACTGTGATAGAGAAAAAAAGGAAGACTATCCTGGCACGTCTAGTGATGAACTAATTAAGAGAATTCCTAATTCAGAAAAAATATCAATAGAAACTGTATCAAAACTACTAAACCATAAAAATGCTGTAATATGCTTTATGAGCTGCACAAACATATATGATATATTAAATAAATTTGAAGAATTATTAATGAATAAAACTAACTAAATTGATCACCATAATAATGGTGATTTTTATATGAAAATATTAATAACAGGTGCTGGTAGTGGAATAGGATTTCTATCAGCTTTAGTACTTGCTAAAAGAGGACATAAAGTATATCTTACATGCCACAAAGAAAAAGAAGTAAAGGTAGTAAAACAAAAACTTAAAAACGAAAAAAATATAGAAGTTTTAAAACTTGATGTAACAAATGAGGCCGATATTAAAAAAGTGCTAAGTCTAAATATCGATGTGTTATATAGTAATGCTGCAATGGCATATTCAGGTTCTATATTAGAAGCAGATATGAATAAAGTAGAAGAATGCTTTGATGTAAATGTTATTTCAAACTTTAAATTAGTAAAACTTATATTAAGGCAAATGGTAGATAAAAACAAAGGAAGAATAATTCTTACATCCTCTATAGCAGGAATAATATCAGTACCATTTTTAGGAATTTACTCAGCAACGAAAGCGAGCATAACTATGATAGGTAAGGCACTACAAAAAGAACTATCTTTAATAGGAACAAATGTTAAAGTAGCGATAATAGAACCAGGATTATATCATACAGGATTTAATCAAGTATTAATTGATAGTAAATATGACAATGGAAAATATTTTAAAGATATTAAAAACGAGTTATACAATCTAGAACATGCTTTATTTAAGCTTGGTGAAAAAAAGGAACTAGACTCTATAGTAGTTAAAGTAGTTAGAGCGATAGAAGATAAAAACGTAAAGAGTGTTTATAGAGCACCAATATTTTATAATATGATAACAAGATTATACGGCGTATTTAGAAAATAAATTCATATAATTAAATATGAGTAATGATGAGATTAAAGGCAGACTAAAACAGCTAAAAGCAGAAGAATTTGTTTGGATAGTATATATTGGAATAATAATCTTAAGTTTTTATTCTAATTCTTTAGAAAGAAAGTATTTTATAACAGGTGATTTAAATAGTAAGAAAAAATATCAAGATTTAACTGTTTTAATATTTGTTATATTGGTTTTTGTATACATTTACTTTTTAAAAGATTCTTTAGACGACTTAAGAAAACTATCTCCTAGTGATTCTGATAAAAAGAAAAGACTAGTATTTTTATCATTTTTAGGCTCGCTTTTAATAGCTATTAGTGGTTTTATATATCTTTATATAGCAATTAAAGACGAAAATATAGATGTTGAACTTGCTTTTAATTAAGTTAAAATTACTTATTTAATAGAATATAATTTAATGGTAAGGAGGTCTTTTTTTGCTACCTAATATTCCTCCTAAACTTTTTTCTTTATCTGCTGTAGTTGTAGGATACATACTAATTGATGATTTAACAGCAAATGAGCAAAATGCGATAGGTAACTGGCTTATGCTTGCAGCTCAGGTTTTATCAACAAATGCTTTTTATCGAGCTGTAATGCAAGAAAGAGGACTTGAACCTAAAGATTCTACAGAAACTGGAAGAAATAATTCAGCTACTTTTTCAAATCAATCTTCTAATTTTAACTATGATGATTCTTTTAATGATAATAATGAAACAATTAGAATGCTCGAGAAAATGGTAAATGCTATGCAAAAAGAAATAGACAATATTAAAAGAAACTTATAAAAATACTTTACAATTGCATAAAATGAATATATATTTATATTGGAGAGTAAAATATGTCTAAAAATAAAAAAATTATTATTATAACTTTAGCTTGCTTAATTGCGGTAGTATTAATAGGATATTTAGCATACAGAAATATATATTTAAGAGAAGATAAATTATCGATAAAATTAAACAATAAAAAACAAATAATTATTAAGTATAAAGAGGAATATAAGGAATATGGTGCTAAAGCAAGTTTTAGAAAAAAAGATTTATCTAGTTATGTGTCAGTTAAAGGAAAAGTAGATACTAAAAAGATTGGAACATATAAAATTACTTATGTCATAAGAAAAAAGGGTATAGGTAAAAGTTTATATAAGAATGTAATTAGAGAAGTTAAAGTAGTTGATGAAGAAAAACCTGTTATAACTTTAAAAGGTGATAGTAAGATTTCACTTACGGTAGGTGATGAGTATAAGGAACCTGGTTATTTAGCAACTGATAATTATGATGGTGATATAACAGATAAAGTTATAGTTACTAATAATATTAATAAGGATAAAAAAGGAGAATATGAGGTATTATATAAGGTAAGTGATTCATCTGATAATAGCTATGAAATTAAAAGGCAAGTTTCATATAAGGAAAAGAAAGCACTACCTAGTATGACTGGTAATGCAAGCCGTATAGCAGTTTTAAATTATCACTTTTTCTATGATGAAGCTACTGAAAAGGGAAATCAGAGTATATTTATTAGTACTAAGAAATTTGAGGAACAATTAAAGTATTTAAAAGATAATAACTATAAGACTTTAACTATGAAAGAATTTAAAGCATGGATGTATGGTGAGATAGAGCTTCCTAAAAGAAGTGTTTTAATAACAGTAGATGATGGCGCTCAGGGAACTGGATTTCATAATGGTAATAAACTAATACCGCTTTTAGAAAAATATGATGCAAAAGCAACGCTATTTCTAATAACAGGATGGTGGGATAAATCAAACTATGTATCAAAGAATTTGGAAATAGAGTCACATACTAATGATATGCATACCGAAAGTTTTTGTAAGAATGTAACTAGGGGTGCTAAAATGCTGTGCCTAAGTGATGAAGAAGTACTAAAAGATTTAAAAGCATCCGTTGATATTTTAGGAACAAATACTGCATTTGCTTTTCCATTCTACGCATATTCAGAAAAATCAATTGAATTATTAAAACAAACTGGTTTTAAACTTGCGTTTATAGGTGGCAATGTGAAAGCTACTAGAAATTCAAATAAATATAAAATTCCAAGATATCCAATACAAAAAAGTATAACGCTAGAGCAATTTATAAATATGATTTCTTAACAGAGTCATATTCTTTTTTTATCCACAGCATAATTATATTAACTATGGTATTTATTTCTTTATCTGTTAAATTTCTATCCTTAGGAATTTTATACCATTTAAAAAGACAGCCTCTACAGCATGTTGCAGTTGCATGCTGAGCAATAAAAACTGGATGATGCTTCATAGGTGTTTGTTTACCATCATTTGGGATATAGCTAAGAGCTAGTCTTTTTTTGATAAAATCATTTGCATGTTTTTTGATATTTTCGAATCCCTTTTCATCTATGTAATTAATGTCTTTTGCTTTTAAGTGAAAACTGCTTCTAAATTTTGATTTTGATAAACTATCAAATATTTCTTTATAAGTCATATAATTACCTCTTTAATTAGTATTATAGTATATATTTAACATAAGTGTTAAAAAATGATAAAATTTTAATATATGAAGCTTTTCATAAATATCAAATTAAAGCAGATGATATGTAAAAGTTAAAATGAAAGGGAAAAAATAATATGGAACATGAAATGAAATTACAACCTGAGTACTATAATTTTATACTTAACGGTACAAAGAGAATCGAAATTAGACTTTTTGATGAAAAAAGACAGCAAATTAAAATTGGAGATACCATCAAATTTTTAAAAGAGCCTGAATTAAAAGAATCATTTAACGCTAAGGTTATTGGACTATTAAGATATAATTCTTTTGATGATATGTTTAAAGATTTTGATATTTCTATTTTATCAGATAAATCTATGACAAAAGAAGAATTGCTTGGTGTTCTTGAGCAATTTTATACGAAAGAAAAACAAAAGCGATATGGAGTTTTAGGAATTAGGATTGAATTAATATAATATTATATAAAAAAACTAGATAATAATATCTAGTCACATACATTGGTACGGACAAAAAGTATATCAGAAACTTTAGGAATAGTTGATAAACAACTAATTTCTATATGCATTGTACCATATATATTCTTTATTTCAACATTTTTTGGTTAATTTTATAAAATAAATGAAAAAGACCTAGAGCTTCTAAAGTTTTCTAGGCACTTTTCAATATTATTATATGCTATAAGTTAATATTTATACAATGTAATAGTCCTTATCAAAT
>CAKPGT010000038.1 GCA_934155185.1 uncultured Bacilli bacterium
ATTTAGGATTAAATAAAATAGTTTATTCACTTGCTGATTCACTATCTGATGAAGAAGATATTTCAGTTTATGATAAAACTGAATTCTTTGATAAAGTATTTGAAAACAATAATGCAAGATTAGGGTTTCATTATACTGTTTCAAAAGATTCTTTTTCTAGATTAGAACAAGTTGTAAATGAGACCGTTGAAACATTTAAAAATAGATGTTACTTTAATAGAGTTAGTTTATTAAGGTTTGTTCCACATGGTAAAGGGACTACTGATATGGACTTATCAAAAGAAGAATTATTAGCAATCAAAAACCTTTATTTAAACTCAAATGATAAAGATAAAATTAGATTAGGTACTCCTTGGAATATACTTGGCATTGAAAATACACCTTGTATAATAGCAGATGAAATAATGATAATTGGTTTTGATGGAATAGCTTATCCGTGTGATTCTATTAAATATTTTACTAAACTAGGTATTAGTGGAAATATAAAAGAAAACTCATTAATGGAAATGTATAATTCAGAGTATTTTAGCAATATTAGAAAATTTAATGCTGATAATTCTTGTTCTGCTTGTGAACAATACTCTATATGTAAAAGTGGTTGTATAGGACAAAAGATAATTGCTAATTATACTGAAAGTGATAATAAAGTTTTAACTCTAAAAAGATGTATTAATTCAAAAGATCCAAAGTGTATGAGGTAGATATATGAAGAAAAGACAAGAAGTATATGATTTATATTGGTATTTTGCTTGTGAAAGACAAAATATATTTTGGAAAAAAATAAATGGAGAATCTGTTCCGTGGACTAACGATAAAATATTACAAGAATATAAGTTTTGTAATAGTTATAGAGTTAATGATAGAGTTAGTCAGTATCTATTAAAAAATGTTATATATAATGGTAAAAAGTATTCTGATGAAGATATGTTGTTTAGAATATTATTATTTAAATTATTCAATAAAGAATCTACTTGGGAATTATTATTAAATAATTTTGAAGATATTACTTTAAAGACATTTAATGTAAAAGATTATTCCAAAGTATTGGAAAATGCTATATCAAACGGTATTAAAATATATAATGATGCTTATATAAGTTGTGCTAATAAAGCGTTTGGATATGATAGAAAACATGATAATCATTTGGCACTACTTAATAAAATGTTCAATGAAGACAAAATACAAGAAAAAATAGTTAAATGTAATACTATGGAAGAAGCATTTAATATTATAAAAAGTTATCCATTAATTGGAAACTTCATGGCTTATCAATTAGTGACTGATATAAATTACAGTGAAGTGGTAAATTGGAAAGAAGATGAATTTACAGTAGCTGGACCAGGATCACTTCGTGGAATTAAAAAGTGTTTTATTGATAAAGGTAAAATGAGTAATGAAGATATAATCAGATATATGTATGAACATCAAGATGAAGAATTTAAAAGGCTTAATTTAGATTTTAAAAGAATTGGTAATAGACCATTACAACTTATAGATTGTCAAAATATATTTTGTGAACTAGATAAGTATTGTAGACAAGCTTTACCAGATTTAAAATCAAATAGAACCAAAATAAAAAAACATTATGTACCTAAGAAAGAAATAATAGAATATATTTATCCACCAAAATGGAAGTTGAATAATTAATAATACATTTTATCTCAAAAAATAAAAGGGTGAGAATTCCCCACATACGAATTTGTACGGGAGTATAAATTCAGTGCTGGCTAGACATAGATTTTATTCCCATATCCAAAAAAACCAAAAAGAGGATTAAATTATTTTGATAAATTTTTCCTCTTTTTGGTCGTCAGTAGGTACTCTTACATAAATAACACATCTCATAGTTTTTCTCCTTGAAAGAAAGAGAACTTTTTAAGTTTTATATAAAATAAAAACTTACGAACAATTAAGTCCGCAAGTTGATTTCTAATGGAGCCTTAATTATACACGTATGCGAAATTAAGACTATAAGATTTGATTAAATCTCTCTAATAAATTCATTATATATAATATTAATAAATATTTCAATAGATGTATCGCTAATTTTGTAGTTTTATAGTATAATATTTAACAGTTATTACTTTTAGGAGGTGTATTATGACAGAGGAAGCTTTGGAAATTACAAAAGAAGTTGCGAAGGTTGTTGCGAAAGATGTTTATAATGATGGTGTTAAAGCTACAGTAGTGCAAACTGGAGAAATAATTGAATCTGTAGTAGGTTTATTTAACAATGTTGTTTTCTATCCGGTAAAAAAGGCTAATGCACTCTTTAAGTATAAATTAGAAGATTTTAAAAATGAATTAGAACAAAAACTGAGTTCTATACCAGAAGAAAAATTAGTAGAACCAGATTTAATGATTGCAGGGCCAGCGCTTGAAGCATTAAAATATACTTATGACAAAGATGAACTAAGAAATATGTATTTGAACTTACTAACTTCATCAATGAATAAAGATATAAAAGATAAAGCACATCCTAGTTATGTTGAAATAATAAGACAATTAACGCCATTGGATGCAAAAGTTTTTAAAAGATTACAAGATTTAAGACAAGTTGCCTGTGCACATGTAATATTAAAAATAAATAATAGTAATAGATTTTATAGTAGCGCTTATCCAAATTATATAGTCATGGAATTGTTAGATTTGGGTGATGAATTTCAATTATCTACATCTATTTCTAATTTGATAAGATTAGGATTAATACATCACGAAAATAATAGCATTAATGGTTTTGACTATAATTGTTTTAAAACAGTTAATATTATAGTAAATAATAAAATAGTACTTGATAATATGAATCGTGCTGAAGGTAATGGAATAACAACTAGTATTGATATTCAAGGTCAAGTAATTATGCAGAATGATTTTGGCAGAAGTTTTGCAGATACCTGTTTATAATATAATATAAGGATGTGAAAAAAATGAAAAAATATTATGATAGTTTAAATGATGAAGTAAAAGAATATTTTAGTATTCTATCGCCAGAATTTCCGGAATGGTTATTAGAGTATATTGATACTCCTGAAATGGAAAGAATTAGTAAAATAAGTATAAGTTGTGGTACAGATTATTCTAAATGCTTTAATATTAGATATTGGTATTCTAATTTAGATCATAGTGTTGGTGTTGCCTTAATTATTTGGCATTTTACACACGATAAGAAA
>CAKPGT010000039.1 GCA_934155185.1 uncultured Bacilli bacterium
TCTGTGAGGGGCAATGAGACTAACCTCTCACTAAGAAAAGAAAGAGAGGTGAAAGTCGAGACTTGTCTACTCGACATTTTATGATGATGGCAGAAATATCTAAATGGATTGTATTAATAATAGTAATTGGGCTTGTTATACTTGTTATAAAAGCAGGAATGAGAATAGTAAATATTCTAATTATGGTACTTCTTTTAATGTACTGCTGGTTTTCTTTTTTTACAGAAGAGGGAGCTGCAAGGCTTAGTATAGCATTAACTGGTCATCCTATAATTGCTTATACAACAAGCTTAGAAAGACAAGATAGTATTTCTACTAGTGATACAACTTATTTTACTTCATCAAAAGACGTAATGTTTGAAGGAAAAAAACTAGAATATGTTAAATGCCATACAAAATGGATAATTAGAATTCCAAGTGTAGGGGAATGGTAAAGCAACTTTTATAGTTGCTTTTTTTTAAAAATATATTGATATTTTCTATTATATATAGTAGAATAATATTAGTTTTGGATGCTTAGCTCAGTTGGTTAGAGCACCTGCCTTACAAGCAGGGGGTCATAGGTTCGAGTCCTATAGCGTCCACCATTTTGAAAAAAATACTTTTCAAATACAAATAAATGTGTTATACTTATAAAGTAATTTATTTGGACTGTTAGCTCAGTTGGTAGAGCAACTGACTCTTAATCAGTGGGTCTAGGGTTCGAATCCCTAACAGTCCACCAGATTGATAGGAAACTCGAATTTTTCGAGTAAAAAATAAAACGGCTTGCTAAAAAGCCGTTTTTATGTTATTATGTATATAGATGGAGAAATCTCCATAAAATATTAAAGGAACACTGAATGTCGCATGTTGAGTGTTGCCGTTTTAATTGGTTCCACCTAAATCATTGCTGAGTTAGGTGGATTTCTTTTATATTAATACTATAAATAGTAAGAATAATAAAAGGAAGATAATTATTACTAGAGATAGAATTAAAAAATCCTTCTTGTTCATATTCTCGCCTCCCTTCTTTCAAGAAGTTTGGCTCCACCCAACTATCAAGTGTTCCTATATATAATTATAGCAAACATATGTTCTTCGTACAGGTGCTTTTACAAAGTAATTAACTAAAATGCCATTTTAGTAACATACTATACTACTGTTAAAAGGGAAACATATTGTTAACTAAATGAAGTCATTAGGGTTTCATTTTTTTAAATATTATGTTATTATTTTTACAGTAGTTGGAGGTATTTAATATGTATTTAGATTTAGTTGTATTAGTTGTACTTTTAGTTTTTGTAATTATATATTCTAAGAGATTTCAAACTTATATATTTGGATTTGGTGTAATTGATATATTATTTAGGATACTAAATATTATTAATGGTTTTATTCCATTTAAAGAAGTTAGAAAATTTATTAAAACATATACACCACCATCAGTACCTGATGTTATAAATAAATATACAAACGGTGTACTTAATATAGTTCTCATTTGGGTATATGTAGCAATAATGGCCATTTTCTTATTCTATGTTGTAAAAATATTTTTAAAGAGAAAAAAATTATAATAGTATTTATTTTTAATAAGATTTGTATTATAATGTAGTTAACATCTTATAAAGAGTGATTGAGGGACTAGCCCTATGATGTCACACCAACCTATTAAATTAGGTGGTAAAGCTAGAACGATAAGATAACTTTAAATGCATTCAAGGTAAAGTTATCTTGGATGTTTTTTTGTGAGATGAAAAGAAGGAGGAATAAAAATGATAGAAAAAGTAAACCCATGTCATCCAGACAAAATTGCAGACAGAATTGCAGGTGCTATTGTTGATTTAGCGTATCAAAAAAATGACAATTGTAAAATTGCAACTGAAATACTTATTGGTCATGATACTTGCAGTATTATACTAGAGACTTCAGAAAAATTTACACATGGTGAAATAAGTAATATTGTAAGAAGAATCTCAGGTTCTAATGTTAGCTTGAATTTAAAATTAGTAAAGCAGGATATTCATCTAAAAGACAATCAAGAAGGAAAAATAAGATGCGGTGATAATGGTATTTTTAAAGGAGTTCCATTAACAACTGAACAAAAGAAATTATCAAAAATCGCAAGGGACATATTTGAAAAATACCCTTATGATGGAAAGTATATACTAGATAAAGATAAACTAATCATTTGTCAAAGCAATGCTAAAACTTCTGATTTAGAAAAGATGTATCCAGGCGCAATTATCAACCCACTTGGACCTTGGAGCGGCGGAATAAACGTTGATACTGGCGCAGTAAATAGAAAGCTTGGTTCTGATATGGCAGATAGTATAACAGGCGGAGGTCTTCATGGTAAGGATTTATCTAAAGCTGATGTTTCTGTAAATATTTATGCATTTAAAAAAGCTCAAAAGTTAAACAAAACAGTTAATATAAGCTGCGCCATAGGGGATGAAACAGTAGATGGCATTCCTTATGAAAAAATAGTTAAAGAAGCTAAAGAATACATTAAACAAATAGGCGGATTTGAAGAGTTTGCAAAATGGGGATTATATTAATAAGTAGAGTAGATTTGATATGAACCCCGTTTCTTGGACACAAGAAGCGAGGTTTTTATATGGGAAAATTAAGTTATGATGATAAAATAAAT
>CAKPGT010000040.1 GCA_934155185.1 uncultured Bacilli bacterium
GCTCAAATGAAAAATTAAATTGACCAAAGTAAAAAAATGTTGTAAAATAAGGGAACTGAATGAGTAAATGGACCAAAAATAGTATATAAAATTGATTATATACTATTAAAAAGTGGTAAAATTAGTTTTTCATTCCACGCAAAAAAGTGTCGAACACGAAACCGTGAATGACTAAATGCACCATTTATGGTGTCAAAATATGAATGATTAAATGTGCCATTTTACCCATCAGGATAATAATAAATAAACTACGCCGTAGGCTTCGTTATTTATTATTATCTTTGTTGAATAGACTAGGTTTAAGTATAATATCTTGTGAGGGGATAAAATAAAAACCTAGTTTTTTTATATTCTCTTCTCCTATTTTTTCTTTCATTAAATTAAATGGGGTATCACCGTTTAATTTTTCTCTCCTAGTATTATTTATATGATTCATCATTAACAGTATATCTTCATCAGAATATTTGTCTAAGTTAACTCCTTGTTCTATAAATCTTCTTATATATTCATGTGTTACTTCAATGCTTCCTTTTTGGTCACTTCTTCTAGAATCACAATAAAATACTTTTGTTTTAACTACATCTTGACCATTATCTTCGATTAAATCTGGTCTTTTAAATTCTTTACCATTGTCAGTTAGCATAATTGGAAATATTTTATGAAATAATTCATAACCTAATAATTTTTTTAATTCATTAATTTTATCAGTAACTTCGGATATGGTTTGAGTTTTTAATTTATATGCTAACATAAAATTAAAAGGAACAAAGTTTAAAGTAAGTAGAGCAGAATGTCCTTTAACACCCTCCACTGTATCCATTTCTACATAATAAGTTATTTTGTTAGCTTCTTTATATTTAATAAAGTCTTGATAGGTGCGATTAATTTTGCACTCGTTTTCCTTTCTTTCACTTTTATTTTTAGAAACATTTCTTTTCCTTTTGCGGTATCTAACAATTCTAGGTAAGTCAATATTTTTGCAAGATAAATAGCCTTTTTCTTGGTAATAATATAAAGTTCTTTCAGTAATATCAAATTCTGGGTGATCTAATACAATCATATAAAATGAATGTCCTTTATCAACTTCTTCTTTGATTATCTTATCCATTTTTCTAAACGTATCATTTTCAAAATCAATGCCCTCTCTAGATTCTACCAAAGTAGTGCGATAATTATCATTAGCATCTTTAGCATAGTAAAAATATTTGTTTTTCCTACATTGATTTTTATTAGGACAACCATTACATACAAAAGGAGCCTTATTAGTTTTATCACATTTTGTATTGAAATTATTAAAACGATTTCCTTTACTTAAAACTCTTCTTGTTAATATTTCCCTAGAAATAGTTGTATGAGGTTTTCCTAACATAATTCCAATCTTTCTTAAACTAGTATTTTCATTAAGATTACTTTCTATAAGAATTCTTTGACTTAAATTTAAATGTTTTCCCATTTTCAAAATCTCCTTTCAGTTATGGGTAAAACAGTGTTATATATTATATAATTTCTATTAAATTTTACAAGTATGATTATTGAAAGACTAAAGTGACCATTAGTATTTTTAGTGGTGCATTTAAAATTTCATTCGAAT
>CAKPGT010000041.1 GCA_934155185.1 uncultured Bacilli bacterium
TACTATAGAAAATAGACAACCTGAAATTAAAGCTAGTTTAAAGAAGGTGTTATAATGATTAATGAACAATTACGATTTTAGATTTACCATTTGAACAAACTGCTAAATTAGTTGGTTATTCAGATGTAACAATAGAATATGGAGAAGAAAATATTATTGTATCTTATGAAAAATACTATAAAATGCGTGAACAATATAAAACTGAATTTGAACATATGCAACATTTTATAGAACAAAAAAGACATTTAGGAATGGATATAGAAGAATATTTTTCAGTTATACATAAATATTTAAAAGAACAAGAAAACATAAATGAAGATATTTAAATAAAGCAGATGCTATTGAAAAGTTTTTAAAAGAATTACAAAGAAAATATGAATTTATTACAAAAGAAAAATAATGACAGGAATGACACGAAAAATTATGAGGTACCCACCCAAAATGTGCTGTCATACTGTCATTTGATATACTAAGAATAGTATGAATTTAATTCATATTATTTTTTTGTTAATTTTATAAGTTTTCTTTAAAAATAAGGGCGAAAGTTGTAAAATTTTCAATTTTATGTTATAATAACTGAACGTTAAGGGGGAACTTTATGAAAATTAATAAAATAGGAATTTTAAAAGAACAACAAATGGAAGAATCTTCAATGATTCAAACATTAAAAAGTATAGGATTAGGTTGTTATTGTTCGGATCTTGGTCGTATATCTGATGTTGATTTTGAACCATCAACAGGTAATGGTGATTATTGGTATGATGGATTATCAAATAATGATAAAAGAAAAGTTAGAACAACAAAGCATATTACTAAAAATAATAGTATGTCTTTTGCATATTCTGAAAAAGAAACAATTGGTGTCAGAATAGCAGTTTCTTTTGATGATATAGAAGATTTTGATGTTAATAAAATAGATGATTTAATTTGTGAATATCCATTACATGCAATAACTGGTATGGGTGGAAATACTATAAATAAATTGTTTGAAACAAAAAGCAAACTATTAATAAAAACAGGTAGAGTCCATAATATAAATGATGTTGAATATGAAGAATATGAAGTTTTTGGAATCAGATTTATTAAATATCGAAATAGAGTTGATAAATGTGTATTAAGTGATGGTACAATAGCAGAATTAGATAAAGATATTTATCTTAAAGTTGATAAAATACCATTTATTGTAGATAAAGAAGCAAGAATGATATATTCATCGGCTATTTTGATGGCTGCTCCATTTGATAGTAAAGAAAGAAATTATGACCATAGTGATTTAAGGAGATATTTAAATAATGGCTTTATTAAAAGTATTAATGACGAATTAGAACATATGAGTCCTTCTGTAGTTTTTAAAGATGAAACTGTAGAAAATAATAGATATAAATTTAACTTTAATACACTAACTGAAGAAGAAATAATTGAAATATGTTTAAATTGTAACATAGCAGTATTCTTACATGGTAAAACTGGAACTGGTAAAACGGAAAGAATGATTGCTTTAGATAGAAACTTAGAATTAGTAGATTTTGGATGTACAAGTTCAGATGGTTTTACAGGTATTATTGCTAAAGA